>JBAUVJ010000392.1:0-9753 GCA_049583165.1 Candidatus Sulfotelmatobacter sp. | reverse complement strand
CTACAGAGCGATCTGTACATGCTGCGCAAGTTTGTCGAATTCGAAAAAGCGAGAGGTTACCAGCCGGAAAAAATTGCTCTCTTGGCCGAAGACGAAACGGCCTATGGAAACCAGGATTCCTCGGGTTCTGCGCCACCCAAAAACCAATCTACAGACGGGAACGAGGGGAAGAAGCCTGCGTGCCCGGACAAAGATGCAATTGCAACCGCGGATGAAAAACTCATGCTTCACCTTTATTTTCCCCGCGATATCTCCCAACTGCGCAGCGCCTACCAGCAGGGACTCCAGCAGAAATTGGCCTCGTCCAGCGACCCCTATCAGATTCGTTCCACCTTACCCCTTAACCTCCAGGACACGGGGAGTGACGATGACAGCGCGCCGCAGTATGCCCACTCCGAGACTCCTTTGTCTCAGGAGTCGATATTGCTGGGAATCATCGCTTCGATCAGGGAGCGCCATATTCAGTTTGTCGTGTTACAAGCCACAAACCCCGCGGACACTCTCTTCTTAAGCGCATTCCTGAAAAAAGGCTATTCGCAAGCCCGCGTCGTGGCCATGGGGGCCGATCTTCTCCTCAGCCGCGACGCCGACGATGTCTCCCTGCTGCATGGCGTCATGGCCTTGACTACTTATTCTCTGTTGCCGGGATTGAGCCAGGAGGTCGCCATCCCGAAATCCCTGCCTGGAGATACGAATGCCGAACACGTCTTCCCCGCCGCCGTGTCCGCCGGCATCTATAACGCTGCGCTTTCGCAGATCAAATGCTTCCAGTCGCTTTCCGCCGTAGGTTGCAAAATCGGCGAGCCCGCTGTCCTGCCGGTAGCTCATTACGCGGAATATGGCTGGCCCGTTTTGGCGGGGAATCGTCCCTCCGAGATCTACCCGTTGGCGCCGGTGGTTTGGCTGACGGTTTTAGGCCGCGGCGGATTTTGGCCTCTGGCCATTTTGGACGATGTCAACTACAGCTCGGGAGACGCCTCCTCCTCAGTGCGGCCCATCGGACTGGCCGAAACTTCTGCCCCACAAGACTTCACCCCGCCCTGGCCCGTACTCTGGGGGATAGTCTGTGGTCTCGTGGTAGCGCTGATTGCACTGTATTGTTTGCTTCTTCGTGAAAGCTCGATCCTGTCTTCTTCTTCCGCCTTGACGTTGCTGGCGCGCGTTCACGATCCTTGCCGTTCGGCGCTGATTGCGATCATCGGCTGGATGTTATTGGTCGCGCTGCTGCTGCTGGTATGGCCATGGGCGGCCTGGTGGAAGCTGGGAGTCTTGCCGATCGTTTGCCTCCTCGTTGCCTTGGCAGCCACTCTTGCTCTTTGCTACGTTTGTATCTCTGAACTCAAGCGCAGGGCAACGCGGCATGATCATGTCATTTTCGGCTGGGTCGCTGCCGCGTTGGTCGTTTGTTTTGTGATTCTGTATGTAGCTCCCGGTCACGCACACAATCCTTTCTTGTATCGCTATATTCACCTCAGCTCCGGTGTGTCGCCCTTGTTACCCTTTCTTTGTCTGCTGGCAGCGGGTTTGTGGTGGGCCTGGTTTTCCCTTTCCAGTCTCGCGCTGTTGGATAAGCGACGACCACAGCTGCCCAGTGACAGCGACCTTCCAGCTATCCCGACCCCAGGCCACACCACGGCGGCTGTCACCAACCCCCAGTGGCCTGCGGAAAGCCTCGCCAGCAAGCTGGTTGGACTTGCGCTCCCTTGCACTCGCCCTCGCCGCGTATATCTAGCGGCGTTTTTCGTCTTCATCGTGGCGTTGTTTAGCTTGGATTACGGCCATCCTCTGCTGAGTTTGGAAACAAGGCACTTTGAGTGGATATACGCGGGCATGCTGGCAGCAGTAACGCTCTCCCTGTTTGGCGCTATATTTCGTCTACTCGCGATTTGGCTTGAATGCCGAAGAATTTTGGTCCTTCTCGACCACTTTCCCATCCGGCGCGCCTTCGCCGCGCTGAACTTTACCTGGGAACCATTTTGGCGTCTCGGAGGTGGTCGGTTGCAGGACCTCTACCGGCTGGTCTCACGCGAACTGGAGACTCTGGAACACCTGAAGCAAGAAATCGAGGCCGGCGAATGTTCCGAAGAGGTCCGGGAATTGGTGAAAGCTATCAACCAAACCGCCCAAGCGCAGGACAACATCCGCGGCAAACTCGCGCCAAACAGAGTGCAGGCCAGCCAGCCGCAGATTGCAATCGAATCCGTCAACGCTTCGGAAGCTAAAACCCCAGCGCCACAGACCGACGACGACTCCTCGGATCGTTTGATGTCGCTCTACAGCGATCTTCAAAAACACATCGGCAAGACCTGCGCCGCGGCGCTGAAATACTTGCAGCCCAAATGGTGGAGTGAGGAAGGGCTGATCATATGCGAAGTCTCTTCCGGCGAGGATGCGAAAAAAGATGAGGACAATCCTGAACTTCCCTTAGCTACTCGGCTCGCCGAGCGTTTCGTAGCCCTGGTCTACCTCAATTTCATTCTCAGCATTCTGCTCCGCATGAAGGCTCTGGAAATGATTGCCATCGGCATCTACGTTTTCCTTGTGCTCTCCGTGAACTCTTATCCGTTTGAGCCTATGATCGCCTTGCGCTCCGGGGCAATTCTCTTGCTGATATTTATCGTGGGAGTGGTGGGTTATGTTTCCTCCCATGTCCACCGCGACTCCATCCTTAGCCTTGTAACTCAAACCAAACCCGGAGAATTGGGAGTTGCATTCTGGCTACGCATGGGAACATTCGTTGCCCTGCCGCTCCTGAGCCTTCTGGTATCGCAATTCCCCTCTCTAAACAACGTCGTGTTTTCCTGGCTGGAGCCCGCCGCCAACGCCTTGAAGTAAGAACCAAACCCGCGGCCCTTCATAACTATAGTCGGGTCAATACGCACGACACACTGCGGTAATACATGATTATTACGATGTCCTACACTACGCACTGTAGATTGTCAATGCGAGTAGCTTTGTGCCACATAATTGGCAATCTCTCCGCGCGCGCGATGTTTACAGCTCCAGATTCTTTTGACAACTATTTCTCGCAGTTGCTGCAAGGACTGGCCCGAAATGGTTAAGTCGACAAAGACTTCGTCAGACATCGAAACAGTTACTCCAGCAAATAGCCAGCCAGCAGCAGTAATGTAACTTCCGTTAAATAATTACAGCATTCATATTAATGCAACATTCGCGACTTACACTCATGTGCCGTGAGCACCACTACCTTTGTGACTTGAGGAGCCTGCGCGGCGAACGGTAAGCTGCACCTGGAGTGAGGAGAATATCCCCTGGACGCAACTACTAAGGTTCCCGTTCCCAACCCTTCTGTCGTCAAGCCTGCGATTCCCGCTGTGGCTAAGCCTGCTGCGATCCCTGCCGCAACTTTGCTCTCGGCGATGCTGCGTGCGTCGGCGCGCGTGAGCGATTTAATTTTCTCGCCCGGCAGCCTGCCGCACATTGAAGTGAGCGGGCAACTCGTACCGGTCAAGATTACGGGTTTGCCTCCGCTAAGCCCGGAGGATACCCGCCGTATTTCTGAGGAACTCATCGGCGGCAACCAGCAGGCATTGGCCGCATTGCGAGAACAAGGGTCGTGCGATATTTCCTACAGCTTGCCGGGGGAATGCCGCTTTCGTGTCAACATATTTGTGCAGAGGGGAAGCCACGCGATCGTGATGCGGGTCATCCCCAAAAGCATTCCCTCGTTCGCGGAACTAAAGTTGCCTCCGCAACTGGCCGACATCGCCGATTTGAAAAACGGCATCGTGCTGATCACCGGTCCGACCGGCTCAGGCAAGTCTTCCACCATGGCGGCGATTCTCGATCGAATCAACGAGACCAAGGCGTATCACATTATCACCATCGAAGATCCGGTCGAATTCATGCATCGGCACAAGCGATCGATCATCCACCAGCGGGAGTTGCACAGCGACACGCCCAATTTCGCTCTAGCCCTGAGGGCTGCGCTGCGCCAGGCGCCAAAAGTGATCCTCGTGGGCGAAATGCGCGACAAAGAAACCATTGAGATTGCGCTGGAAGCCGCCGAGACTGGCCATCTTGTTCTTTCCACGCTCCATACCATCGACGCCTCCAAGACAGTTGAACGCGTCGTGGGCGTGTTTCCCATGGCAGAGCAGCATGTCATCCGCAACCGTCTGGCGAAAAGCTTCCGTTACATAATTTCGCAGCGCCTGCTCCCTTCAAAAGACGGCAAGAGCCGCGTAGCGGTGCTCGAAATCCTGAAAGCAACGGTGCGCACTCGCGAATATCTGGAAAAAGGCGAACACGAAGGCAAGACCTTGCTGGACGCGATGCGCGATGGTGACACCGAAGGTATGCAGCACTTCGATGGCGGCATCGAGCAGTTGATTCGCGCGGGAATCATCGAAGTGGAGACCGGCCTCGCCTATGCTACAAACCCGGGTAATTTACGCTTGCAAATAGCCGACATCGCAGGAGAACCGCCACCTGAGCCACCCCAGCCGGCGCCTCAACAGAGTTCAGATCGCGAGGCCGAACTGGTAATTGAGTAAGATGAAAAACGCAATCAAGCGTTTTGTGGAGACGCCACCGTCACCGTATCCCGGCCGCGCGCTTTGGATTCGTAGACACATTGGTCCGCGATTTTGAGCAATTCTTCGGAGGTTGCAGCATGCTCCGGAAACGCAGACACCCCTGCCGAGATTGAGAGCGGCCCAAGCGGCTCTTTCTTATAATGCAAGCGCAGGCGTTTTACCTCTAAACGCAATGCGTCCGCTCGCAAAGCCGCATCCTGTGCCGATGATTCAGGCATGATAATGGCGAACTCCTCGCCGCCGTAGCGGCAGCATATATCGGTGACGCGAAAGAAGTTGCGAAACAGCTCGGCAAGGGATTGAAGAACCATATCTCCTGCATCGTGACCGAAAACGTCGTTGAACTTCTTGAAGTGGTCCAGATCGAGGAAAAGAACGGCAATGGACTGCTTCTTGCGGCTGGCCAGTTGTAGCTCCCTTTCCAGCGATTCTTCGAGGAAGCGCCGATTGAACAGCCGAGTGAGCGGATCGCGAATCGATTGTTCACGAAGGGTTTCACGCAACTGCAAGCTGGCCAAAGAAAGAGCGATCTGCGATGCTGCACTCACGGCCAGGCTCTGACGAGAATTCCGAAGACTCTCCGCGGCAGGATCGTGCCGGAGTTCCGCAGTGCTCTCGAATTCGAGATAGAAAACACCAACCGTGTTCCCTTGCGCGACCATCGGCACACACAGGCACTGCGTATTTGAACTCTTTATCAGATGTTGGCAAGTGACGCCACTTCCCGGAGACTCAATCCAGTGCGGCTGGCCACGGCGAAGGGACCAGCACGCATCGGGAAGGAACGTCTGCTCCGACACGCCTGTTTTTCCCCATCGAACTGCCGCCTCAATCAGGTTTCGCGACGATTTGAACAAATACAGCGCTCCAGAACAGGCCTCTGGAAAAAGCTTCTGCACCGAATCTACAACGACGGCGCAGGCATCTTTGACGGTCGGACTGCACTCCAGCAGCGAGCCCATTTCATTCAGTGAGGTCATCTGTTGCGTGCGAAGTTCCAACTCTTTCACCAACAGATCTAACGACTCTGCATGCTGCCGCTGCGCCTCGATCGCTTTGGCTTCCTCAGAAATGTCCTCATAGATCAGGTATGCGCCCTGTACCTCGGTGTTCAGCAGCAGCGGGACACCGTGCAGTGCCAGGTCCAGGATTTGCCCGTCTTTGCGCTTCTGCCGAACTGTTCTGTGCACCGCATTGCCGGCAAAGATCTGGGGGATCAGTTGCGCCGAGTCCGTCGCGTCACGATCGGGCGGTGTCATGCTCCCAATATCAATCGCTGCGAGTTCACGCCGGTCGTACTGGAAAAGTTTCTCGAAAGCAGAATTCGCCAGTTCTACCTGGCCCTGGCGGTCAAGAACCACAATCCCAAGCGGATTATTTTGGATCAGCGAATCTAAATAAGTTGTCTGTTCCTTCATCGCAATCCCCAGACGGTGCCGCTCGCTGACCTCCGATCCAACAATCAACCCCAACGCGGACACCACGAGCATGAAAAGACCGATTCGCGTGAACAAAAGTGCATTAGGGGGGAACAAATGCATCGCAACTACGATTCCGAAATTTAGCGCAAGCAGGCCGGTAACAACTCGTTGCACTCCATGACGCATCGCAATCCAGATGATCGGAATGAAAGCCGTATAAAAATTCCCGTACTGTCCGTCCTTCCCCCCGAACATCAACCAGCAGACCGCAAGTATCGTCAGAGCTTGGCCACAGGATTCCAGCAACGCACCCACCGTGAGCTTTGTCCTCGCGGAGCGCGCCTTGACTGGCTGATGTTGCAAGGGTAACGGGGATAGCCACTTGCGAACCCGCGGTAATACATGGACGAGAAGAAACGGCGCGATACCGATCAAGCCGATCGTATCGCCCAGGAACCACACGACTGCTGCCGCCGGGCCTTCATGCCAGGTAATGCCGTGATCCGCAATCAGGCAGGCGACACCAAAAAACGTAGCCAACACGGCCGCCGCCGAGCTGACAAAAACGTAGCGAACCACATCTCGCCGCCGCCGCAACCCGAGATCTATTTGCAACGGACCCCGCAATACGTAGGCCGCCGCGCCGTAACAAACTGCCAAACCCGCAGAATCCACTGCGGCACTGAACGATACAAGCGGTTGCCCGTAAATGAGCTTGTCAGCAAGAGCGGAACAAAAGCAGGTCAGCAATGCGTACCACGGGCTCACGCCCAGCATTAGCGCCATTGACACGCCGATGGCCGGGTACCACGCTACGAATCCAATGCGAGAAAGGACAATGACTTCGGGACGGTTCAGCAGCAGATACAACAACACAAACAGGAGGGGAACAAAAGCGTGGCGAATGATCGTTCGCGAAGTCATTAACAGAATCTCAGCCCTGATTGGCGTTTTCTCAGCAATGCTGACGCTTCCGATGGAGAACGATCGGCAGTCCGCTCCGGATGTCTTTTACACTCAACTACCTATAGGGGAACATATTCAAACTGATCCAAACCACAATTTGAACACTGAGTAATTACGTAAGTAACCTCGATTTCTCGTATCTTAGGCTTGGGATCGACTTACAGGCGGGGCACGGAAGGCGCCGGAGAATACATGGTGCTCAGCTAGTTTAGGAAGGTACCCGTTCCAATCCAGAAGTCTGCAAGAGACTTCAGATTTTTCTTGTAGGTTCGTGTAACGGTGTACTCTTTTCCTCCCTTCAGGCGAAGCTGATATTCACCTGTAGAGCACGGGCGGATCTCCTGCACGAAAGATGCATTCACCAATACCGAGCGATGAATTCTGACAAATCCGTAGGGCTCCAGTTTTTCTGCGATCGTGGAAATCGATTCTCGCAGTAGATCGGACCCGGTATCCCGCCGAAGCAGGACATAATTCCCTTCCGCCTCTACAACGGCGATATCGTGTGGGTCGATGAAAAGAATCCGGCCGTTGCTCTTGATTCCGATCTTGGCTCCGAAGCTGGAAGGCGACTGATGAGCCATGGCCTTCAGTTGTGGCAGAAACTCAATCAGTCTTGCCGCACGCTCGCTCGCTGTTCTGCGAGAGGCGAAGTCCAGGGCCTGATTCACGCGTTCCTCTGAAAACGGTTTCACAATGTAGTCCACTGCATGTTTTTCGAAAGCCGCCAGAGCATGCTCTCCGTGTGCCGTTACGAACACGACAGAAGGTAAAGGCCGCTCGTAATGTTGCAGACGAGTCAATAGCTCGAGTCCAGACAGCTCAGGCATGCTAACGTCAAGCAGCATCACGTCATAGTTGATTTTTGCCAGGCGCTCTTGCGCTTCGATCGCATCGTTCGCGGAATCGAAACTCTCAACGTCGGCCCTTGCGGTCAAGATCTGCGCCAGGGCAGTTCGCGCCAGAGGTTCGTCGTCGACGATGAGAACACGCATCACCAATCCTCTTTAGTGAACGGTCTGGACCTGCCGCCCTTCAACGCCGGCCTGCCGCGAGCTCAAAGCCGGCAGCGACAGAAACACTGTGGCTGTATGATCCTCAGCAAGCTCGAGGCGAAGACTGGCATCACCGGAATATAGATACTTCAGCCGGGCTTCCGCGTTGCGCAGCCCGACTCCGGTTCCGTTCGATGCTCTGCCCCCAACACTGTTTCGCAACTTTATGATGAGAGTCCCCTGGCTCGTACTCGTCGAAATCTCCATCCAGCCGCCCTCGCGCGATGAAGCAACGCCATGTCGAATTGCATTTTCCGCCAGCGGTTGCAGAATCATCTGCGGCACCAACATGCGGCATGTCTCCGGAGACACCAGCCACTCGACCTTGAGCCGGCTCCCGAGGCGCATTTTTTCAATGTCGAGATATTCCCTCACGAACTTCAATTCGTCCTCCAACGGAACCAGATCCGAACTATCGCGATCCAGCGCTCTGCGCAACAAATTCGATAACTTCACGATCATGGCCTTGGCGCTTTTGCCATCAGTGTCAATGAGCGTCACGATCCCGTGGAGCGTGTTGAAAAGAAAGTGGGGATGGAGTTGCATCTTGAGAGCTTGCAGTTCACTGGCAGCGAGCGCCTGCTGATATTCGTACTTCTCGCGCTCCTGTCTCTGCAAACGTTTGAGATAGTTGTAAGCATGGGCCGCGACCACGATTGCGACGAATATGAAAATCTGGTCGGCAAATCCGTAGCGGATCATCTCGACCCAGGATTGAAAAGTGCGGGGCAGGTATCTATGCAATGTGTCGTCGTAGTGAGGAATCAGCACCCAGAGTATGCTCGAGTAAAGTGCTACGAAGGGCACTGCTCCAAGGCTCCAGAGCAGGGCATAACGCAAACGGCGGTTGGAGAAACTGAGATACTTCGCGACCAGAAAAAAAATCGGCGGGGTCCAAAAGGCTAAAGCAAAACCTCGAAGCGCCGTCCCGACCAGCAAGTCTAGTAACGACGACCAAAGATGTTGCCTGTCAGGTGGCGTGTACTGCAAGCCCATCAACAGCGCGAACCCGCACCAGAACACAATCGACATCATGTAGGCTCGGGCGATTCCGCGGAGTGACAGCGCCTTCATGGCGTCATTCTACTTCCTTCAGGACACCGGTTCTAGCTGCCAGGTCTCTAAGAGTTGTATCGGAAATAAGCGGGAAAAACGAACCCCGATCACTCACAATGCCTTAGCTGTTCCTCAAATTGACGTACTCGGTGATGTCGAATCGCGACTCACCCTGCGGCGGTCGGATTATAGGCCAAATCTCCCCGACTGTTCCGTAGCCGCGGTCATGCGCCGCTTTCGAGATCGCGCAGGCTTTCGCTTCGCGCCACCGCCAGGAGCTCGGGTAGGATGCTCCTTCGCAATAGCAATGGAGTGTGTATTCTTCCGACGAGCCGGTGCTGGTGCGCGAGAGATATGCGCCGTTTTGATACGGGCTGAAGCCAATCAGATAGCAGGTGTGGCATTGCGGACATTCCACGCAATGGCGAATGCGGAAGGACATTAGATGTCTCCTCTGCATCCATACGGCCAACCACCACGGCCCAATGTGCGCTGTTATAGGAGAATGACGAAACCCGCAAAATCAGGTCTGACCTTACAGTGTCCAGCTATGAACCAACACTCTTCGAGATCGAATGCGAGTCAAGCCGTCGTTTACAGCAAGACAAAATCACATTCTAGCTATGAAAACTGCAAATCTCTCGCGAGAATTCTACCGAAAACCATAAACTCGCAGGAAAACGATCCCATCTGGTC
>JBAUVJ010000391.1:0-7323 GCA_049583165.1 Candidatus Sulfotelmatobacter sp. | reverse complement strand
GTGCTGGCTTATGGATTATGGCGGCTCCAGGTAATGCAAAGCGATCTGTACGCCACGCTTGCCGAAAAGAACCGCATCCGCAACGTGCCCATCCTCGCGCCCCGCGGCAAGATTCTGGACCGCGAAGGGCGCATCATCGTGGACAACTACCCTTCCTTCTCCGCGCTACTACTGCGTGACTCCTCCCGCGACCTGAATGCCGACGCGGATCTGATTGCGCAAGGCTTGCATCTCGATCCAAATGAAGTGCGGGCGCGCATCCGCCATTTCTCTTCCATGCCGCAGTACCAGCCAATTTTTCTGAAAGAAGACATCACGCCGGACGAGCTGGCGTTCATCGACGCGCATCGCAATGAGCTTCCGGAACTCGATACGATCGTGGCCCATCGCCGGCTGTATCCGCGCAACGGATTCATGGCGCATTTGATCGGCTACGTGGGCGAAGTAACCGAAGACATGCTCAACCAGCCGCAGTTTGAGCTCTATAACCCGGGCGATGTGGTGGGAGTTTCGGGGGTCGAGCGGCAGTATAACGATGCGTTAATGGGGACGAATGGAGCGCGGCGCGCGCTGGTGAACAGCCATGGCCGCGAAGTGGGGCTCTTGGGAGAGACGGACGCGATCGCCGGAAAACCGCTGAAGCTTACGGTCGACATCGATTTGCAGATCGCCGCCGAAGAAGCTTTGGAAGGGAAAAACGGCGCCATCGTTGCCATGGACCCGCGTACCGGGGAGATTTTGGCGATGGTAAGCCGGCCAACGTTCGATCCCAACGATTTTGCCGTGCGGGTTTCGCGCGATGAGTGGAACAAGCTAGTTACCGATCCCGACAAGCCGCTGCTAAACAAGGCGATTCAGGCGCAACTGGCGCCGGGTTCAACCTTCAAGATCATTATGTCGGTGGCCGGCTGGCAGGAAGGAATCGCGCAGGATCTGCACGTGAACTGCACCGGCGGGGCGGAATTTTATGGACGCCGTTTCGGCTGCTGGGTGAAAGGCGGCCACGGTCCCGTTGGTTTGGAAAAAGCCATCTACCAATCTTGCGACGTGTTCTTCTACACGCTGGCCGAGAAGCTGGGCATTGAGCGCATTGCCAAATACGCCACCATGTTGGGGCTGGGCCAGAAGACTGGAATCGACTTGCCGAATGAAGTGAGCGGTGTGATGCCTTCGGAAGAATGGAAGATCCGGAACTTCAAGCAGAAGTGGTTTGCTGGCGAGACGATTTCGGTGGGCATCGGACAGGGCGCGGTCGCGCTTACGCCGGTGCAACTGCTGCGCGCCATCGCGGCAATCTCCATGGACGGCAAGATGGTTGTTCCCCACGTGGTCGACCCTCAAGAACTGCCCAGCGGATACGTGGAAGCGAGCCACGTTACGGAAGTCAAGAGCGTTCCCATCGATCCCAACGGTTGGACTTTTATTACCGATGCGATGTCGCGAGTGTTGCTGCCGGAAGGCACGGCGCCTTCGGCGCACGTTCCTGGAGTTGATATCGCCGGTAAAACCGGCTCGGCGCAGATTGTATCGCTGGCCACGCGGGCGCGCTTTAAGAATGCCGAAGACCTGGCGCAGAACGGGTGGTTCGTAGGATTCACGCCGCGCCGTAATCCCGACATTGTAGTTTGCGTGCTTTTCGAGGGCGGAGAGCATGGAAAACTGGCGGCACGTATAGCGACGCAGGTGCTCAAGGCTTACGTCGATAAGCAACGCCGCATCCCTGCCAAGATGGCACAGAAGCCGGCGGACAAGCCAGGGGAGAAAATGAAGACCGATGGCAGAATGGATATGGGCGCCCTGTGGACAGCGCCCGAGGGCGACAAACTGGAAGGTGGGCGTTTCCTCCTGAATTTGCCGAAGAAGCCGCTAGCATTAGCAACTGCCGCGCCTGGAATCGTCGGTTACCGACTACCCGGTACCGGGAGTAGCAATCAGCAGTCAGCATTCAGCGTTCAGCCACTAGAGTCTCAGAAGTTTTAGGGCTGAATGCTGAGAGCTGAATGCTGATTGCTAAAGATGAGAACTGATGACTCGCAACTAGGAACTAAGTTTTAATGAGCCGTTACGTTTCATATCGCGATTTCGACTGGCTGCTGCTGATCTTTGTGCTCATGATCTGCGGCCTCGGCGTCATGGAGATCCGCAGCGCCACCATGCACACCAAGTTTGCCGGATCGCACATCAAGCAGATTTACTGGGTCTTGGCCGGCGTGGGAATGATGTTCCTGATCAGTCTGGTCAACTACCAGGCGCTTCTGGACAGAATTCATTGGTTCTACATTGCGGCGATCGCTTCGCTGATGGGGGTGATGATCTTTGGACAAAAATATCTGGGAGCGCGCCGCTGGATCAAGATGCCCGGCGGCAACCACTTCCAGCCTTCCGAATGGGTCAAGCTTATCCTCATTCTGGCCGTGGCCAAGTATTTTGCCGACTTACGGCATCGCGATCTTTCCTGGCCGGATTTTATGAAGGCCGGGGCTATCGTCGCCATTCCTATGCTCATGGTGCTCGCACAGCCCGATTTGGGAACAGCCCTTACGTATATTCCGATCGCCGTAATGGGAGTGTTCCTTGGAGGGATGCACTGGAAGCAGGGATTGGCGGTGGCACTGCTCGCCGGCATGGGAATAGGAGCAGTGTTTTTTACCCCGCGGGTGCACGTTTTAAAGTCCTACCAGAAGCAGCGGTTGACCAGTTTTATGCAGCCGGAAGACGATCCCCAGGGGTCGGGGTACCAAGTTGAGCAATCCAAGATCGCCGTGGGTTCCGGCGGCCTATGGGGCGGGAAAGGCTCGCAAACACACGGCGCATTCCTGCCTGTTCCCCAAACGGACTTCATTTTTGCGGCATTTTCCGAGGAGCATGGATTCGTGGGCGCGCTGGGGGTTCTGCTGCTATACTTCATTGTGCTGATGCGTTTGACGCAGAACGCGCAAACGGCGCCCGACCGCGCTGGCACGTTCGTGGTAATGGGTGTGGTGGCTGTGCTTAGCTTCCATATTCTGGTCAATGTCGGCATGGTGGTCGGCTTTATGCCGGTCACTGGAATACCTCTACCGCTGATGAGTTACGGTGGGTCTTCGGTTCTGTTCATGTTCCTGGCGCTGGGGATGGTGATGAATGTTCGCATGCGCCGCTTTGTGAATTAGCTGGGTTTACCAGGATTGGGTGAGCTGGCTAAGGGTTCATGGATTTTGAATTGGGAAGACGGTAGAGAGCAATTGCTGCGCGGATTAAGCGCAGCCCCAAAAATATCGATCGCCCTCGCGTAAAGGGGGCATTTTACCGGCTAGTCGAGCAGTCGAAGGCCGGGCAGGATTGAAGCAATAAAGCTGCTGGCAGGGAAACGGCCCCCCGACTGGAAACGGTCTGAGAGTGCGGTCACAAACCCGGCAGACGAAAGCGAACAGTGCAGAAGATACCCAAGCTTGTGCAGCGGATTCGGTCAGGGAGCAACCTCCCGGACCCCAGCCGTCCCCCATCCGGGGCCAGCCTCGCGACGCTCGATTCTCCCCTTTCCTTCCTCGCTTCGCCCCGGTGAAACTCGCCCGGCTTGATTAGCCGCGCGGGACCGGAGTGTCCATGAACAAAGAGTTGTTTGTATCTTCCACGCCTCACGAAACAAAAGTGGGCCTGGTGGAAGACGATCTGCTCGCGGAAATCTACCTCGAGCGCGAAAATGAATACACCCTCGCGGGTTCCATCTACAAAGGCCGCGTAACCCGAGTTCTTCCCGGCATGCAATCGGCCTTCGTCGATATCGGCCTGGAGCGCGATGCCTTCCTCTATGTATCCGACTTTATGGAGTTGGAGGAGCATGACGAAGACGTAACCGACGTCGTGCCGGCAAATCGAGGAATACAGGATCTGCGGCCACAACCTGCGCATGTTGAAGGTGAGACTTCCAGTGCGTCAGAAGAAAATGGTGCGAGCGAAAGTTCACCCGCGTTCGAGGCCGAAGGAACAGAACAACATGAGGAGGGTCAACCGTCAATAGCCGCCGCAGGTTCTGCGGAGACTTCTGGCGGCAGAGATTCTCAAGACCGGGAACGCGGAGGTTTCCGTGGACGCCGTCGCCGCCGGGGCGGACGCCGAGACGGAAGAGGCGATGGACGAAGCGAGTCGCGTGACCGCTCCGCGGAACCGCGTTTGTCAGCGCCCGCAGTAGAGAGTGTGCCGCCCGCCGCAATTCCTCGCCAGCCTGAATCGGCCAGGACCCACCATTTTGGCCCTCCGGCGGGATACCAGCCGATTCTGCTTCCGGGAGAATCGATTTCCAAGTACCGGGGCCTGGCGCAGCCCGGGCAAGTAACCCGTCCTCAGCAATTTCGTGCTGCCGGGCCGGCTCCCGGTTCGATCGCCGAAACCGCTGCACCCATCGCCGCCAGTTTTCCGGAAGACGAGCCAATCTTTGCCTCGACCATAGATACAGAGGAAGGATCTTTTGAAGCTGCGAGGCTGAATGATGAAGGTTCGCAGCCTGCCCATGAGGAGGCTTCCGATGCCTCTGCCTCAACTTCAGTGGAATGGAATCGTGAATTTCATCGGCGGGACGCAGTGAGCACAGGCGCTTCCGACGCAGCCGCCGCTGCCCAGACCTCGAAACAAGAAGCGTTGGAAGAAACGGAATTTGAGGAAGCAGAAGAAGAGGAGCCAACGCCGTACACCCCTGAGCATTCTCAGGCAGCTCGGGTTGGAGCCCCGGCAGCCGAGCTACCGCCCGCAGCTTTCGCCGCCCCAGGGACGCTGGAAGAGGAAACCATCGACGAAGAAGAAGTGGATACCGTCCGCTACGAGCAATCGTCCGATGAGGGCTATGACGAGTTTGAAGAGGAGACGCGAGCCGCCGGCCAGGCAAATGGTGAGGCTCGGCCGCGTGGGTTTTCCGAGGCTCGCGAGACCGTCGATGAGATTCACATGACCTCGTTGGCCGAATCTGGCGTTACTCCCGCGGAGGGATCTGCCCCAGAGACCGAAGAAGATTCGGAGGAGCTGGAACTTGAAGAAGCGCAAGCCCAGGCGGAAGCATTGCTCGACGCGGAAGCCGGAGGCACTGTGGTCGATGCCCGGGCGGAAGTCCGCGCTCCGTCAGGAACGGCAAGTTATACCCAGCGAGCGCCTCGTCCGCGGCCCGGTTATGACCGTCGTGGTGGTGGCCGTCGTGGCGGTGGAGGGCGACGCTTCCCGCGTCGCGAATCGCATGAGGTTCCGAAGATCAGCGATCTGTTGAAAGAAGGCCAGGAAATTCTGGTGCAGATTGCCAAGGAGCCCATCGGTAAGAAAGGCGCGCGCATCACCAGCCACATCGCGTTGCCGGGGCGCTTTCTGGTCTACATGCCCACGGTGAACCACACTGGGGTATCGCGCAAGATCGCGTCCGACGAGGAACGCCAGCGGCTGAAGCGCATCGTGATGAGCGAGCGCGACAACGGCCACGGCGGATTTATCGTTCGCACCGCGGCGCAGAGCGCCAGCGAAGATGAACTGCGTGCCGACATTCGCTTCCTGAAAGGCCTGTGGAACGACATTAAAACGCGCGCTGAAGCATCGAAGCCGCCGGCTCTGATCTATCACGATCTCAACGTGGTGGAGCGCGTGCTGCGTGACCAGGTCACTTCCGATTTCTCCGTGATCTGGGTCGACACAGAACCCGAATACGAGCGCATTCTGCGCTTCTTCAATCGCTTTCAGCCGGGGCTGGTGAAGCGCGTGAAGCTCTACACCAAAGAGACTCCGCTATTCGAACAATTCGGTCTGGCCGAGGAGATGAACAAGGCGCTCAAGTCGAAAGTGTGGCTGAAGAGCGGCGGCTATATCGTGATCAACCAGACCGAGGCACTGGTGGCGATCGACATCAATACCGGCAAGTATGTGGGCAAAACATCGCGCCTCGAAGACACGATCGTCAAAACCAATGTGGACGCAATCAAGGAAATCGTCCGGCAGGTTCGCCTGCGCGATCTGGGCGGCATCATCATCATCGACTTCATCGATATGGATGAGCGCCGCAACCGCCAGCGCGTGATGCAAGCACTGGAAGAAGAACTCCGCCACGATCGTGCCCCATCAAAAGTTCTGCAATTCAACGATTTCGGATTGGTGGCGATTACCCGCAAACGCGTGAAACAATCGCTGGAGCGCACCATCGGCGCGCCTTGTCCATATTGCCAGTCGACCGGCTACGTGAAGTCCCTGACCACGGTAGCGAACGAAATTTACGTGGAGATGCGCAAGATTGCCAAGCATCTGGAACACGAAGACGTAATGCTGCGCGTGCATCCCGATGTGGCGAAAGAATTGAAGGGCAACAATGGCCGTCTGCTGAACGAAATGGAAGAGCTCACCAAGCGGACAATCATTGTGAAGAGCGATCCCGCTCTGCATCAAGAGCAGTTCGATATCAACTAGCTGCGGGATGTGAGCAATGAGCTTCGAGGCTATTAACAGGCCATGTAGGGACAGCCGCCCTCGGCTGTCCAGCGGCCCGGCTGTATCGGGCCGCAGCCCCTCGGAGTCAGTCGCCTGCTACGCTCGTGGCCGACACCACCACAACTGAGAGTGCCCCCATCTTTCGCGTTCTTTGCGAAAGGTGGGCGCCACGGACGTGCGGGCTGTGACAAACACCCCTCAACTTCGATATTGACGGAGTTGTGCCAAACCTAACTCTGCGACTGTCGCGGAGCCGCACTACCGCTATCCCAAGCTGTGTAAGATTGACTGGGGAGTAGCGCCGCGATGAACCGCCTGATTGAGGAAAAGCGCGAAGAGAGCGAGCGCTTGCGCCGACGCCGAAAATTGCTTCATTTTCTACAAGGAAATAAAGCAGCGTGGCGAGACGAAGACCATCCGGAACTGGATCAGGGCTCTGCCGCCTGGGTCCGCAAGATTCGCCACGCGCAGGTCTAGTCCGCTGGCCGCGCCAGCGCCTTCACTGCCAGGTCGGAGCGTTCCCGCAGCTTGTGCATGGTTTCGCGAATGGCTTTGGTAGACGCAGCATCGTTTTTCTCGGCAGCCTTGGCAATCCCTTCGGCATCTTCCGCGGTAGTACTCGCGACGTTAAGTAAGACCACCAAAGCGTCGGCATGAAGTTTCCACAGTGAAGACATGCTCTGGCTGCGTTTGAGTTCTTCGAGCTCAGTGTTAACCCGGGCCACACAGGAGACCAAACGAATCAGGCTACGGGCGACGTCGGCTCGAAGACTTTTTTCTTCGAGGAAGGCAGCATTGTAGGCCTCGGCTTCGGGCACGGTCAGGGTCAGGTTGAAGAAGCGCATCGGTACAATCTGGCGGTACTTGGGATCGGCGACGCGGACAAAGACT
>JBAUVJ010000390.1:0-5213 GCA_049583165.1 Candidatus Sulfotelmatobacter sp. | reverse complement strand
TCAACCGGCTGGAAAAAGTAGCCCATGTGGGAGAGAACTTACTGACCCGGTTGCGGGACGGGCACCTCACGCTCAACCCGGAACGCACCACCGCGCTGCTCGGCATGGTGGATGCGGTGCGCCAGATGCTCAAGGAAATCGAATCGTCCGGGCAGGATGGCGAAAACGACTATCCCCAACTACGTGAAACGCTGACCAAGCTGCAAAGCCCGGTTGCAGGAGATGCCGGAATCGCTCCTGCCGAAGCCGCCGCGCCGCCTTCATCCACACCGGAGGCGCAGAAAGCAGAGAGCGCTGAACCAGCCACTCCCGCGAAAAAAGAAGTTATTCCGTCCTCGCCAGCGCCTGAGGCTCCGCAGGCCCAGACTCCGGCGCCCATCGCATCGTCCAAGAAAAGCGACGACTCTCCCCGAAAGCCGACACGAGGAAAAATTGGCGGCGTGCTGGTGGAGCGCGGCATGGTACAAGCCAGCGATCTGGCAGTGGCTTTACAGGAGCAGGAAAAAGGCGACCGCCGGCGTCTGGGCGAAATTCTGGTTGCCCTGGGCCTGGCCAAGCCCGAAGACGTGCAGTCGGCGCAGCAAATCCTGGACACGAAACAGCGCGACACCGCTCCCGAGACCATTCGCGTTGGAGTGAACCTTCTCGACAAGCTGATGACCCTGGTCGGCGAATTGGTACTGGCTCGAAATCAGCTCCTGCAAATCGCAAATACCGTGGAAGACGCCGGCCTCCAGGCGGTCTCCCAGCGCATGAATCTCATTGCCACAGAACTGCAGGAAGAGGTCATGAAGACCCGCATGCAGCCCATCGGCAATGTCTGGGCTCAGTTTCCCCGCACCGTGCGCGACGTCGCTCTGGGTTGCGCGAAGGAAGTCGGCATCGAGATGGAAGGCAAGGAGACGGAGCTCGACAAAACCATCATTGAAGCGATCAAGGATCCTCTGACCCACCTGGTGCGCAACTCCGTAGATCACGGCATTGAACTTCCCGACGTGCGGGTCAAGATCGGCAAACCTCGCGCCGGACGCCTGATTCTGCGCGCTTTCCACGAAGGGGGCCAGGTCAATATCGAGATCAGCGACGATGGCGCCGGGTTAAGCAGTGAACGCATCCGCAAGAAGGCGCTCGAACGCGGCGTGATCAATGGCGACCAGGTGGCACGCATGAGCGAACGGGAGATTTTCAATCTGATCTTCCTTCCAGGATTTTCCACCGCGGAAAAGGTGACCAACGTTTCCGGCCGCGGTGTGGGCATGGATGTGGTAAAGACCAACGTAGAAAAGATCGGCGGCACGGTGGACCTGCAGTCAACCCTTGGGCGGGGTACAACCGTTCGAGTAAAGATTCCCCTCACTTTAGCAATCATTCCGGCGCTGGTCGTGACATGCAGCGGGGATCGCTATGCCATTCCGCAGGTGAACTTGCTGGAACTGGTGCGGCTGGAGGCGGAAGAGGCGGTTACGGCCATTGAAATGGTGCACGGCGTCCCTGTCTATCGCCTGCGTGGGCGTCTGCTTCCGCTTGTCTATCTCAATCGCGAATTGAAACTTGCGGAAAACGGCAACCGCGACGGCAAGAGCGACGGTTCCGTCAACATCGTGGTCTTGCAGGCGGACGACCGGCAGTTCGGTTTGGTCGTCGATGCCATCAACGATACCGAGGAAATTGTGGTCAAGCCGCTGCGCAAGCAGCTCAAGACGGTCAAGACCTTTGCCGGCTCCAGCATCATGGGCGACGGCAAGGTGGCGCTCATTCTGGACGTCCTGGGCCTGGCGCAACGGGCCAACGTGGTGAGCGAAGCGCGAGAGCGGGCGGTGACCAACAAAGCTGCGGAATCGGCGGAAGAGGCCGGAGATAAGCAAACTTTTCTCCTCTTCGCCGGGCTCGGCGATTCCCGCATGGCCATACCACTCAGCACTCTGGCGCGGCTGGAGGAATTTCCCGTGGCGCAAGTGGAGATGTCCGGCAACGAGTGGGTCACGCAGTACCGCGGCCAAATCTTGCCCTTGGTCCGGCTGGCCGTGGTGCTGGAAGAGCGGCGGCATCGGCTGCGTGCCCTGCAAGCGCCGCCTGCCCAGGACTCCGGTCCACTTCAGGTGCTGGTCATGCATCATGAGGGACGTTCTTTCGGCCTGGTGGTGGAGCGGATTCTCGACATTGTCGAGGCCAGCGCCAAGGTGAAATCGAAAGCCACGCGTCCGGCCGTTCTCTATTCCGTCGTCATTGGCGACCGGGTCACGGAATTACTCGATATCCCAGCCATCCTGCAAATGGCTGGGGTGAACTCTACCCAGGCCGATCCCGAAACCAAATCAGCAGGAGCCGCGAACTGACACATGGCACACACTTCACAATTCTGCACCTTCTACCTGGAAAAGCTGCTGTTCGGCGTGGAACTGAAAACCGTCCAGGAAGTAATCCGTTCGCTCGAAGTGACCAGCGTTCCCCTTGCTCCCCAGGTCGTGAGCGGATTGATCAATCTGCGCGGGCAAATCGTAACCGCAGTCGATCTGCGGCGGCGGCTCGAACTGGCTCCACGTGCGGCGGGCGTGGCGGCAATGAATGTCGTGGTCCGCTCCGACGATGGCGCGGTTAGCCTGCTGGTGGATGAAATCGGCGATGTGGTTGAAGTCGAAGAGGCGAGCTTCGAGCGCCCGCCGGAAACCCTGCGCGGCGCGGTCCGGGAAATGATTACAGGCGTGCACAAGCTGAATGACCGGCTGATGCTGGTGCTGGACACGCAGAAAGCCTGCGAGATGACCGTGGATGCGGCGGTTGCGACACCGTAGCAGCGCCATGCCGCCAGCGTCTTGAGGGCCAGCGGCTTCCAGTCCAGTGCTGTGGTCTTAGAACGGCGATGCGGTGCATGCCATCCTGGGCCGCGCCCCCGAATGGGGAGCCGAACTGATCGTGGTGGGCTCGCACGGCCACGGAGGATTCGACCGGATGCTTTTCGGCAGCGTAGCTGAGGAAAGCTGCCCCGGGCGGATTGCTCGGTTGAAATCGTCCGCAGCCATTCTGCCAAGGCGTGACGGCTAAAGTCCAACCGCTCCTGCGCCGATGAAACCTATGTTGCAATTTCGCACCGATAAGGAAGCTGAAGCGATGGCGGCCGTTGCGTAGTTCCGTAGTGGAGGTTCCGATCCCGTGAGGATTCACCTGCAGCTTCGTCTCTCGACAATCCTTATTTTGGTTTCAAGTATCCTTTTTCAACTTTGTTCCAAGTGTTCGCTAGCTCAGGATACTCAGTCGAACGGAGGCGCCAATTCTTGCCTTAGCTCTGAGATCGCATCCGTTCCATCCCGTCCGACTGTGACCAGCGCCACCGACACTACACAGTGCGGCGTGGTCGAACTCGAATATGGACTGGAGCGTCAATGGCCGGGAGGCGGGACCCTCCACGACGACCTTTCCGGCGGGCTGCGCCTCGGGCTCACGCATAATTTGGATCTTCACTGGTTCTCGGGAGACTTTATCCACATCATGAACGGCGACGTGGACCGAACCGGCTATGGCGATAACTGGCTGGGTCTGAGGTACCGTTTCCTGGGGCAGACAAAGCGGCGGCCCAGTTTAGGTCTGTTCTATCAGGCCAAGATACCTTCCGCGAGCTACTTGAATGGATTTGGTTCGGGCCAGATCGACAATTCATTCTCGTTCTTGGCCAGCAAAGACGTTCGCAAAGTTCATTTTGATTTTAACGCGATTGAATTGCTGGCCGGGCGACCGACTGCACCCGGCGTCGATCACGACACGGGCTTCGCGCTGGCTAACTGGTACCCGCTCACCCACCGCCTGAACGGGGTCTTCGAGCCCTATGGATACACAGAGCTCAATCAGGGTACACCGGCATTTGCTTCGGCTATGGTTGGCTTCAACTACAAGATTCAGTCCCGGTTGTATCTGGATTCCGGTCTCGATTTGGGAGTCAGTCACTACGCTCCGCACAAGCGAGTCTTCGTAGGCGCAACCTATGCGATCACAAATATCTTCGCGTGGATGAACTCGCGCTAGCCCCCATGGCATCTTCACCCCAACAGGAGCGGCCACCGCTAAAGTGCACCGGTTTCAGGCCGATGTATCGCAGTGAGATTAAATTTTTGTGTTTTAGAGAGATGCTCAGGAGCGCACTATGAACTGGTTCAGCAACTTGAAAATCGGCAAAAAACTAGGGTTGGGCTTCGGACTGGTCCTTGCTCTCACTGCCGTGCTTGGCATTTTCTCGATCCTTCAACTCTCGAAAGTCAACTCCAGCACCGTTGATATAGCAACCAACTGGCTGCCCAGCGTGCGAGTGCTAGGGAAAATTAACTTTGATACTTCAGGAGTGCGACGCGACACGTTGAATTACATTGTTGCGACTGACAAGAGACCGCACTATGAGGAAAAGGTAAACACCGGGCTACAGGCAGTGGCGGACGATGAGAAGGAGTACGAGCCCATGATTAGCTCGCCCGAAGAGAAGGCGCTTTACCAGGGGTTTCGCGAGTCTTGGGACAAATACAATGTAGTGAGGGCACGAGTGAAAGAGCTAGCAGGGCAAAACAAGAATTCAGAGGCCATAGTTTTGGCGCAGACCGAAGGCAGTGAACTCTATGAAGCCGCCGCGAAGTTCCTGAACGAGGACGTTGCCCTGAACGACAAAGGCGCGAAGGACGCGGCCACACAGAGCGCCAATGTTTATTCCTCGTCCCGTTACTGGGTGATCGGTTTGTTAATCGGTACCGTTGTAATCGGTGGGCTGGTTGCAACTGCAATCGCACGCTCGATTTCCTCGGCAGCTTCGTCCATGGCCGCCATGATCGAGGAGATGGCTGCCAATAATCTGACGGTCCGGGACATGACCATTTCGTCTCACGATGAAATTGGGCAGGCTGGAATTGCGCTCAACAAGATGAAGAACAATCTGCACCAAGTGATTCAGGCGATCTCGGGCTCGTCCATCCACGTAGCGAGCGCCAGCGAGGAGCTCTCCAGCACCAGCCAGCAGATCACCGCCAACTCTGAGGAAACCTCCGCTCAGGCCAAAGTCGTTTCCAACGCCACCACGCAGGTCAGCCAGAATCTCCAGACCGTCGCCACCGGCGCCGAAGAGATGGGCGCCAGCATTAAAGAGATCGCCAAGAACGCCAGCGAGGCCGCCAAGATCGCCACCTCCGCCGTCCACGTCGCTGAAACCACCACAGCCACGGTCTCCAAGCTTGGTGAGT
>JBAUVJ010000389.1:0-5092 GCA_049583165.1 Candidatus Sulfotelmatobacter sp. | reverse complement strand
AAGTCATGATCCAAGCGCCAGCGTGCGGGATAAGCGGTGAGATGTTGAACGGCCTTTGCGAGTCGCCCCGGCCCCTTGGCGGCAATTGGCTCGCGATCGAAAGCGATGCGGAGATAATCGCGCATGGTTTGCACTCGTTGATGATCTTTGCCCTTGAGCCACGGCAGCGTCGTGTAGCGAGGGAAGTAATCGATCCAGCCTTCCAGCGAGGTCGGGGCTTCGATGCCCAACTGCTGCGCCTGGTGCATGATGGGAGAGCCTGGATAGGGAGTAAAGATACTAGTCCAGAATTCCGCTCCGGGGAAGCGGCGGCACACATCCATCATGAAGCTGACGGTCTCACGCCGTTCTTTCGGCCCTTCCCCCGGATGACCGAAAATAATATTGAATGATGGAATCACGCCGGCGAGAAGGCAGCGCTTGGTAGACTCGTAGATGTCCTCGAGCACCTGAAAATCTTTATTCATGTGTTTCATCACGGTCGGCGAGGCGCTCTCGATGCCTTGGCAGACCTGGTGCATACCAGAGCGGTGCAACAGCGAGAGTTCCTCGACGCTCAGGCGAGCGGTCAAATTGGTGGTCGCCTGGATGCTCCACTTAAATTTTGCTCCTGCTCGAACCAGCCCTTCGGCAATCTTTAGCGCGCGATCAAGATCGACAAGAAAATTGTCGTCGGCCAGCCATAGCAAATCCAGCCGGTAACGACGGGTCAGTTCCATCGTCTCTTCAACGACCTGATCGACCGGAAGGGCATTCCATTTACGGCCATATACAGCAGCATTCGTGCAATACGAACAATTGAACGGGCAGGCGAGGCTGGAAACGTACATGGCCCAGCGCCGTCCGCAGACGCGCTCATAGCCGTCGAAGTCCGCCAGCTGATAGGCCTTCTGTGGCATCTGGGTCAATTGCTTCAGCGGCCGCTCGGGTGTAAGAAAAACCTTGACCTCGCGTTTGAAGCCAACTCCTAGAACATTGTCAAGGGGGTCATCGTTCTGGAGGCACTGCACCACCTCCAGCATGCTGTCTTCCCCTTGAGCACGGACGATGATGTCCACATACGGAGCTTCAATTGTCTGCTTGGGCAATAGTGACGGATGCCATCCCCCCAGGATCACGGGGAAGTCGGGATCCCATGCCTTTACCGCCTTCGCCACCGCCACCGTCTCTCGAATCATCGGTCCAGTAACTACCGAGATTCCCAGACAGAGAGCATCCTTCACCTCCTCCAACACGCGCTGCACATAATTAGGTGTGATCGTGGAATCGATGATTCGAACGTCGTATCCGGCCTCTAATAACGGAGTGGAAATCGCCAAAATTCCCAGCGGGGCCGTAGCCTCAATGCTGGAGAACGACGCAACGAAAAATACAATCTTGTTTGATGACTTCACAGATGCACCCCTCAGGCCCGGTGCGAAGATAATAGGGTCGCATCAATCATATGTCATGAACATGATGAATTTGTCAACAGATTGCAAGAAATTAAGTACCTGCTCTCGCCTTGCCTGGCTGGGCAATGGGAGCCCTCTGTCCCTCGCAGGAGCGGTTCGCTCAACGCAGGCTCCGTCCGCCCAGAAGTCAGGAAAGAATGGAACGATTCTTTTCGGTTCCGTGCGGCAAAAGAAATGACTAAAGGTTGACAAACTCCTGACAAAGCTTCATTCTGCTCGAATGACCATCTAGGCGTAGGGTCTCAAGCGCTGTGGGTGAGGTTGTTTTGCCAAAAAAGCACAAAGTCGTACTTTTTTATCCGCCTTACGATGGCCCTCCGTTGAGCGCACCCTTGTGTATGCTCGCGTTGGCAGCGCCTCTCTTGGAGGCCGGATTCGAAGTCAAGTTGATCGACAACATAACTTCGCCCGACTTCGAGAGCGAAATCCTTCGAGAAACCAGCGATGCACTCTGCTTCGGCATTTCTGTTCTTACAGGCCCTACCATCGGCGCAGCCATTCGCGTCGCCAAGGCGGTGAAGAATGCCCGCCCGTCCTTGCCGGTCATCTTCGGTGGTTGGCATCCGAGCCTTGCGACCGAACAGACTCTGCAACCGGATTTCGTCGACGCCGTGGTGCGCGGGCCGGGGGACTTGACTTTACTGGAAGTTGCGCAGCGATTGGCGGACAAGCAGGAACTTCACGGCGTGCAAGGTCTGTCGTTTAAAGATGGGGCGGGCATTCACCACGAGCCCGAAAGACGCGTCACGAACATCAACGATCTCCCGATGCCGGCGTTTCATCTCGCGAACTTTGATGCCTACGCCTCCGCTGCAGGCTTTCGGCAATTGTCCTATACCTCCAGCGTCGGCTGTCCTTACGCATGCAATTACTGTACGGATATGGTGTTTTATAAACGCCGGTTCAACGCATATACAGCAGAACGGGTGGTAAGCGACCTCGCCGATTTGGTCCCTCGTTATGGCATTCAGGAAGTGGCGCTGTTCGATTCCAACTTTCTGGTTGATATCAAGCGAGCCGTGGCGATTGCGCGTGGAATTGTTGAGAGTGGGGTTAAATTCCTTTGGGATTTCCAGGCTTCCACTGACTTTTTGTGGCGAATGAGTGACGACGATGTTCGCTTACTGGGCGAGAGCGGTGTATCCCACATGGGCTTTGGGACGGAATCCGCATCCAAGCCTGTACTGAAGCTCATGAACAAGCATCACCAGAATGTTGAACAGATGGTGGAGACGGCTCGCAAGGCTCAGCTCGCCAACATTCGCGTTACCTTCAACGTGATTCTCGGTTACCCGGGTGAAACCGAAGCCGACCGGCAGCAAACTTTTTCCATCATGAGCGACATTGCCCGGGAATATTCCAATGTCAGTTTTTCCCCAAATATCTTCACTCCTTACCCGGGGATCCCAATCTGGCCGCAATTGAAGGAGATGGGATTGCGCGAGCCACAATCTTTTGAGGAATGGCAAACTCTGGCCTTGGGCCACAATATCCTTCCCTGGTTGCAAGGCGAGGAATTGCAAAGGTTGCGTCGCAGTCTGGAATATTTTCTGCTCAATAATCAAATCCGGAAAGCTACGCAGAGCAAAGCGTGGCTGCGGAAAAGATTTCGCCAAATACTCGGAGCGCCCATACGGTGGCGGATCGGGAAAAACCGATATTCCTTTCCCTGGGAGCTTTGGGTTTCGCGCGCCGCACAGCGCGTAGTGACCCGGCGATCTCTACTCACCGGGCAAAAGCTATCGGAGCGTATGCAGGAAGTTTGCTGATTCATTCAGTGCACATGGGGGCCCCGACGTGGTTGATGTTCTACTGACTCATTCTTACCATTTGTTTTATGACCGCAAGCAAACTCGCAAGGCCCAGCCTTATCCTCCACTCGGTACCCTCTACGCCGCGGCTATGCTGCGCAGTTCGGGTATCTCGGTTGCCGTATTCGACACCATGCTGAACGATCCCGAGAAGGAATTCGAAGCCGCCCTCGCGCAACATCGTCCCGCGCTGGTGGTGGTTTACGAGGATAACTTCAACTTTCTCTCCAAGATGTGCCTCACCCGGATGCGGGAGGTCGCGTTCCAGATTCTCGCTGCCTCTCAAAAAGCGGGCGCCACTGTGTTGGTCAATGGCTCCGATGCCTCGGATCATGCTGAGGAATATCTCGGGAGTGGTTTTCGTTGCGTCTTGCTCGGCGAAGCCGAATTCACATTGCTGGAAACGGTGCAACAATTACTGAAAAATAAAAAAGCGTCGCTGGACGGAATCGCGGGTCTCGCTTATTTATCGCCCGCAGGCAAGGTTGTTCAGACCGCGAAACGCAGCCAGTTGCGGCACCTGGACAGGCTGCCATTCCCGGCGCGTGACCTGATCGACACGCGTCGGTACCGCGACGCCTGGAAATCCGCACATGGATACTTCTCCCTGAATATCGTTTCCAGTCGTGGGTGTCCCTATCGGTGCAACTGGTGTGCCAAGCCCATCTACGGTGACACGTTTTCCGTGCGCTCGCCCCAGAGCGTGGCAGAGGAGATGCGCCAGCTCAAGTACCAGTACGGCGCCGAGCATCTGTGGTTCGCGGACGATATTTTCGGCCTGCAGCCGAAATGGGTTCTGGAATTCGCCGATGCAGTGGAGGCTCGCGACGCTGCCGTTCCCTTTAAGATGCAATCCCGGGTCGACTTGATGACGCCTGCCACCACCGCCGCGTTTCGGCGTTCCGGCTGTGCGGAAGTGTGGATGGGCGTGGAATCCGGGGCACAAAAGATTTTGAACGCGATGGACAAAGGCATGCGCGTGGACCAGGTTCCCAAGGCGCGCGAGAATCTGCGCAAAGAGCGAATTCGCGCCTGCTACTTCCTGCAATTTGGCTATCCTGGCGAGACCTGGGAAGATATCCAGAGTACGGTCGAGTTGGTACGAGACACGCGCCCGGACGATATCGGCGTTTCCGTGGCCTATCCGCTCCCAGGGACCAAATTCTTCCAGCAAGTGCAATCGCAGCTGGGGACGAAAACCAATTGGTCCGACAGTGAGGACCTTTCCATGATGTTCCAGGGAACCTACACCGGCGAGTTCTATCGTGCTCTGCACGACGCGCTTCATGCGGAAGTAGATTCCTGGAATGGAAGAGCCGGCGGGAATAGGAATGACCGGCGAGAACTGTGGGACAAAGTGGTTCAACTCGAGCAGACGAGCCATACGCCAAATCCCACCAAGCTCGACGGTTCTCACGCTAGCAGCCTGGTGCAATTGCAATTGCAGTCTGAGTGCGGCACGTAAGACTCTGCGGTGCTGCAACATTTCGATAAGGGTGCGCAACTGGATATGGACCTGCTTCTCACGCACGGTTATTTCTTATTTGAAGATCCGAAGGAACTTCAGATCATGAAGCCATATCCCCCCTTGGGCATTCTTTACATTTCCTCGCACCTCCGCAGAAAAGGAGTTCAGGTGGAAGTCTTCGATTCAACCTTTGGCTCCCGCGACCAGCTCTTCGAAATTCTCCGGCAGTCGCCGCCCGCAGTCCTCGGAGTCTACGCCAACTTGATGACTCGTTCGAACGTGCTCGAAATCTTGCGCGTGGCGAAGGAGTCGGGTTGGCAGACCGTAGCCGGCGGCCCGGAACCGAGCGCGTACATCCC
>JBAUVJ010000388.1:0-7571 GCA_049583165.1 Candidatus Sulfotelmatobacter sp. | reverse complement strand
GGATTGCAGGCTCACAGCGTCAGGAAGTTTTGTCGGAACCAGAGAATTTTGCTGAGGCACAACGGCGGGCTGCGTAGGTCAGCCCCGCCTTTCCTGCCTGGTAGTTTTTTGTCTTCCCTGAATACCCTCCTTTCGAAAATCTCCCGTGGACACTAGCCAAACAACGCTCAAGTGAACGGGTTTAGGTGAATCATGACTATTGCTGAACTGAAAGAAAAGAACATCACCGAGCTGACCAAGATCGCAAGGACCTTGGAGCTGCCCGGTGCCAGCGGACTGCGCAAGCAGGACCTCATTTTTAAAATCCTGCAAGCGCAGAGCGAAAAAGAAGGCCACATTTTTGCCGAAGGCGTGCTGGAAATTCTGCCTGACGGCTACGGTTTTCTGCGGTCGCCGGACTACAACTATTTGCCGGGGCCGGACGATATTTATGTGTCGCCGTCGCAGATCCGCAAATTTGATTTAAAAACCGGCGACACCATCAGCGGACAGGTGCGGCCTCCGCACGAGGGCGAAAAGTATTTCGCGCTGGTGAAGATCGAGGCGGTGAATTTTGAGTCGCCGGATGAAGCACGCAATAAAATTCTCTTCGACAACTTGACGCCGCTGTATCCGCAGGAGCGGCTGAAGCTGGAAACAACGCGAGAGAATGCGAGTGCACGGGTGATGGATTTGCTGACGCCGCTCGGCAAGGGCCAGCGTGGACTGATTGTTTCTCCGCCACGCGCCGGCAAGACGATGTTGCTGCAAAATGTGGCGAACTCGATTACGACGAACCATCCGGAAGTGGTGCTGATGGTGCTGCTGATCGATGAACGTCCGGAAGAAGTTACGGACATGCAGCGGTCGGTGAAGGGCGAAGTGATTTCTTCGACCTTTGATGAGCCAGCAGCGCGCCACGTACAAGTCGCGGAAATGGTGATCGAAAAAGCAAAGCGGCTGGTCGAGCATAAGCGCGATGTGGTGATTCTGCTGGATTCGATTACGCGGCTGGCGCGGGCTTATAATACGATTGTTCCGCCCTCGGGCAAGGTGCTTTCGGGCGGCGTGGATTCGAATGCGTTGCAGCGGCCGAAGCGGTTCTTTGGGTCGGCGCGAAATATTGAAGAAGGTGGATCGCTGACGATTATTGCTACCGCGCTGATCGATACCGGGTCGCGCATGGACGATGTGATCTTTGAAGAATTCAAAGGCACGGGCAACTCGGAAATTATTCTGGAGCGCAAGCTGGTGGATAAGCGCGTGTTTCCGGCGATCGATATTCAGCGTTCGGGCACGCGTAAGGAAGAGTTGCTGATTCCACGCGAGGATCTGTCACGGATCTGGGTGCTGCGCAAGGTGCTGAATCCGCTCTCTCCGGTGGAAGCGATGGAATTGCTGATCGACAAGCTGGGCAAGGCTAAAACGAACAGCGAGTTTTTGTCGAACATGAGCGCGCTGTAAACGTTTGAGTGGACGCCTTCTTGACCGCACGGACAGAAGGCGGCGACTTTGCGGTCTCTTCCTATGTTTTGTTTAGTCGCCGAATCCATTCCTTTTTCGTTTTCCTGATTCGATTGTCTCCGCTGAAAGTGTCATACTTTAGGAACGGGCAGAGGGTCCGCGCCCGTTTCGAGGATCCCGTGCGAAGGAAACAATTGGTTTGGAGCCTCCTACTCTCTTTAGTGTTCGTGATTCCCGGTTATGCGCAGGGCCGGCAGAGGATCGACGGAACGGCCGCGCCGCCCGACGACGAGACCCGGGACCGGATTGCCCACGACATGGCGAAGAAAGCCAACCTGGAACGGCAGGCCGCGCTCAAGGCCGATACCGACAAATTGGTGAAGCTGACCGGAGAACTGAAAGAGTATGTGGACAAGTCGAATGAAAACATGCTCTCGCTTGACGTGCTCAAGAAGGCAGAAGAGATCGAGAAGCTGGCCCACAGCGTGAAAGAAAAAATGAAAGGGCCGAACTAGAGAAACATCGGGCAATTTTGTTATCGGCTCATTGAGTCATTTAGAGGCCACTGGGCGCTCCCATTTTATTGGTCTAACACTTTCCGCTCCCAAATCTGCATCGAGTTCCCGAACTGTTTTTCGAGAGTTTTATTCCTGACGTTTTGCCTTGGCGTTCGCAGTGCAGGTGTAATACTTTTCGAGAACGGGTGAGCAAAGTCACTCCGTTCTTGAGGACGTCATGCGATTTCGAGTAGGGGTTGGGATGCCTTTTATCTGTTTAATGTTCGCGGCCGCCAATAGCCTGTGGGCCCAAAGTCCAAGATTGGAGAATCAATCGCCGTTCGCGAGAGCAGATTTGACTCCAGTAACTGTTAGCACGGATGATCCGCAACAACGCATGCGTTTGGAAATGGCGAGGAGGGGCGAACAGGAGCGGCAAGCGCGAATGATATCCGACACCGAGAAGCTCCTAACGCTGGCGCAGGAACTCAAAGATTCCGTGGGCAAGACGAATGTAAATATTCTGTCGGTCGAAGTGTTGAAGAAGGCGAATGAGATCGAGAAGCTGGCGCACAGCGTAAAAGAAAAAATGAAAGGGTCGAACTAGGGGAATTGAGCGATTTTGCGATCGTGTGATTGAGCGATTGAAAACCTACGACGCTGATTGTGTCGCCGGTTTTACTTCGTGTCGAAATTCTTCGGGTCTAAACCAACGTTGTCAGAACTTTGGTCGACCGTCATGTCCCAGTGGTCGACCAGGGTGCGGCCATTCTGGCGTTCCTCCGTGTATTCAATCGAGTAGGTCGATGGCAGAGTCATTCCATTTGCGATTTTAAAATCGTTGAAACGCTCCTCGATGGTATAGCGGATTTCTTGCTGGCTGGCGCTCGCCGTAATGTTACCGCCCACGTTCGGAGAATACGCCATGGAGTACAGAGTTTTGACGTGATGATAGGTCTCCGGATCAAAATACAGATGGATCTGCAGGTCGCTGCTTTGTTTTGAGTGATACTCCAGATCGTATAGCTGGCGGCCATCGACCTTCTTTAGTCCCGCATAAGTGAGCTTGGGATGGTTCTCCTCAAGATTTTCCAAGGCCCAGCCGGTCGACAATTCACCGCCCAGCAATCCTTCTTTAAGGATGTAGTCCTGGCTGTGGACGAAATCGCCGAAGCGGGAGCGCACATGGGAAGCGGTTTCGGCGGCGATATATGTCTTGTTGCCGTCGTAGACGAATTGCTCCCCGCGGTAGTCCCCGAGGCCAAATCTCATTACGAAGTTGAATTTGCGCTGCTCTGAGACTCGCCCCCAGGAGCCGCTAACCGTTCCGCCGCCTCCGACCAAAGGCTTGTAGATCAGCTTGCCTTGCACAACGTGCGACTTGACTGCGGCCCGCACTTCCGATGTCCCAAGCGAACCCAAGTGGCGCGCGACCAAGTCCTCCGGCTTCATGTCGGCTGCGTGAGTCGGCAAAGACAGGCTGGCTTGCACGAGAAAGATGGCAACGAATCGGAGGGTAATTCCCACAGGTTTGGTAAATGGTTTCATTGGTATCGTCACGCGGAAATTCCTCGCTACGCTTTGTCGCTTCGAATCCGCATGCCGTAGAACGAGCGGTAGACGAAGAAGAAGGAGACGACAAAAAATGCCAGCGCCAGCAAGTTGGTGATGGTCGGACCCTGATCGCGGGTTAGAGTTACTGCCAGTTCAACTGCAAGTAAGCCGAACAGCGTGGTGAATTTGATCACGGGATTGAGGGCAACCGAGGATGTGTCTTTAAAGGGGTCCCCTACGGTGTCGCCAATGACGGTGGCATCGTGGAGCGGAGTTCCCTTCTGATGCATTTCGACTTCGACGATTTTCTTGGCATTATCCCAGGCGGCACCGGCGTTGGCCATGAAGATTGCCTGGTAGAGCCCGAAGATTGCGATTGAGATCAGGTAGCCGACGAAGAAGAACGGTTCCACGAAGGCGAAAGCCAGCGTGCCGAAAAATACTGCGATGAAGATGTTCAACATGCCTTTTTGGGCGTACTTAGTGCAGATCTCGACCACTTTCTTGCTGTCTTCGACGGAGGCTTTTACGACGCCATCGAGCTTAATGTTGGCCTTGATGAACTCGACGGCACGGTAGGCGCCGGTGGTGACGGCTTGGGTGGATGCGCCGGTAAACCAATAAATCATGGCGCCGCCGGTGATCAGGCCGAGAAAAAATGGGGCGTGGAGTAGCGAGAGCTTGTCGACATCGGCGGTGAGGCCGTTGGTGAGCGCCATGATGATGGAGAAAATCATCGTGGTGGCCCCAACTACCGCGGTGCCGATGAGCACCGGCTTTGCCGTGGCTTTGAAGGTGTTGCCTGCGCCGTCGTTGGCCTCGAGCAGGTGCTTAGCGCGGTCGAAGTTTACGCCCATGTTGAAGTCTTTTTTGATTTCGGCTTCAACGTTGGGCACATTTTCAATCAACGACAGTTCGTAGACCGATTGGGCGTTGTCAGTGACTGGGCCGTAGGAATCGACGGCGATGGTGACGGGGCCCATGCCGAGGAATCCGAAGGCGACGAGACCGAAGGCGAAGACCGCGGGCGCGAGCATGGTTGCGGCACCGGCCAAGCCCATTGTGCTGAAGTAATAGGCGATCGACATCAGCAGGACCATCGACAGGCCGAGGTAGTAACCGGAAAAATTCCCGGCGACGAAGCCTGACAAGATTCCGAGCGATGCGCCGCCCTCTTCGGCGGAGGTGACCACTTCCTTGACGTGGCGCGATTCGGTGGAAGTAAATGACTTGACCAGCTCCGGAATTAAAGCGCCGGCCAGAGTCCCGCAGGAGATGATTACGGCAAGTTTCCACCATTGGGTCGCATCGCCGCCAAGGTCCGGGATGATGAAGCACGAGACCAGGAAAGTCAGGCCGATGGAGACGATCGAAGTGAGCCAGACCAGGGTGGTAAGCGGTGTTTCGAAATTCATTTCGTCGGCGCTGCCGAAGCGGCCTTTGGCGATGACGGCGTTGAGGAAGTAGGAGATGGCGCTGGCGACCAGCATCATGACGCGCATGACGAAGATCCAGACCAGCAACTGAACTTGCACCTCGGGATTTTTCACGCCGAGAAGAATGAATGTGATCAGGGCGACGCCGGTGACGCCGTAGGTTTCGAAGCCGTCGGCAGAGGGGCCGACGGAGTCGCCGGCATTGTCGCCGGTGCAATCGGCGATGACGCCGGGGTTGCGGGCATCGTCTTCTTTAATTTTGAAGACGATCTTCATCAAGTCGGAGCCGATATCGGCGATCTTGGTGAAGATGCCGCCGGCAATGCGGAGAGCGGCCGCGCCGAGAGATTCGCCGATAGCGAAGCCGATGAAGCACGGACCGGCGTAATCGCCGGGGATGAAGAGAAGAATGATGAGCATGATGAGTAGCTCGACGCTGATGAGCATCATGCCGATGCTCATGCCGGCTTCGAGAGGAATCTGGTAGACGGGAAACGGCTTGCCGGGGAGGGATGCGAAGGCGGTGCGCGAGTTGGCGAAGGTATTGACGCGGATGCCGAACCAGGCGACGCCGTAGCTTCCGGCGATGCCGACCAGGCTGAACGCGAGGATGATGACGACGCGCATGGCTTCCATGTGCTCGAGCATTCCGAAGTAGAGCAGGATGATTACGGCGATGAAGGCCCACAGCAGGAGGATGAATTTGCCCTGAGTGACGAGATAGGTTTTGCAGGTTTCGTAGATGAGTTCGGAAATTTCGCGCATGGAGCGATGGACCGGCAGGTTTTTGAGGCGCATATAGATGACCATGCCGAAACCGAGCCCGAAGATGCAGAAGAGGATGCCGATGAGAAGCAGCTTGTGGCCGTCGATTGCGCCGTTGAGGAAGCTGACGGAAGAGAGGTCGGGGAGTTTGAGCGAGGCTTCGCCGCCGGCGGTTTCTCCGGAGGGTTGAGCAAAGGCGGAGGCGGCGCCGACGGTGAGCAGCGTGGCCAGAGCAACAGAAGTCCTCAGGAAGGTCTTTCCCGCGAAATCCGACAGGAAAGCAGATACCAGGCAACGTCCTTGAAACGCAGCAGTGGCGAGCCAGGCGCGCATAGATGAATCCTCCAAAAAATGAATCGGTTTTTAGGAATGTACACACGTGTCAAGACGCCTTCCAGCGGAATGTTTCCGTCCGAGCACGCCCAGTGCAGCATACGGAGACATTTGCCGGAATTCCGAACACGCTTCCACCGCAAAACCTAAACGGATGTTGGAGCTTGGCCGCGTCGGGTCTTGCGCGGCTTCCGGAGAAGTTGAGACTCCCCTCCTGAGAAACCAACGCAAAACGGGCATTTATAACATGTTAGAAGGATAAGGGTCAATGCAGGGAATCCGCTGGGCAATCTAGGAAATACCGCTCATGGCAATTAATTTCTGCCAACCTTTTTTGTTCAGACGAACGCGCTCGCCGGTTGATAGAAGAACCCATCCTTCGGTGCGGCCGTCGCGGTGGATCTCGCGCACATGGTCTATGTTCACAATTGCAGAACGATGCAGGCGGACAAACTTGTTGGGGTTCAACTCAGCCTCAAGGGAACGAATGCTTTCGCGCAGCAAGTGTTTTTTGCCCTTGACGTGCAAGCAGACGTAGTAGTCGGCAGCCTCGATCCACTCAATGTCACTGACCGGGACGACTGCGTCCGAGTTTCCATTCTTCGCCAGGAACCGCTGCGGATATGATTCCTGTCCGGAAGCCGCGCGTAGAGCGTGCAGGACCGAAGAAATCTCCTGGCGCGCGGAAAATGCCTCTTCCAGCCTGATCCGTTCTTTGACTCGCGCCAGAGCTTCGTCCAGGCGTTTGCGCTCGATTGGCTTTACAAGGTAATCCAACGCGTGCACTTCAAACGCTTCGACCGCGTATTCGTTGTGGGCGGTCACGAAGACGGTCATGGGCATATTGGCCAAGCCGATATCCTCAATCACGCCAAACCCATCCTTGCCTGGCATTTGAATATCCAGAAACAGCAGGTCAATTCGAGCGGTTTTCAGCGCGGTGATCACTTCATGGCCGTTGCGGCAATCGGCAACGATTTCGATTTCGCGGTCGGGAGCCAGCAGGAGCTTAAGCCGCTCCCGGGCGAGAGGCTCATCGTCTGCAATGACGGTCCGCAACGTCATGAGGCCGTCCGCTCGTAGGGGATCATGATCGAGACTTCGAATCCCCCCGCTTCCGGCTGGACGATGCGGAATTCGTAATCATCCGGATAGAAATGAGTCAGACGTTCTCTGGTGTTACTGAGTCCCACACCAAAACCGGGATTCGACCTTCCATTCAATCCGGGGCCGTTGTCGCGCACCTGGAGTTGCATCCGAGTCCCAACTCTTTTGGCGGAAGTTTCAATGTAACCGTCGCTTTCGCAATGGGCGATGCCGTGCCGAATCGCATTCTCGATGATCGGCTGGAGCAGGAAACAAGGAACCAGTCCGTCGAGCACGTTAGGATCGAGATTGAGGTCCACCCGAAGCCGGTCGGCAAAGCGCACCCGTTCGATGGCCAGATAGCTCTCAACGATCTCCAGTTCTTGCGCCAAGGGAATCTTGATGGGAGTGTTTCGCTTGAGCACCGTCTTCAGGATGGTGTTTAAGTGCTCTAACG
>JBAUVJ010000387.1:0-15013 GCA_049583165.1 Candidatus Sulfotelmatobacter sp. | reverse complement strand
GCACTTTGCACCATGAAGGTGATCACCGCGCTGGCCGCCGCGAGCAGCAGCAACGGCACTTTCTCAAGAGCCAGGAACAAAAAGGTTCGTGGGACGGCAACGTGGGGCAAATCTTCGCGAGAAACTGTGCTAAACATGCGCCGCAATGGCCAGTAATCCCAGAGCAGCAATACAAATGGAAGCGTGATGATCTCAGGCTTGGCCATCAGTCCAAGCGCAAACAAAGCGGCCACTACCGCGTATCTCTTCACGCTTTCGCTGCGCACATACCATCCATAAGCGCGCAGAGCCAGCAAAAAGAAAAGCATGCTGAGCACATTCTTCCGCTCCGAGGCCCACGCCACCGATTCCACATTCACCGGGTGAAGAGCAAATAGCGCCGCCACCAAGAAACTCGGCCACATAAACCCCGTCGCCTCCGCGAGCAGCAAGAACAACAAAACTGCGTTCGCCGCATGCAGCAATACGGTCACATAGTGATGACCGGCGGGATTCATCTTGAAGAGCTGGCAGTCGAGAGCATGCGACAACCAGGTCAGGGGATGCCAGTTCGCCGCCTCATTGGTTGAGAATGCCCACTTCACTGTGTTCCAGGTCAGGCCCGCCCGCACATGGTCGTTCTGGGTGACATAGAGGTTGTCGTCGAAGTTGGTGAATCCGTTATGAACGATGGAATTGTAGAATGCCAGTGTCAGTAACACTAAGAGAAGACACAAGACTGCTCTCTGCTTCTCCCGGGAAATAAGAGAGCCGACGGGTTTGCGAATAACAACCGACGGTTCTATAGCAGTGCCTGTAGCGCTGGCGGACAATGAATCGATCCTTGTCTTAGAGGTCTTGAAGTTAAGAACGATTATATGCACGAGATTTTGCGTCTAGCGGGCCAGTCTGGGTCCCGGCAGTTACTTTTGTGACATACCCAGACACGCTCCCCGGTGCAAGTTGGAGCTCATGACGCGTTCTTCAATTGTTCGGCGCTCGGGCGAAGAGTTGCCGCGAACCGTCTAGTGCCATGACAGATTTTGGCAACAAATCACACCTTAAGGCGCGATACAATGACCGGAAGTTTGGCTCTATTATGAAAATAAAGCTTTTGCTGGCCCCCCACCGGAACCAAGGTAACTAGCCGGTTTGGCCCGGGAAGTGCGAATATCAAGCCCGACTGCGTCATTCCATGACCAGCAAGTTAACGAAGAAACGAGAGGAAAACTAGAGATGCGGAAACAGAAGGGTTTCTCACTGATCGAGCTGCTGATCGTGGTTGCCATCATCCTGATCATTGCAGCTATCGCTATTCCTAACCTGATGCGCGCCCGTATGGCAGCCAACGATTCGTCTGCGGCTGCTTCTGTGCGTAGCATTGTCACCGCCGAAATCGGCTACAGCGCGGCTTATCCGACCATCGGTTTTGCAGCCTCTTTGGCCAACCTGGGCGGCGCGTCACCTTGCACCCCGGGTACGGGCACTGGCTGCTTGATCGACAACTTGCTTGCGGTAGCTAGCGCTGGTTCCGGTAAGAGCGGCTACTTCTTCAATGCGACGCCTTCAGTTGGATCGGGCACAGCGAACAACATGTTCTTCACCACTGGCTATCCGATCAGCGCCCAGACTGGCACCAAGTCCTTCTGCGCGTTCGAAGATGGCGTAATTCGCCAGGCAGCCTCTGGAACCACCGCAGTGGTGGCCAGCGAAACTGCTTGCGAAGCCCTGTTGCCGATCGCGAACTAATTCAGCATTGGCGCAGTACGCGAAGAAAGCTACAACGGGAGAGCAACGGATTCAAATCCGTTGCTCTCTTTTTTGTTGCGATAATAATCGCTGACTCCGCATACCCATCAAATCGATCCTGCATTCGCTCCGCCCATCTTTGGTAACAAAGTAATTTCCCCAGCCCAGACGTACAATTGTGGCATCTCGTTCCCCGACAGAAGCACTTCCTATTGGATCTCATAAAGTATGGCGTGGGAAAATCTCGCTCCTTCACGACGCAATTCGCTCGCTCTGCTGGTTGGCCTGTCGCTTGCCTGGGCTGCGCTCGTTATTGCGGGAGCGCTGCTGACTAATTTTGATGAGCCGTACCTGCCCTTTGCCATTGCCGGCGTGACTGCCTTCTTCTTGCGCGCTACGCCATCGCGTTGGGAGATCTATGCCTGGTTGGCCAGTTCTGCCCTGTTCGTTAAAGTCATCCACGTCCCGCAGATTCCTTTTTGGTTGCTTCGCGTGGCCAGCTCATTTGCCCTGCTGGGCTTTGGTGCGCTGCTGGTGCTCGGGCTTCGTGCTTTGTGGTCGGGGGGCGAGACGCGGGAGAATGCACTGGTTTTGCTGACCCCGGCCCTGATCTTGATCCTGTTCATATTTGTCACCGGTCGCATGTTGCGGGTCAGTGCCGGCATGAGTCCTGAAACGGACGATGCCTGGCTGTATGCCTTCGACGGAAGCCTGGGCTTCCAGCCCAGTTTTCTCGTGGGAAGGATCATGCGCAACAGCATTGTCTTGACGCGAAGCGCGCTGTTGACCTACCTCTCGCTGCCCTTCGCGATGGCTATCGTCTGCGCCTGGACAATCCCTCGAGCGGCCCGGCGCTTATCGTGGCACATGCTAACCGTGCTGTTGGCCGCAGGTATTGCGGGATGCTTGCTCTATAACGTCATACCTGGCACCGGACCAACTTATGCTTTCGGGCAAGATTTTCCCTGGAAGAGCATTCCGTACAAGGACTTATCGACGTTCGCCCTGAGAACCATGTCCCTCCCTCTAACCATCCCGCGCAATGCCATGCCATCCTTGCACGTGGGATGGGTGATCCTCCTATGGTGGAACAGCAGAGGTTTTCCGATGGTTCTGCGAGTCCTGTTGATTCTCTACGTTTGCCTGACCGTGGTTGCCACGCTTGGCCTTGGACAACACTATCTCGTCGATCTGGTTGTCAGCTTGCCTTTCGCACTTGCAGTTCAGTCGGCCACTTCCTATGTCCTTCCCGGCAGGCTTCGCCGAATCCCGGCCTTCATTGCCGGCGTGGGATTGACGGCGGCTTGGCTTCTCTGTGTACGTTTCGGAGTTTCATGGGCCCTCAAGTCTCCAGCTCTTCCTTGGACTCTGATCCTGGCGACCGCGTTGATAACGTTTTGGCTCGAAAGTGAGATCTGGAAACGTAATCCGACCGGCGGGGGCCGGGGGGATGTATCGGTAGGTTTGCCGAAGATGGCGCGCACGCTCCACTGAATGGGTCATTGTGGTTGCACTTCGCGACTTTTTCATTTCTTGATCGAGTAGAAAAGTCTCATAGCCGAGGGAGCGCCTTTCGCAAAGTGACACAATTTGTCATCGCCAGGGGCCGAGACAAACTCTCAGGAACGCACAACTTTGCGTTCAGCCGGAAAGAGCGTGTGCATCAGCCTGAAACTAGGGGAGTTGCTGAAACCGTAACCGAAGTGTCAATCGCATGGGTTTTGGGCCTCGGGGTGCGACATAACTTTACGTGGCAGGGAAAGCTTTAAGCATTGCAGTTCCGCCCCAGGCAACGCCTGGTATAGAAAGAGCGCATCAGATGAACAAGCAAAAGGGCTTCTCATTGATAGAGTTGCTGATTGTGGTAGCGATCATCCTGATCATTGCGGCGATCGCCATTCCCAATCTCATGCGCGCCCGCATGGCAGCCAACGATTCATCCGCCGCCGGCTCCGTACGGACCATCAACACGGCAGAAATTGCCTATCGTGACACTTATCCTACGATTGGCTTCCCAACCACATTGGCCATCCTCGGCGGTGCTTCGCCGTGCACTCCGGGAACAGCCACCGGCTGTTTGGTGGATAATCTCCTGGCGACGGCCAGCGCCGGATCGGGTAAAAGCGGTTACTTTTTTAACGCGGCAGGATCGAACAGTTCCAGCAGTCTTATCAACGATGAGTTCTATTCCACTGGCACACCCATTAGTTCCCAGACTGGAACGCGCGCTTATTGTTCGGTTGAGGACGCTGTGGTACGCCTTCAGCCATCGGGTACCATTACTCTGGTAGCCAGCCGCGGCGCGTGCCAGCTGCTAGCTTCGATGAACTGAGCGATCAACCCGCATCGCTTTCGGTACTCAGCACACCCAAGTACCTCGTGACCGACGTAACTTCGCGCACCTAGCTGCGGACGGCCCGCCTTGCTTATAATTTCTGTGCCGAAGACTTCACGGCAGGTTAGGAGCAATGAACGCAATCGAAATCTTGGGCCTGGAAAAGAACTATTTGGTGGGATTCTGGGCTAAACGTCCCAAACGCGCCTTACATCCTCTCCACCTCACAGTCGAAGAAGGCGAGATCTTCGGCTTCCTCGGCCCCAACGGCGCCGGAAAAACCACAACCTTGAAGCTGCTTATGGGATTGGTCTTCCCTACTGCGGGATCGGCGAGCATCCTCGGCAAAGAGTGGACTGACCCCGAAGTAAAGGCACAAATCGGCTTTCTTCCCGAGCAGCCCTACTTCTACGATCATCTTACGGCGCACGAGCTTTTGAACTACTACGCCCAGCTGTCCGGAGTTCCGGCCAAGGAACGCTCTCGCCGGGTAGAAAGCACACTGCATCGGGTCGGCTTAAAGGACGTGCAAGGCGTACAGCTTCGCAAATTTTCCAAAGGAATGCTACAGCGTGTGGGAATCGCGCAGGCCATTCTGCATGATCCCAAGCTCGTGTTCTTCGACGAGCCAATGTCGGGACTCGATCCCATGGGCCGACGCGAGGTCCGCGACCTCATTGAACAACTCAAGCACGAAGGCAAAACCGTATTCTTCTCCACTCATATTCTTTCCGATGCCGAAGCTCTGTGCGATCGTGTTGCCATCATTCACAAGGGAGAACTTCGGGGCGTTGGGGCCGTGGCAGATTTGACCTCCAGCGTTCAAGGAAAGGTGGAAGTGATTTGGCAGGGGAACCAGATTCCGGCGTCCATGAAGGCGTTGGGCGCGGAATGCCACGTCACCGGTGATACAGTTCGCGCCATCATCGACGAGAATCAGCAGGATGCGGCTATCGACGCGTTGCGCCGCGAACGACTGCGTTTAATTGCTCTTACTCCAGTCCGCACTTCGCTGGAAGCTTATTTCGTCGAGAAGCTGCGGCGCGCCGAGACCACGGCTGGGAGGACCCTATGAGATCCCGCGTTCTGCACATTGCGTCCAATACCTTTCGCGAAGCGGTCCGGGACCGCGTGTTGTACAACCTTATCGCATTCGCTTTGCTGCTCTCAGGGGCGGCAATTCTCGTGGGCCAGATTTCTATCGAAATCGAGAAATTGGTCGTAATCAATCTTGGCCTTACCGCCGTTTCTTTGTTCGGCATAGTGATCGCCATCTTTATCGGCATCGGCCTGGTTTCTAAAGAGATTGAAAAGCGCACCCTCTACACCGTACTGTCGCGCCCAGTGCGCAGGTGGGAATTCATTGTTGGCAAGTTCTTTGGCCTCGCGGGCACGCTGGTTGTGAATACCTTCTTCATGGCCATCGGTGTTTTTGCGGCGTTGTTTTATGTTTCCCACAAATTCGTAAGAGCGGATGGACTCATTCTCGTTGCCTTGTATTTCATCGTTCTCGAGTTCCTGATCATCTGCTCGCTGGCACTTCTGTTCTCGTCGTTTTCCACACCCTTGCTTTCCGCCGTCTTCGCATTCTCCCTCTTTGTGATTGGCAGTTTCGCCGAGGATCTTCGCGGATTCGCGGGCATGGCGCACGGCTTCACGCGCTGGCTGGTAACCGGCGCCGCCTACTTGGTGCCAAATTTCTCCGCTTTCAACATCGTCAGCTCCGTCGCGCATGAACAACCAGTCGCAGCGCAGCTCATCTGGCACAATTCTTTGTACGCCTTGTTCTATGCAGCCATGGCTCTCAGTGGAGCGGTGCTCATCTTCGAGCACCGGAACCTGAAATGACCCAGCGTTCTAAAGTCTCACTCGTTGCGGGTCTCTGTCTCGTTTTCTGCCTGGCGGCCAGCGCCGTGGTACTTCATCGCACCGATCAACTTCGTCCGCAAGCCACCATCGAAGAAGTACTATTCCTCAACTCGCCGACGTTGCTGAAGCGCGCCAGTCTTGGTTATAACGGCTTGCTTGCCGATATCTACTGGACTCGCGCTGTGCAATACTTCGGCGGGCGACACCACTACAATGCCCAAAGCTACAATCTGCTGTTTCCCCTGCTGGAGATCACCACGCACCTCGATCCTCAGTTGCTTGTGGCTTATCAATTCGGCGCTAGTTTTCTGGCTCCGCCGCCGCCAGATGGCGCGGGACAACCTGACCGCGCCATCCAGTTGATGGAATTTGGCATTGCAAATAACCCTAACGACTGGAAGCTTTATTACGATCTCGGTTTTGTCTATTACATGAATCTCAAGGACTATCCGAAAGCCGCGGACGCCTTTGCGCGGGGCTCAAAAGTGCCGGACGCACATCCCTTTATGCGCTTGCTCGCGGCGCAGATGGCTACCCATGCCGGGGAATTTGACACGGCGCGTATGCTTTGGACCGCAACTTATCAGAACAGTCAGGATAAGCAGGTTCGTGCCAATGCGGTGGAACATTTGCGCGGCCTGCGCGTGGATGAAGATGTCACCCGCCTCCAGGGGGCAGTTACCCGCTTTGGTGAGCGAACCGGCCGCCTCCCGGCCAGCATGTCCGAACTCCTGACTGCGGAAGGCGTGCACGGAGTTCCCGTCGACCCCGACGGTCACGCTTACAAGCTGACGCCCGAAGGCCGTATCGAAATTAGCGTGCCGGACGATTTTCCTTTTGCCACGAAAGGGTTTCCGCCAGGATTTACACCGCAGCCGAAATTTCACTCCCGGAACCAATAAGCAAAGATCAATAATCAAACTCAAGGTCTGTTCGTCGCATATGATGACGAAGAATGGCTGGCATCGACTCTGCCCCCTCGTCTGAAATCAGCGTGGCAGTTTCTGCGTGGCGCTGGTGGAAGGATGTTGTCGCATGCGATGGCCAACTTACGGCCACGCGCCGGCTAGTGAGCGTACTCGTCGATTTTGTTCGTGACTCGACTCCGGAACGACAGCGTCAGCGCTATGGCGATGCCGAATATGATTGGCAATATCGCGTCAATACAACCAGCGCGGCCGTCGGTTGGCGCGATCGTCTCCTGGGCGTCTTTCATTCGCCATATCAGCCAACCGAGACCACGCTATTCCACGAAATGATCGCAGCCTTATCCGCGCGGGCGGGCTTCGATTTTAGCGACTTCACTTTCATCGACCTGGGCTCGGGCAAGGGACGGACTCTACTTATGGCGTCCGATTATCCCTTTCGCCGGATCGTCGGCGTGGAGCTCCTGGCATCTCTGAATCAATCTGCGCAAAATAATCTCAGCAAATATCAGAGCAAATGGCGGAAATGTTTCGTCATCGAATCAATCTGTTCCGATGCGACTCAGTTCACCTTTCCTCTCGAACCTACAGTCCTCTTTCTGTTCAATCCTTTTCCAGAGGCTGTACTGAGGCGTGTAATCGCTAATCTAGAGCACAGTCTGCAAGAGCATCCGCGAACGCTTTATGTGCTTTATCACAATCCGGTGCTGGAGCGCGTGTTGAGTGAAAGCGCTGTGGTGGAAAAGATTGGTTCGACTCATCAGTATGCCGTCTACGTCTCGCGCTGAAGTGCTGAATCCATGCCCAAGGCAAATTTAGAACCGGGCACCGCAAAGTCGATTTCGCATAATCATTCCATCGGCAGGCCGACGTAGTTTTCCGCGAGCGCCTTGGCCGCGGCTTGAGAACTGGTCACATAGTCCAGCTCCGCCAGTTGTCGGCGATAATCGAAAGGATTTTCATTCGGGAAGCGATGGAGCATGGACGTCATCCACCACGAAAAGCGTTGCACCTTCCATACCCGCCGCAGGCAGACTTCGGAATAACGGTCAAGCAGGTCGCGGCTTCCAGTTGCATAACAATGCTTGAGAGCTCGCGCCAACACCTGAACGTCGGCAACTGCGAGATTTAAACCTTTTGCTCCAGTCGGCGGAACAATGTGCGCCGAGTCTCCGGCCAAAAAAAGCCTGCCGTATTGCATCGGCTCCGCCACGAAACTACGCATGCCGGTAACGCCTTTCTGAACAATCGGCCCTTCGGTAAGCGTCCATCCATCCGAGGCCAGGCGTGTATGCAGTTCGCCCCAGATCTTCTCGTCACTCCAGAGATCAATATCTTCGTCGGGCTTGCATTGCAGGTAGAGTCGGCTGATATGCGGCGTGCGCATGCTGAGCAGAGCAAAGCCGCGATCGTGATAGGTATAGATGAGTTCGGCAGAAGACGGAGGGGCCTCAGCCAGAATGCCAAGCCATCCGAACGGATATTCCCGCTCATACTCGGTGATTACTCCGGACGGAATGCTCGTCCGGCAGATGCCGTGAAAGCCGTCGCATCCGGCAATAAAATCGCATCTCAATTCATAGTCGTTGCCATCTTTTCGATATTGAATCTTGGGCTCGGCGCCATCGAGGTCATGCACGCTGACATTTTCGACCTCAAACAAAACCTGGCCGCCAGCCGCGACACGGGCGTTGTTCAGGTCTTTCAGAACTTCGTGCTGAGAGTAAATCGTAATTCCCTTCCCTCCAGTGAGCTCCTGGAAATCAATACGGTGACCTCGGCCTGCAAACCGCAACTCGATTCCATGGTGGACCAGACCCTCGGTTTTCATGCGCTCGCCGACCCCCATTTCCGTGAGCAGGTCGACCGTTCCTTGCTCCAGAACGCCGGCACGGACGCGCTGCTCCGAATATTGGCGGCTGCGATTCTCGACTACGACCGACTCGATTCCCTGCAAGTACAAGAGGTGAGAGAGCACGAGGCCGGCGGGTCCCGCACCAACAATCCCTACTTGAGTTCGCAATGAAATCGGCATTGAACTTAGAAAGGATAATGCCGGGGAGTCGTCTGGATCGTGATCCAGCGTAGCTCGGTGAATTCGTTCACTGCCGCTTTCCCTCCGAACCGCCCGTAGCCACTGGCCTTCACCCCTCCGAAGGGCATCTGCGCCTCGTCATGGACGGTCGGCCCGTTTATATGGCACATTCCTGAATCGATTCGCTTCGCGACCTCAACAGCGCGGGCAATGTCCCGTCCGAAAACGGCAGCCGATAGTCCATACTCCGTATCGTTGGCCAGATGGATTGCCTCTTCCACGCTCTTAAAACGAGTGATGGAGACCGAAGGTCCGAACGATTCCTCGCGGAAGATCTGCATTTCGGGAGTAACGTAATCAACGATTACAGCCGGCATAATTGTGCCCTGGGCATCGCCACTTAAAAGCACCTTCGCGCCTCGCGCGACCGCATCGTTCACAAGCCCGAGTACTCGGTCCACAGTGGGCATGCCGGCTACAGCCCCAAGAACGACATCGCCTTTCCGTGGATCGCCGCACGGCAGAGCTTTCACTTTGGCGACAAATTTCTGGGCGAATGCATCCGCGATTGTTTCATCAATAATAATGCGCTCCGTGGACATGCAGATCTGTCCCTGGTTCATGAAGGCGCCAAAAGCCGCCGCGTCCACAGCTGCGTCGAGGTCAGCATCGTCGAGAATGATGAGCGGAGCTTTACCGCCCAGCTCAAGAAGAATCGGTTTCAGATGCTTCGCCGCAGTCACTGCGATAATTTGTCCCACGCGCGTGGAGCCGGTAAAGTTCACCCGGCGCACAGCGCGGTGCGCGATGAGAGTTTCCACAATTGTTGAGGCCCTCGCAGCATCATGGGTCAGAACGTTGACTATTCCCCGATCCAGCCCTGCCTCGCGGAGGACCGTTCCAATCAACCGATGTGTTGCTGGGCAAATTTCCGATGCCTTCAGAATGACTGTATTCCCGCAAGCCAGAGGCATCGCGATGGCACGCACGCCGAGGATAACGGGAGCATTCCAAGGCGCGATCCCAAGAATGACGCCTACTGGTTGGCGGATGGAAAATGCGAGGCTTCCGGGAATCTCAGACGGGATTACCTCGCCTGAGACCTGCGTCGTCATCGATGCGGCTTCGCGCAACATTTGAGCCGCGAGATAAACATTGAAACCTGCCCATCCAGCCGTGGCGCCGATCTCATCCATCATCACAGCAATAAAATCAGGAATCCGGCTTTCGAGCAGGTCGGCCGCGCGCAGGAGCTTCTTACGCCGTTCGTGGGGGCCGAGCGCAGACCAGATAGGAAAAGCTTCAGCAGCAGCTTCGGCAGCTGCGATCGCATCGTCCGCCCCAGCAGCAGCGGCGCGGGTCGCAACTTCACCAGAGATGGGATTTTGCCTAACGAATGTTGCCGCGCTGGCCGCGGCGATATCACGATCACCGATGAGAAGCTGAACTTCAGTCATGGCCGTCTCCTCTTCTCAAGCTTTGCCCCGGCCTTGCCGTCCCTTTCGCTTTTCTTGTTCATCTCCTGAAAAACTTCTGCTGCCATGTGAAAAGCAGAGTTCGCCGCAGGCACCCCACAATATATTGCAGACTGCAGCAGGACCTCCTTGATCTCGTCGCGAGTAACGCCGTTATTGAAAGCTGCCCTCAAGTGCATGCGGAGCTCTTCGCCACGGTTCAAAGCAATCATCATGGCCAGCGTCAGCAGACTGCGAGTATGGAGGGGAAGGCCGGGGCGCGCCCATATATCCCCCCACGCATTGCGCGTAATGAAATCCTGGAAATCGCGGTTGAAATCTGTCGTGTTCGCGATAGCTCGGTCCACATGTTCATCGCCCAGGACAGCACGGCGGATTTTCATGCCCTGCTGGTAGCGCTTCTTGTCTTCCATTGTGTCCCTCAAATCTCGTCACGGCGAGAGGAAATCATCTACTGCCTCGGTGAACGCTTCCGCCTGCTCGATATTCGAGAGATGGGCCGCGGGCAGCTCAATCTGTTTCGCTCCCGGAATTCGATCGCCCAGCAAGTGCGCGTCGGCGACCGGGATGACCGAATCACTGGCGCCGTAGATCACCAGCGTCGGAACCTTGATCTCAGCGACCGTTTCGCGTTGATCGGCATCGCGAATGGCAGCGCAACATGCGGCGTAGCCCTCTGGAGAGGTATTCTCGAGCATTTGCTGGGTCCGAGCCACCTTCTCCGGGAACGATGTACGAAATCCCGGCGTAAACCAGCGCTCGATGACTGCGGCAGCCACGGATTTCATTCCATCTTTGCGAACTGTGGCGATGCGCGCGTTCCACATCTCGTTCGTTCCAATGCGAGCCGCTGTATTGCAGAGCACCAGTCGGTGGAGGCGCTTGGGGACATGCACTCCGAGCCACATGCCGATCATTCCGCCCATCGAAAGCCCACAGAAATGCACTCGATCAATCCCAAGCGAATCGAGCACGCCGAGAACACCGCGCCCCAGCTGCTCGATTGTGTATGCGCCCGGCGTTACCGAAGACCGTCCATGCCCACGCGTGTCATAGCGAAGAATGCGGAATCTCCGTTCGAGTTCCGGCATCTGCGGACCCCACATGGAAAAATCGGTGCCCAGCGAGTTGGAAAACACCAGCACCCGCTCGCTATCGCCAGTCAACGCATAATGCGTCTTCAATTCCCCTGAATCGACGAACGGCATTACTTGCCTTTCTAAAAATCAACGATCAACGCGTACGGCTAGCATCGATGACGCGGTCCACCAACTGTTCGGCAACGCCGAAGTAATTCTCCGGCGCAAACAACCGATCCAATTCCCCCGCGCTAAGGTGGTCAGTTACCGCTTTGTCCTCGCCAAGAATTTCACGAAGATGCTTTCCGGACTCGCGTGACTTCCTGCTTGCCGCTTCCACCAATGCAAGTGCAGAAGGCCTGCCGATGCGGGTTGCCAGGGCCATGGTGACCGCCTCGGCAAATATCAATCCATGTGTGGCTTCAAGATTGCCCTTCATGCGGGCCGCATCGACTTCGAGATAAGGCACAATCGTCGCCATCTGATGAAGTGCGCCAGCCGTCAGGCAAAAGATTTCCGGCAGCGTTTCCCATTCCGCTTGCCAATTGCCCAGACCGCGCTCATCTTCCTGCACCATGGCGCTGAGCATAGTAGAGACAAGGCCGGGAACCCTTATTGCTGCCGACAACACTACTCCTGAACTGACCGGGTTTCGCTTGTGTGGCATGGTCGAGGAACCACCGCGGCCCTCGCCCGAAGGCTCCGAAACCTCCGCGATCTCGGTTTGCATGTGGAGCGAGATATCACGTGCAATTTTGCCGAGAGTACCCGCACAAAGGCCGAGGGTAGTTGCCACCTCCGCTACTCGGTCACGATGGCTATGCCATGGCATAATAGGAAGCTCAAGATGAAGTTCTGCCGCCAACGCCTCGGCCACCTTCGATCCCTTTTCTCGCAGGGCCGCGAGAGTTCCAACGGCACCGCCAAATTGCAAAACTAATACCCGCGTTCGAGTTTCCGCTAATCGCTCACGATGGCGGTTCATCGCGTCCAACCACCCGGCAACTTTAGCTCCGAACGTTGTAGGCAGAGCATGCTGCATCAGCGTGCGTCCGGCAATGGGAGTAGAGCGGTACTCCTCGGCCACCTTGGCCAACCCTCGACAAAAAGTGGACAGATCAGTTTCCAGAATGTGGATAGCTTGCCGCATCTGCAAGACAAGCCCGGTGTCGTTCGCGTCCTGGCTGGTAGCGCCCCAGTGAACAAATTGCGCCGCCTCTGGATTCTGCTTCGCGACCAGCGCGGTGAGTTGCTTGATCAACGGTATCGCCGGGTTGAGCGACGCAGCCGTCGCTGAAGCCAGTGCGCCGGCGTCGATCAGATTGGCCTCGCATTTTGAAGAAATCGCAGCAGCGGCGGCAGGGTGAATCACGCCGCAACTGGCCTCAGCCCGCGCCAGCGCGGCTTCGAAGTCCAGCATGCCCTGGAGACGCGCGGAGTCCGAGAAGACTTCGCACATCGCGGTTGAGCCGAACAGTGAATCTAGCAAGGCCATCCAGGTGGGTCTACAGTCCCAAGTCGAAAAATACTGTTTCGTCCAATCCTTGCAAAACTACATTCCATTCGAGCATATCGGAACCGCTAGCGGTCTTCTTAGCGATCAAAGTAGACCGCCGCGCCGGTTCCACCAGATTGAGAATAAAATCAGCGGCGTTGCGCGGTTCGTCCGGAAAATAAATGCGCGTCGTGAGTCTCCGGAGCACTCCCCGCATAAACACGGAAATCACTAAATGAGGCGCCTGCTCGTTCCCTTCGGGACCAGGTACCGGCCCCGGCTTGATCGTAGCAAAGCGAAACCGCCCCTCCGCCGTCACCGGCACCCGGCCAAAGCCCGTGAACCCCGCCTCTAACGGCTTGTCCTGCGTGTCTTCCGGATGGGCATATTTCCCGTGCGCATTCGCCTGCCAGATTTCCAGCGTCGCATCCGGCACCGGAACTCCATCGCCATCGATCACTCGGCCTTGAATCGTGATCCGTTCGCCGGAGACACCATCGCCAGCCAACCTGTCGCTGTGCAGCCACTCGAAGCCAATCTTGAAATACGGCCCAACCGTCTGGGACGTTGTGGCCTGCAACTTCATTTATTCCTCCATAGGAGTAGCCTCGCGCCCTCGCAAGATGATATCGAATTTATATCCCAGCGCGTATTCAGGCAGCGTAGTCTCCCAATCGAAAACAGAGATCAGGCGGTTGCGGGCTTTTTCATCTGCCGTACAGTTGAAGATTGGATCGAACAAAAGCAGCGGATCTCCCGGAAAATACATCTGCGTCACCAGCCGTGTCGCGAACGCCGGACCGAAGACAGAAAAATGAATATGCGCCGGCCGCCACGCGTTGTGGTGATTGCGCCACGGATACTCGCCCGGGCGTATTGTCATGAAACGGTAACGGCCCTCGTCATCAGTGATGGCACGTCCGCAGCCAGTAAAATTAGGATCGAGCGGAGCGGGATGTTGATCCCATTCATGCAGATACCGGCCCGCCGCGTTCGCCTGCCAGAGTTCCAGCAATGTATTCGCCAGGGGACGGCTATTTTCGTCGAGCACGCGCCCGCTCACGAAGATCCGCTCACCCAGCGGCTCCCCGTGGTGCCCGGTTGTCAAGTCGCTGGCGTTCTTTGCAATCACATCCCGACCAAATGATGGGCCAGTGATTTCCGACAAAGTGTAAGGGATGGGCACTTGCGGTTTTGTGGGCGCTCGCCTGATCGAGGACACGTAAGGCGGATGCAGAGCGTTTGGCTGCGTGCCCGGGTACGGCGGACGGTAGCCTGCAACGGATTTCATGGTTCTCGTCCTGGTCGCCGTACTGGAACTCACAGACTTTATGCAAGGCACAAGTCCCTGTCAAGCATGCCGATGGCGCTTAAAGTTTCTGGGTTAACCTCTCTGCATTATCAAATCGTTCGGCCAAAAATCGCTGGATAACGAATCGGCGCGGTCACTTGCAGCTCATTCCCACTCGATCGTGCCCGGAGGCTTCGACGTAACGTCATACACTACGCGATTCACTCCCTTCACTTCGTTCACAATCCGGCTGGAAATATTCTTCAACACTTCGTGTGGCAGCGGCACCCAATCGGCGGTCATTCCATCCTCGGAACTCACCGCCCTTACCGCGCAGGTGTACGCGTAGGTCCGCATATCCCCCATCACTCCCACCGACATTACCGGTAGCAGCACCGCGAACGATTGCCAGATCTTCGTATACAGACCGGCGCTTTTGATTTCTCCCACAACGATATCGTCACACTCTCGCAACAGGGCCAACCGCTCGGGAGTCACTTCTCCCAGAACCCGTACCGCCAATCCCGGCCCAGGAAATGGCTGCCTCTGCAAAATTTCTTCCGGCATCCCTAAATCGCGGCCAATTTTGCGCACTTCATCCTTGAACAGATCTTTCAGCGGCTCGATCAGTTTCAACTTCATTTTGTCTGGGAGCCCGCCCACGTTGTGATGCGATTTGATCACCTGCGACGGTCCCCGCACCGACCGTGATTCGATCACATCCGGATAAAGCGTTCCTTGAACAAGATAATCGACGCTTCCCTCTTCTTTGGCGATGCG
>JBAUVJ010000386.1:0-4000 GCA_049583165.1 Candidatus Sulfotelmatobacter sp. | reverse complement strand
CTCTCATAGAGTCCAAGGTCGAAACGTTTTCCGTCGAACAAAGAAAAGACGTTGTGAAAAAAAGGGTCCCGGTTGGGAAACTCGACTTTTCCGCCAGCTGGAATTACCAGCAGCGAAGGTTGGAAACTCTTGTCCTTCTGGACGAGTTGTGGGACTTGTGACGGCAACTGCGTCGGGGGCGGAGCGGCAGGCGTACTGCCCAGAGGAGTGAGCCACACAACCAGCTGTGAAGCGTTCTTTAAGACGTGCCCGCTTCTGGTGAGCTGCACTTTGCCTTCGAGTTGAACCTGCTGTCCTAAGGCGAACCCGCACAGAAGCACCAGGAGAAACAGGCAAGCGGCCAATTGAGCGAGGCGATTCATCAAAATAAGATCCCCATGGCGAGATTAATCTGATTCGTCACGCTGCTGCTGCCATAGATGGGGAAAGTGTGCAAGCGTCTGAACTCGGCGGAGAGCAGCAGGTCGGAGCGCGGACGGTAAATCAGATTGCCCAGCTCTCCGTGATTGCGCCCTTCAATCGTGTCGAAGGTATTGGCATCAATGGCGAAGCCACGAACGTCATTGGCAAAGGCATTGTCTTCGGCAAATACTCCGTTCAGTTCCAGCTTCGGGGTGAGCTGGAATTTGAGCTGGCTCCATCCACCGGCCGAATCGAGTCCATGAATACCGGTTGTTCCATCGTAGGGATTGCCGCCGAACAGAACAGCGCGGCCGATGCCCGCGCCAAGGCCGCCTACGCCGCGTCCTCGGTAGAATTCTCCGGAGAGAATCAGGCGGCGAAGGATCGGGATCTGCCAATCTGTCATGCCCGCCCAAGCGTCAATGTACCTGCCCCACGACCAATTCTGGCGGCCGTAGTAGCCTGCCGTGCCAAAGCTCAAGGGATGGCCGAACAAGGGCTGAGACCATGAGCTGCGAATCGCGTAGGCAGGTTGACCGGAGCTTTCTCCGGCTTGCGCGGAACGGAAGTAGGGGTCGTTCGGAGGCTGCCAATCGAGGTTATCCAGAATTCCAGCTTGAAGCGTCAGGGTTTGTTGGTCCGAGAGATCGAAGCGGTGCTCGATGCGCAGCTGAGGCGTCCAACCCCAAAGATTGCCGGCATAGGCGAAGGCCGGAGTCGCAAGTGACGCGAAGGAAGTTGGAGAGAGTGGCGAGATGAAAAGTGAATCCTGGCCAGCGATTACAGAGGTGTCTTTCCAGTCCAGGCGCAAGCTGGCAGTCTGCATGCGGGCGATGCCAAAGTCGACCCCGTTTGGGGTCGCAGCAAATCCACCAGCAAAGTCGAACTGCACATCGGCGGAAGTCTTGGCGCCAGCAAGGGTGGGGCCGAAAAGTTCCAGTCCAATCTCGGTTTGCCGCAAAGTCGCGCCAAAGCTCGCTTGTGACGTACTTCCAAGATTGGGCGGCTGCGCGTAGTCAGGCAAGTCTAAATTATCCGAAGCTCCCACATTGCGAAACGCGTTCATCAGGACAATTCCGGAAAGCCTGGCGCGATATTTGGCTGCTGACTCCACTTTAGTCTGATATTGCTCGTCAACCTTCGAGCTGAGCAACTGCGTGGAGTCCTCGAGTTTTTGGATTCGATCTCCCAGGTCGGCAGCGATCGATAAGCCAGAGGCTGCTGCCTGAACTTCCGGCGTCGAAGATGTCACACTTGGATTGGCAGCGGATACCGCGGCTTCGGGCGCTGGAGCGGGATGACTTGTCAAAGCGGCGAGCGGAGCGAGCAGCTTGCGGGTATCTTGCAATTCCTCGCGCAGCTCCCGCATCTCGAGGCGGGACTGGGCATTTTCGGCTCGCATCTCTTCCATCATCGCCCGTAGCTCTCGAACCTGCGAATCGAGTTCGCGCACACTAGCGCCATCCTGCGACGCCGCGCCAGAACCCGCTTGGGCTGCCGCGACCGTGCTTAAGAGTACAAACGACGCTATCGTTATGGCGCTTGAACGTAGCGCGAGGGTCCATGGGCTATTCACAAATCCTCCTGGGGGAAATCGAATCGTCGTGCAATCCGGCAAAACGAAAGTGAGGACTACGTGTCGGAACGTCGTTATAAAGTTTCATGCGATCGGGAGTTCTTCGATGACGTCAAATGATGAGCCATCCTCTGCCGATCGCTCTCTTCGACCGAGCCTTGTGGAGTACGGCCCGGGATCGTGATTCGAAAAACGGTGCGGGCGTCCGCCGTGCGTTCCATCAACACGCTGCCCCCGTGATCGTGCACGATCTTTTGCACAACCGTAAGCCCCAGGCCGGTGCCGTTCTCTTTGCCATAACTGACGAACGGATGAAAGAGCTTGTCACGGATCGGTTCCGCGATGCCTGGACCGTTGTCGAAAACCGCGATGGTGACCGATGTCTCGGTGTGGCCGATCATGACCTGCACTCGGCCGTCAGTGCTTGGCGCCGCCTCGCAGGCATTCAGCAGGAGATTGTAGAGAGCCCTTTCCAGCTTACGGGGATCGAACCATGCCAAGCATTGGCCATTGCTTTCCAGTTGGATCTTGGTTCCCTGATGCCGTGGGTGCAGGCGCACCGCTTGCATGGCGTGCTGCACGGCCTCCGAAACGCTGGCGTAACTCGGATTGAGAGATTCCCGGGTGCGGGCAAACTCGAGCAGCGAATCGATGAGGTCGGTCATCTGGTTCACGCCCATGCGGACTTCCTGATATAACTCTTCGCGCTGTGCGGAAGACAGCCGACCGTCGCAAAGGAATTCAGAGTTGGCCACAATCGCAGCGAGCGAGTGGCGCAGGTCGTGGGAGATGGAACTGGCCATGCGTCCGATGGTTGCCAGTTGCTCAGACTCGAGCAGCGCTTGCTGGGTCTTGAGTAGACTGGAGCGCATGCGGTCGAAAGCCGAAGTTAGTTCCGCTACCTCATCGCTCCCCCGGGCATCGAGCGGATGGTGGAAATCGCCATGCTCCAGGGCGCGCACGCCTTTCACCAGACTTGCCAGCGGACGCGTGAACGTGTGAGAAATCAGAAACACCAACCCGCTGCCGATCAATACTGCAGTGAGACCAAGCAGCAGGAGCAATCGATTTAAGCTGCCGAGAAATCTCGCGGCCTGATCGTAGGATCCCAGTACGGTCAAGCGCACCGCTGGAATTTCTTGTTGGTTGGAAAGATCAAGCGAAGTGGCTAAAAAGAGTTCGTCACCGACTTCGACATCGTGCGGGACATTCTGCGATGATTCCGTTGAGAGCGCACGAACCCCGGGGCTGTCCGATTGCAACGGCGTGAGCGTCGTGGCCACGATCTCCTGTCCGTAGGAGAAAGCAACCTGGCTGGCGGAAACCTTGCTCACCTCACGGGCCAGGCGATCATCGATTTCGTAGCCAATAATCAAGAAGCCGAGCAGCGGACCTTCCGTTCTTGAGCCAAAATAAACCGGCTGCACAAAGGTTTGGTAGAGGTGGTGAGCACCGAACCACCAGTGGCTTGAATCCTCTTGGCCTAAAGATTGCTGAAAATATTGCTGCGCAGTTTCGCGAGTAAGTCCCTCAGACTTTGTATGGAGAGCGACCACCGTGCCGTTGCGGTTGGCGAGGACGAGAAGATCGCTACCCGTCAGTTGCCAGACATCCTTGGAAGCGTCCTGAATGGTGGCTGGATCGTGCGCCGTCATGATCGCTCGGGTGATGGGAAGGTCGGCAACCAATTCCGCGGAGCGGGTCAACATGACTTCGCGGTCATGTTGAAAATTCTGGAAGTTGGTGACGGAGTTCCGCAGGTCCTGAACAATTCCTTCGCGGACTTGGCGCTGCACGCTGTGGCGAACCACAAGAAGGCTCATCGCCGTAAGGCCCGCGGTGATCAGCAGCATCGAGAGCAAAAAACGCGTGCGCAGCCGTGTGCGGGATACAAATGTTGTTCCGGGCTGGATTGGAATGGTTGGCGAGACGGGTTCTGATGAGGAGTCCAAGGGATGTCAGCGGACGAACTTGTAGCCCATTCCATGCACTGTGCGGAAGTGCACTGGACTCGCCGGATCG
>JBAUVJ010000385.1:0-14139 GCA_049583165.1 Candidatus Sulfotelmatobacter sp. | reverse complement strand
CCACGTTACTGCCGCACGCTTCTTTTTACTGCACATTGTTCTTTGTTACGCCTCATCGTTCAGTCCTGCACATCTTTTTTCGCGGCGGAATATTCTTGCACGAAGTGGGCCAGGTCTTTCACGTTTTCGACGGGAGTTTCGGGCAGGATGCCGTGGCCTAAATTAAAAATGTGGCCGGGGCGTCCGGCGGCGAGTTTCAAAATGTGTTCAGCGCGGGTTTTTAATTCGCTCCAATCGGCGAAGAGCAGCGCGGGATCGAGATTGCCTTGCACGGCGCAGCGATGTTGCAAGTCGCTCCAGCCTTGGTCGAGCGGGATACGCCAATCGAGGCCGATGACGTCGGCTCCGGTTTCGTTCATCGCAGGCAGCAGCGTGGCGCTATCGGTTCCGAAATAAATGATGGGCGCGCCGCTCTTCCGGAGGCGCTTGACGAGGGTGGTGACGTGGGGCAAAACATAGCGGCGATAGTCTTCCACGCTGAGGCAGCCGACCCAACTATCGAAAATCTGAATGACATCTGCGCCGGCGCGCACCTGGGCGGCGGAGTATTCCGCGGTGACGTCGACCAGCTTGCGCATCAGCGAATCCCAGTTGGCGGGTGAGTTGTACATCATCTTCTTGGCGTGGAGGTAGTGGCGGGAGCCTCCGCCCTCGATCATGTAGCTGGCGAGGGTGAAGGGCGCTCCGCAGAAACCGATGACGGGAATTTTGCCGGCGAAATGTTTTGCGACCAGGCTCACAGCCTCGGAGACATAACCGAGTTCGGCGGCTTGATCGGTGCGGAGTTGGGCTACGTCTTCGGCACAGCGTACGGGCTTCTCTATGACCGGACCTTCTCCGGCGGAAAAATGAAAGGGCAGGCCCATGACTTCGACAGGAAGCAGGAGATCGGCGAAAATGATGGCGGCGTCGACGCCGAGAAACTCGGCGGCGGTGATAGTGACTTCGGCGGCGAGAGCAGGCTTTTTGCAGATCTCGAGCAGGGAGTGCTGCTTGCGAATGGCGCGGTACTCGGGCATGTAGCGCCCGGCCTGGCGCATAAACCAGACGGGAGTGCGCTCGACTGGTTGGGATTTACAGGCGCGAACGAAGTTGGAATTCGGCGCAGACATTGACCGATAACTTTAGCATTTTTAACGGTGGGGCCGTTTTGCGGCGAGGCTTGTGCGAGACTGAGAATTGAGGAGCGGCAACTACGCTGGAAAGAATCTGAGAATTCGAGTGGATACTATGAGCCGAGATATTGTGACAGAAAATGTCGAACTGGCGGTTGCGGACGGAACAAGGATGGGCGCGTATGTAGCGCGTCCGAAGCAGAGCGGGCCGCATCCCGGGTTGCTGGTGTTTCAGGAGGCGTTTGGAGTGAACCACCATATCCGCAGTGTGAGTGAGCGATTTGCAGCGGAGGGATACGTAGCGATTGCTCCGGAGTTGTTCCATCGCACGGCGCCAGCTGGATTTGAGGGGAGCTATACGAACTTTCCTGCCGTGATGCCGCACTACCAAGCTGTGACCACGGAGACGGCCGAGGCGGACATACGGTCGGCATACGACTGGCTGGGCTCGAATGTGCAAGTAAAGGCGGGTGAGATTTTCAGCGTTGGATTCTGTATGGGCGGCCAGGTTTCATTTATCGCGAACAGTTCGGTGCGGCTGCGGGCAGCGGTTTCGTTCTATGGTGGGGGAATCGCTCCGGGATTGCTGGGCCGGGCGGCGAAGCTGGAAGCTCCATCGTTGTTTATATGGGGAGGGCTGGACAAGCACATCACGCCGGAACACCGGCGAGCCGTGACCGAGGCTTTAACCGCACAGAAGAAGATTTATGTGAACGCCGAATTCTCCCGGGCCAACCATGGATTCTTCTGCGATGAGCGCGCGTCGTATGAGCCGCACTCGGCCAAGCAGGCGTGGGCGTTGACGCTGGAGTTTTTGCGCCCGTGAATGCGCTCTGGAACGCGCTCGTGAAAAAGACGGGAGTCGTTTTCGTTTGCGGTTTCTGTCTGCTGGTGGTGGGAACTGCTGGGCAGATGCCGCAGCCTTCCTCAGTGCACAACGAAAATAATCCTCGAGCCCTGGCTCCGCCCACTTTTTATAAGGATGTGCTTCGATTCTCCAAAATAAGTGCCAGAGTTGCCACCGAAGCGGCGAGGCTGCGCCGATGGCGCTCGTGACGTATGAGCAAACGCGGCCATGGGCAGGGCAAATGGCAGCGGCGGTGAAGATGAAGATGATGCCGCCGTGGTTTGCCGATCCGCGGTATGGGAGGTTTTCTAATGATCCTTCGTTGAGCGCGGAGGAGATTGCAACGATTGTCATGTGGGATAAGGCGGGGGCGCCGGCGGGAGACGCGGGCGGGGCGCCCGCGCCACACAGGTGGAATGAAGGATGGAATATTCCACAGCCGGATGTGGTGGTGAAGATGCCGAAGCCGGTGCAGATCCCGGCGCGCGGGGAAGTGGAATATACGTACGAAATTGTACCTACACATTTTGCCGAAGATAAGTGGGTGCAGATGGTGGAGGTGCGGCCTTCGAGCGCGGCGCATGTGCATCATGCGGTGGTGTACATCCGGCCGCCGGATTCGGGGTGGCTGCGTCATGCGCCGGTGGGCGAGCCGTTTACGGCATCGATGTTGAGCGATCCAGAGGAGCGGCGGCAGGCGCACGAGACGACCAGCGATTTGCTGTTGGTGTATGCGCCGGGAAGCGCTCCGGATCGATGGTCAGATGGCATGGCGAAATTTGTGCCGGCGGGATCGGATCTGGTGTTTCAGATGCACTACACGACCAATGGCGAAGCCGCGGCGGATGAGACCAGCGCTGGGCTGGTGTTTGCGAAGAGTCCGCCGAAGCAGAGGGTGATCACGCTGCAATTGAATAATCATGCGCTGATGATTCCTCCGGGGGCGGATGATTTTCGTGTGGAGGTGCAGGGAACGCTGCCGAACGATGCGTTGCTACTGAGTTTGTTTCCGCATATGCATTTGCGGGGGAAGCGGTTTGAATACGATATTGTGCATGACGATGGGAGCGTAGAACCGCTGTTGCGGGTGAACTATCATTTTCACTGGCAGTTGAGTTACAAGCTGGCCGAGCCGCGGGAATTGAAGGCGGGGACTAAATTACGCGCGGTCGCGTGGTATGACAATTCAAGGAATAATCCGCACAATCCTGATCCCGATAAGCTGGTGACCTGGGGCGACCAGACTTCGCAGGAGATGATGGTGGGATTTTTCGATGTGGCGGTGCCCGCGGGGATGGATAAGGAGCGGTTTTTTGTGCGGCATTGAGGGTTGCAAAAAGCTCAACCACAGAGGGCACAGGGGAGCACAGAGTAAGGCTCGGTGGGGTTTGATAAACTTCCTTGATTCTGAATGAGGGTAAGAATGGACAGGGGAAAGATCCGGGTGTTTTTTGTGGGAGTGGGGATTGTCGTGGCGATTTGTGGAACCGCGATCCGTGGTGCGCGGGCTCAATCGAATGGCACGGCCCAGGCGGCGAGTAGTGCGGGGCCGAAGAAGGCGGAGGAGCAGTTCAAGAACATCCAGACCCTCAAGGGGATTCCGGCGGATCAACTGATTCCGGCGATGCAGTTCATTACCGCGTCACTCGGTGTGGAGTGCGAGTTTTGTCATGTACAGGGCGCGTTTGAGAAGGATGACAAGAAACCGAAGCTGGTGGCTCGGAAGATGATGGAGATGATGTTCGCCATTAATAAGGAGAACTTCGAGGGCCATCGCGAGGTAACTTGCTACTCCTGCCACCGCGGCAGCATCGATCCGGTGGCGACTCCGGTGGTGATGATGGAAGACGCGAAGCCGGGTGCGGAGGAGGCGAAGAAGGCGGAGGGCGGCGAAAAGGAACCGTCGGGACCGCCTGCTGATGAGTTGTTCGATAAGTATCTGAAGGCGATTGGGGGAGCGGCGGCGATTGAGAAGATCGACAGCCGGGTGATGAAGGGGACGATCACTTTCGGAGATAAAAATGTTCCGATCGAGATTTATTCGAAGGCGCCGGACATGCGGGTGTCGTTCACGCACTTGCCCCACGGAGAGAGTGTTACGGCTTTCAATGGGCACGAAGGATGGTTGGCGAATCCGGGGCAGCCGGTGCATGAGATGCATGGGCCCGACATTGATGGAGCATCGATGGATGCGGACCTACAATTTGCGGAGCATCTGAAAGGGATGTTCGGTGAGGTGAAGGTGCAAGGCACGGAGAAGATTGATGGGCGTGATGCCTATCTGGTGGTAGGACGGCGCGAGGGGAAGGCGCCGATGCGGCTTTATTTTGACGAGCAATCGGGATTGCTGGTGAGGCTGGTGCGATTTGGAGAGACGCCGCTGGGAAGATTGCCGACGCAGATCGATTATGCGGATTATCGAGACGCGGGCGGGGTGAAGATTCCTTTTCGCTGGACGCTGGCGCGGCCGAGTGGACGGTTCACGATTCAGGTTAACGATTTGAAGCAGAATGTTCCGGTGGATGATGCGAAGTTTGCCAAGCCCGCGGCGAAGTGAAGGTTTAGGAGTTGAGTAGCTGTTGAGGAAAAGCGCTGTCGAGCGGCGCTCGACCGGACAGCCGAGGGCGGCTGTCCCTACATGGGTTATCTACTATGCGAATTTTGATGCGGTTCGTGAACCTGGTTGTCATTGGATGTTCTGCGATTTTGGTAGCGCAGGCGCAGACTCCGCAGCGCGGCGCGGATCATACGATTGTGTTGCACGCGGCTCGTTTGTTGGATGTGAAGAATGGACGAGTGGTGAAGCCGGGTGAGGTGCTGGTGCAGGGCGAGAAGATTGTGGAAGTGGGGTCGGCGGTGAAGCGTCCGGCGGGCGCGGAAGTCATCGATCTTGGAGACCGGACCTTACTGCCAGGACTGATTGACGCGCATGTGCATCTGTTCTTGCATCCGGGCGCGGAAGATTTGCAGACGGTGCAGGAGTCGGTGCCGCAGCGCACGATTCAGGCGCTGTTTGCGGCGCGCGATGATTTGATGGCGGGCTTCACGGCGGAGCGCGATATGGGGACCGAAGGCGCGGGATCCGCGGATACAGCGGTACGCAATGCGATTGATGCTGGGCTGGCTCCGGGGCCGCGGATGCGGATGAGCGGGAACGCTATCAACATTCTTGGCGGGCACGAGGATGCGATTAAGTTCAATCCCGAGCAGCACGTGCTGCCGAACGCTACTTACGCGAATAATAAGGATGAGTTGGTAGCGGCAATGCGGCAGCAGTTTAAGGAGGGCGCGGACTTCATCAAGATTTATGAGACGGGCGCTGACGCGATGAAGGACGGCAAGTTTTCCACGCCGTATCAATACACGGAGGCTCAGCTGAGCGCGGCGGTGGAGGAAGCGGCCCGAGTGGGTGCGCGAGTCGCGGTTCACGCTACGGGCGAACCGGGGACGCTGTTTGCGGCGCAGGCGGGAGTGGCGTCGATCGATCACGCCAACCAGCTCAGCGACGAAACCATGCGGCTGATGCGGGAGAAGCAGATTTACGCGGTGCCGACGTTCACGATCTTTGAATATTTTGCCGATCATGCGGAGTCGCCAACGCAGGCGACGTATGAGCGGGAGATGCTGGACTATAAGACGAAGGAATTCCGGAAGCAGGTCTCGGTGGGGATTCCGATGGCGGTGGGGTCGGATGTCGGGCCGTTTCCGCACGGGACACAGGCGCGGGAGTTTGCGCTGATGGTGAAGTATGGAATGTCGGCGCTGGCAGTGCTGCAAGCGGATTTAATTAATGGCGCGAAGCTGTTGGGGTGGGATGGTCAGATTGGCGAGTTGCAGCCAGGGTATTTTGCCGACGTGATTGCGGTGCAGGGTGATCCGCTGGAGGATGTGGGGGTGTTGGGGAATGTTTCGTTTGTGATGAAGGGTGGGGTGGTTTACAAGAAGTAGCGCAGAGATGCAATAAAACCTTTAGGGTATCGAGCGAATTCGTTGCGGGGCTGATCGTGGTGTTGAGGGGTAAGGGGTCCTTCGCTCCGCTCAGGATGACAGTTTATTCTTTGTCAGAATCTTTGGAGTTGTCATTCCAGTCGTGGTCTGATTCGTTGGTGTCGTCTTCTCTGGTTTGGTTGCGTTTGCGGTAGCAGACGAAGATCATGCCGATGGTGCCAAAGGTGGGTGGTGCGATCAGGATGAGGATGCCGCTGCGCAGGGCTTGAATCATGCGGGAGCCGGAAGCGGCGGCCTGGGTATAGCAGAGGGCGCAACTCTGGGCATGGGCCGGGAGCGGTATTAGCAGGAAAATGAACCCGGCGAGAGCGAATGCTAGAATTCCAAGTGATTTCCAACGGCGCATCTTTACTCCCAAAGCTCTGACTTCAGAGTTCTGACTTCAGAGTTCCATCTTTAGAGCTCGCTCTGCAAACTTCCACATCAGGTTACTTCGCCCAGGGCACGCCGTCAACCAGACGGAAACTGTCGGTCCATCCATATTGCATGCCGAGGAGTACGGAAATCGTGAAAATCAAAACGAACCATCTCAGGCCGCGATTCTGCGAAAGGTGCATGAAGAATAAAAGCGCGAAGCCGGCTTCGACGACAGCGACGGCTAGCATGCGGACGAACATCTGGGAAGCCGTGATGTTTTGATAGGCGATCACGAATTGGAGCGCCGCCAGGATCAGCAGGAGAATGTAAACGGCCACATCTTTTCCAATTCCACCGGTATGCGTTTGGACTTCGGGGCTAGCCATAGCTTCTCGTCTCTCTTTATCTTTAATCTTTAATCTTTATCTTTGATCTTTATCTTTTTTTCTTCTGCTGTTCTGCGGCTTCCGTTCGAGTTTTAGTTTCTTAGTGACTTAGATTCATGAGATAGACGAGCGGCACGACGAACATCCAAACCAGGTCCACGAAGTGCCAGTAGAGTCCGGTGATCTCGAGGTCATCGGCCTGGTAGCGGCCGGCCTGGTAGCGGATGCCTACGGCAATAAGAGCGATGACTCCGCCGGTTACGTGCAGCAGATGCAGGCCGGTGATGCTGAAGAAAGCTGAGCTGAACAACGGCGTGCCCCAGGGATTGTGGAAAAGCGTAGCGCCCTCGCCGATCATGCCCAGCCATTCGCGAATGTGCAGGATGGCGAAAAGGATTCCGAGGATCGCGGTGATCATGATCCAGCGGAAGGCTCCGGATTTGTCGGCCTTCCGCGCCGACCTGATTGCGATCAGCATGGTCAAGCTGCTGGTGAGCAGGATGAATGTCATCAGCGCGACGTTGGTGATGCTGTGGAAAGGCCGCGGCCAATCGGGAGTGCTGTTGCGGATGAATCCGTAGGCGACGAGGCAACCGGCGAAGGTCATGGTGTCTGCGATGATAAACAGCCACATCGCCATTTTTTTGGCGGGAATGAAAAATGCGGGCGCGGTCATTGCTTCGGTCGCTTGATCGCGCGACACCTGCCCGTGAATGGAGAGATCAGCTTGGCTCACCTATTGCCTCCTACCTTTGACTGGGTCAGAGCTTTATCCAAAGCAGCAAAAGCAGATACAGCCACAGCGCGCCCATGAAATGCCAGTAGAGCGTTGTCGCGTTCAAAGTGCTCCGCCGCAGGACGGAGTGGTTCAATTTTCCGATTACACGAACCAGGCCGCCGAGCCCGCCGAGTAGATGGAGGGCGTGAGCGACCGTGAGGACATAGAAAAAGGAGTAGCTGACATTGGTGGCGATCCCGAGACCCTGGGCTCTAAGTTGCAGCCAGGCGAAGGTTTGGCCGGCGACGAAAAGAATTCCCAAGCCTAGGGTCAGATAGAGGTAGTGGGACGGGGCGGTATTCTGGTTGTTTGTTCTTGCCGCCATGAAGGCGGAAATCTGGCGGCGCGATATTTCCAGAGTGACGCTGCTGGCGACGATGATCAGCGAATTCAAGTAGAGAATTGGGGGGAGGGTGAAGTGCTGCCAATCGGGCGCGGCTCCCTGACGAACGATCAGGGCGCTGGTGAAGGCGGCGAAGGTCATGGTGATGGCCGCCAAGCCTACCCAGATGCCGGTACTTGCGGGAGGGGGAGAATAAGGTTTGACGCGGCGATCTCCACCGGGGGGAACCAGGATTCCCCAACCACCGTTGCCGGAGCTGGGCAGTCGGTCGATCTTTGCTGCGTCAATCTTTGCTGCGTCGATCGTTGCTGCGTCAATCCTTGGCGAATGGTGAACCGTGCTGGCCATACTGCGAACTCTCCAATCCCGTGTTGCTTCTATAATGCCCGGCGCGAAGATTATTTCTCCTCTTCCGGGTTGTTCAGTTTCTCGGTTGAGGTTTGCATGATGTAGTCGGCGCTCGCTCCTTCGACGCTGTACTGATAAGGATCGTGATATACCACCGGCATTTTGTCGCCAAAATTGTTGTGCGGCGGCGGAGTGGCAGTGCTCCATTCGAGCGTGGTGCCTTGCCACGGGTTATCCGGAGCGGGCGCGCCTTTGAAGCGGCTGTAGATCAAGTTGTAAATGAAGATGAACTGGGCGAAGCCGGTGAGGAGCGCGGCCACGGTGATGAACTTGTGGACGGGGATCAGCGGAATCATGTAATCGTCGGTGAAGGCCTGGTAGCGGCGAACGTTGCCGGCGATCCCGAGGTAATGAAATGGCATGAAGATGCAATAGGCGCCGACGAAGCTGAGCCAGAAGTGAAGCTTGCCTAAAGTCTCGTTCATCATGTGGCCAGTCATTTTAGGGAACCAGAAATAGGTTCCGGCGAAGATGCCGAAGATGGCGGCAACTGCCATGACCAGGTGGAAGTGGGCGACCACGAAATAGGTGGCGTGCAACATGATGTCGATGGAAGGCTGCGCCAGAAAAAATCCGCTTACCCCGCCGCTAATAAACATGGAGATGAAACCCAGGGCGAACAGCGAAGCCGAGTTGATGCGCAACCTGGAGCCATACAAACTGCCCAGCCAGATCAAGACGATGATGGTGGCGGGGATGGTGATGATCAGCGTGGGGAAGGAAAAGGCCAGCGAGGAGTAGGGATTCATTCCGCTGACGAACATGTGATGGCCGTAGACCATGTAGCTGAGAACGGCGAGGGATCCCATGGAATAAAGGACGACCCTGTGACTGAGCAGCGGGCGGCGCATATTGGTGATGAGCACGTGGGAAACAATTCCCATGCCGGGGACGATGGCGATGTAGACCTCGGGATGTCCGAAGAACCAGAACAGGTGTTGCCAGAGCAGCGTCGATCCGCCGGAGTGCGGTAATACCTGGCTATTAATCACTTCGTTGGAAGAGACGAAGAAGCTGGTTCCGGCCACGTGGTCGAGAATGAGCAGGATGCAGGCGGGCATCAGCACCGCGAATGCGGTGAGGCCCATGAGCGAAGTGATGAACCAAGCCCAGGCGCTGAGGGGAAGACGCATCAGCGACATGCCCTTGCAGCGCATATCGAGCGTGGTGGTGATGAAGTTCAAGGAACCGAGCAATTGCCCGATGCAGAAGATTGCGATAGAAGCTGCCCAGAGAACGACGCCGAGTCCCTGGCCGGGACCGGCAACTGCGCCTACAGCGCTTAGTGGGGCGTATTGCGTCCAGCCACCAAGGGTGGGACCGTCGGGAACAAAGAAGGATGCGACCAGAACCAGGAAAGCGACGAACGTGACCCAGAACGACATCATGTTGAAATGCGGAAAGGGCATATCTTCCGCGCCGGTCTGAATGGGCAGAAAAAAATTGCCGAATCCTGCGAACGGGGCCGTGGTGAGCACGAAGAAAACCATGATGGTTCCGTGCATGGTCATCAACTGGAGGTAATACTCGGGGGTCATCACGTCGCCCGGCGCGCCCGTCTTGGAGAGGAAGTGCAGGCCCGGGATTGCGAAATTGGCGAATCCCAAATGAATGCGCATAAGCCAGGAGAGCACCATGCCCACGAAGACGGCGACCAGGGCCAGGGCGTAATACTGCTTGCCGATCACTTTGTGGTCGAGGCTGAATACATGCTTCCGGATGAAACTGGTCGGAGCGCCGTGTTGCACCGAGTGTGCTGACATGTCATGCATTGTGCTGACCTCAACCGAAATATTGGTGTGGATGCCGCAGGGCTAAAGCCCCAATTCTTAGTCAGGTTCTGGCGGGGCGGCTGAAGCCGCGCCCCTTCAAGGCCGCCTTTTTAAAGCTCCAAACGAAGATTCGATCTCACTGCAATGCCGCTTGCTGTTTAAGCCAGGCGTCGTAGTCTTCCGGAGACTTCACTTCGAGATACGCCTTCATGTTGTAATGTCCGAGGCCGCAAAGTTGGGTACAGACGATCTCGTATTTGCCGATTTTCGTTGCCGTGAAATGGATGGAAAGATCCAGGCCGGGAACGAAATCCTGGTGAACGCGCAATTCAGGAACGTAGAAGGAGTGGCCCAGGTCCTTCGAATGCATCAGCAGGTGAATCTCCCGGTTCACCGGAATGGCCATCTCGGCGGTCACGATGTCGTCTTTGGAGTCTTGATCATGAGTCGTGTCAAGGCCGAAGAAGTTGGCATTGGCCTCATCGATCATGGCAGGGTGAAGCGGGCCGAACTTGCCATCGGGGCCGGGATAGCGGAAATAGAAGGCGAACTGTCCTGCCTGCACCTGAACCGGCAGGGCATCGGCAGCGGGCGGGGTGAAATAAACACTGGCCCAGGCCTTTGCTCCGAAGACACCCAGAGCCAACACCTCGGTGCCGACCAACAAGAAGGCCGCGACGACTAATCCCGCGGCCCCACCGGGGAAGCGCTTAATTTTGTCGCCGGGTTTTGGTTGAGAAAATCTCCAGATGAAGAAGGCCAGGATGAATTGAGAAGACAGGAAGGCGACACCGGTCTCCATCATGGTGTCGGCGTATTGCTCGTCGATGAGATGACCGTGGACGGAGATGTCCTGGGGCATGGGCCACATGTGCGTGGCGATGGGGATCGCCGAGGCGATTGCGATCAATACGATGGTTACCGCGAAAAGTTTCCCCATCTCTCCCGCCTTTGGCCAACGATCATCCGGCCTAGTCTGGAATCGCCGCAGTAGTCAACTGCGGCGATTCTTTGATATTTATGGTCTACAGAATCCTGCGATAGGACTTGTGAGATCCTACTTTGCCTTAAAGGTGAAATCCGCCGAACCTGAACCACCGGCTGCGACTGTCACTTTTTGCGTCCGCGTGCCGTAATCTTCCTGCCAGGCGGTTACGGTGTAGCTTCCGGGAGGAACATTGTTGATAGTGTAGGCGCCACTGGCATCGGTGGTAGCGTATGGACCCTTCACGACAGCGAACCAGCCGTGCATCCAGGGATGGATATTGCACTGCACCGGAATCCATTCGGTGGTCTTCCAGCTTTTTTCAATCGGGGCGGCTCCGGGGGGTTGCGATTGATTCCAGGGGATGTTACCGGTCATGGGATTGGGATTCGGGTGAATGTTGTGGGTCGTCTGGTCGCTGGTGATGACCTTGAATTTCTGACCCACATCCATGGCCAGTACGTGCGGAGTGTAAACACAGTGTTTTTGATCGAAGACCGGTTCCTCAGTTGGCACTCCAGCCAGAACTCCGGCGGTGAGACCCTCGGAGATGTAGAGGACCACGTTCTGCAATCCGCCTCCCGACCCAACGACTACGGTTTCCAAATGCGCCGGATCGCTGGCGTGGAGCTTGGCGCAATAAGGGTCTTTCGACATGTCGATGCCCTTCATGTGAGGAGCCGTGCCATCGAGCTTGACGGTTCCGGTGATCTTGCCTTCGCTAGCAGCACTGACGTTCCGGCTCGACAATAACGCGCCACAACTTATTAAAACTACGGCCGATAGTATGACGACAAGATTGCACTTCCTTCTCATGATCGTTCTCCTTCGATCTGTCTTCTTCGATCGTTCTCGGTGCTTTTTAATTTTGCCGCTATGAACCGACGAGCACCTGCGATGCCATTGCCAGAGCTACTGCTGTCCCGTTGGGGCCGGGGCATTTGGATCAACCGGCTTCAAAGCGAGCTGTTTGGCCATCTCTTTTTCCTTGCTGTGTTGCCGCATGAAAGTTCGGAGATAGAAAACCAGATCCCAAGCCTCCTCGGGCTTGATGTTGTCGGCATAGGAGGGCATGGGAGTGCCGTCCAGACCGGTCATGAAGATGCGAAAAATATCCTGATCGGTGTCGCCGCACTTCGGCCGGGCACCCTCGGTAAAGTTGAAAGCCTGGATGGGGCGGCCGAGATCGTCGGTGAGAGTGGAAGAGGACGGGCCGTTGGCCATGCCTTCGACACCGTGACATTTCCAACACTGGACCCTGGCGAAGACATCGCGGCCAGCCTTGATTCGCTCGGGAGTAACCGCGGGCTCGGGAGGAATCGTGATCGGGGTTCCGGGTTTTTCATTTGTCCAGCGGGGAGAGAAGTGCTTGATCCAAGCCACAAGGTCAGCACGCTCCTGCTTGGTCAAGTTGCTCCACTGCGGCATGTTGGAACGGTCCATGCCGCGAGCGATGGTATCGAAGAGATCCTGGTCGGTGGGCAAGGTTCCGGTCGGAGTGGAGCGACACTTGAACACACCCAGTTGGAAATCGCGAGGCTTGGGATCGACCCAGGGAAAATTCTCGCCATTGCCATCGCCCAGTTCACCGTGGCAGCCGACACAAAAGCGGCGGTACGCGGGCTTTGCGTCTTTGGCGTGACCGGTAACATTTCCGACATGGCTCTCCATGTTGAGGCGCGGCGCCAAATCGTACTGTGTAAGCTGGGCCCATGAAGTCAGTGGGAGCGCCAGGACCGCAGCCGCACCGAACGAAAGCGACCACCTCATCAATCCAGGGAGCATCAGTCTAGTCCACATCAATCTGGTCAGCATGTCTATCCCCTCTATGCTTTGAAAATCGAGGCCTAGAAATCAAAGTCAAATCCGAGCAGCAACTCGCTCGTGTTGATGTTAGAACCATCGGGCGCCGTTCCATCCTGATGCAGCCAGTTGTACTCGTTGTGCCAGGCGAATCCTGCGCGGCTGGTCATGAACGGGTTGTAACGGTAGCCGATGGTGTAGGTCGAGATGTTGCCCAGGTTGGAAGCGGAAGGAAGAGCCGAACCGGAGCCGTTGGCTTGCTGCGACATCCGCATGGTTTCATACCGTCCGATGAAGATCAGCTGTGGGCTGTAGACGTAGTGCGGCTCAAACAGAACGCCGTTCCAAGTCGGGTTTCGCGCGCCGACGGGAAGGGTCGTGCCAGTGGTGTTATTCAAGGTGGCAACGCCGTCGATGAGATCGCCGTAGCCCTGTCCAAACCAAGCGTTATCCTCGCCGTGCTGGGTTACGACCGTAAGGTCGATGTGCTGGCCGAAGTAAAACTGGCCGACGAATCCTTCGCGGCTGAAGGTCTTGTTGCCGATGGCTGAAGGACCGGTTCCGTTTGCGCCGGTAAAAAGGATGCCGCCCTGGGTGAGCCAGGTAGTGGGCGCTTCGCCGACCATGGCGTAGAAGCCGACGCGCTGCACTCCAGCTCTGCCGGCATCAAAGGCTTGGCTACCGGTAAAGAATCCGGTGTAGCCATTGCCATACGACAGCCCGACCTGACCATCGTTCGAGCTAAGGATGGCTGCGGAGTAGCGGGTACGGTCGTTGTTGGAGTGGCCGAGCACTTCAACACCGAGTTGGTTATCTCCCATCTGGCCAAAGATGTTGCCGTCGCCAACCGGAATGAAGTGGTAGAGCTGGTAGATGCCTCCATTGCCGGTCAGGGTGAGGATGCGTTTTTCCGACAGCAGATTGTCGAGCTCGAACTTGCCCAACTTCACATTCAGCCAAGGGCTGCCCCATAGGTTATCGAGGCGCGCCATGACGGTTTCAAAGTGGAAAGAGGCAGTAGCGTCAGACGACGGGAGCACGTAGAAAGAGAAGTTCTTTTCCAGAGTGCCGCCGGTGTGGAAGTCGAGACCGCTGAGGTCGAATCCGGAAGAGGTGACGCGCTCGATTGCCGATCCGGTTACGACTCCGCCGGTGTAGGTGTCGACCGAAACCTTGCCGGTGCTGACGCGGTGCCAGATGGGCGTGATGCGGAAAGTGACCGGCCAATATCCCGGGTTTTGCCAGATGGGAGCGTCGCGGTCATTCATGAGCTGGTAGCCGTTATCTTTGAACTTTTGTCCAAAGTAATTGAGCATCGGCCACGACTCGTGACAAGC
>JBAUVJ010000384.1:0-3999 GCA_049583165.1 Candidatus Sulfotelmatobacter sp. | reverse complement strand
GCAGAGTATTGCTCGGAGTTATAAACCCAAACGCCGCGTCATAGGGTTGCACATCCGGACGGTTAAAGACGTGCCGGTTGAAAGCGTCAATAAAACTTGCTTGCAACAGCACATCTTTCGACTCGGTTATTTTTGTTCGTTTAATGATGTTGAAGTCTTCGCTGGGATAGATAGGCATTCGCACTGCACCCGTCACCCGTGAGATATCGCCGAATGCGTAGGTGCCACGAGCCGCCAGCGCGGGACCAGAGTTCGGATCGACAAAAGCACAGTTCGGCACGACAGTGCCCGGGGTACAAAGGGGATTGAAAATAGGGTCGGTGACGGGATTATAGTTCGTGCTCTTGTAGGCCGAACTGGCCAATTGCGATCCCGTGATTTGATCGAAGCGAATGCAGCCCGCCCAGGCTGGGATTCCAGTGGCGCAGCCGAAGGCGATCGGCTGGCCGCTTTCATACCGCTGCACGCCGCTCACCGACCAGCCACCGACAATCCGGTCAGTAACTCCGCCGCCGGAGACAAATCTTTTGTTCTTGCCGAACGGCAGGTCATACACATAACTGAGCACGAAGTTCTGGGGAAGGTCCTGGTCGCTGATTGCCTTGTCCCCATTCTTGTTGAACGAATTCTGCGGTCCCTGGCTTCCGGCAGCTGTCGCAAAATAGGGCAAGGCGCTGTCGGCATCGGTCAGGGTTTTGGACCAGGTGTAAGAGGCCATCAGATTCAAGCCATTGTGAAAGCGACGCTGGAGCGAGGCTTCCAGAGCGTTGTATGTGGATTGCCCCAGATTCTCCAAGCAACAATCCGTGTTGAAACCTCCATATTGAGGGAAAGGCACCAGCGCCTGCGCGGTAAGAGCCCCTGTAGGGAAACCCGCATACGGAGCCGCAATCGTTGTTTGCGAGCCGAACGTGCTATTGAGCAGGTTGGCCGGCAGCCCAAGATATTGTGGAGTGAGCGAGTTTACCGCGTCGAAGTTCGAGCGGAGATGCGTGGAATGTTCTCCGACGTAGGCAATGTCCAGAATCAGATCGGTCGTCAACTCCTTCTGGACTTCAAGGCTCCAGTTTTGAATCATGGCCGGCCGCCCGTAAGCGGGATCAATATAGGTCGGTCCCTGGAAGCCACCGGTTGCCGTGGGATTCAATTGCGTTGGACTGAGGTTTGGCGGAGGTGTGAAGGCTGGAAAGCCAGAATTTAAATTATAGGCTGGATTAAAGCCGTCGGGCGTATTGAACGAGGGGTTGGCCTGAAATCCGGTCAACTCGTCGGCTCCAAAATCGGCATAGGTGATGGCACCGTAGAGAATGCCATAACCACCGCGGAAGACCATCTTGTTATTAAACATGGCCGGCGCCCAGGCAAATCCAAAGCGGGGACCGAAATCTTTTTTGTAGATATTCGCCCAGCGTTCGTTCGTGTCGCCATTTCGTCCCGCACCCTTTCCGGCGAATACCAGCGCGCCGGGCAATCCGCCGGCGCCAGGATTGGGAGTTGTCAGGCTGATGTTAGAAGTGTCGCCAAAAGCTTCGCGGTTCGGTTCGTCCAGATCCCATCGAAGTCCGTAACTCAGGGTAAAGGTAGGAGCGACTTTGAAGTCATCCTGGAAGAAGACCGCATAGTAGTCACGCACCCATCTGGGCTGCGTGGCATACGTGGTTGCGCTCGAGGCATCAACCGTGCCCAGCAACATGCTGGCGAAAGCGTCGCCCGACGCAGAATCGGAAACAATGGTTCCGGCAGTTTCGTTTCGGCCAAAATTGAATGTTCCGCTGGTGTTCGCGAAGTTCAGAGGATCAAATATCTGAAGGCGCCAATCCACACCGAATTTGAAGTCATGCTTACCTTTCACCCAGCTCAGCGTGTCGTTCGTACGGTAGCCGTTGTCGATGGTATCCCCGTCAACCGAGTCTCCATAGCCTGAATAGCCTTCGCCCGCCGATCCGTTGAACTGAATTGCGGGGAACATAGTGCCAGTGAGTCCGCCGATACCGAGTTGCGCGTCCCAATCCGTGCCCTTCCCCAGAGTGACGCCTGCGCCAATGTTTGCGCTGTTGGTACGGTTGTATCCGAGGCTCAAGTGATTCAGCATGGAACTGCTGATCGTGTAGTCGTACCCACCTCGGATGTAGTGCGTGGTAAAGCTTTGGCTGCGGCCAAATCCGGCGGGCCCGGCAAACTCGGGATTCGTCGAAATGCGCGCATTTTGCCGGGAGTTGTAGGTGAAATAGGCTTTGCTCTTCGCCGAGATGTTTTGGTCAATGCGAACCGTTGTGGTCGTGTCCTCAATGGGGAAGCTGTAGGGGAACGAGTAGTTGTTGAACAGAGCGCCATTTGTTGGCGTTGGATAGTTCGCGATGAGATTGACCCCTACCGTTGAAAAGTTGCCGGTCGGGATGACATTGCCGGCGCTGCCGGGCTCGTTCATGAACGCCGTCCGGCACTGCACTCCTGCCACTGTCCTGGTGGTCGTGGGATCAAATATTTCTCCCTGATAGATTGCCGTTTGATCGCAAGGATTGGTACCGAGATTGTTCGCCGTGTTCAGCACCGCCGAGAAATCGCCCGTACGTTCCGCAGCCGTCGGCACCGTGGAGGTTTGGGTTCCTCCGCTCGTCTGCCGGTACTGCTCCCAGGAGAAGAAGAAAAACGTTTTGTCTTTGCCGTTGTAGAGGTGTGGAATCCGAACCGGCCCACCCATAGTGAGGCCGTAGTCGTTCTGCTTGTCCGCCGGGGTTCTGAAAGCGGCGCGAGTCGCGGCAGTGTCGTTCTCAGCAATCGTGAGGTCGTTGCCCCAGGTGTTGGCGTCGAGGTCGTCGTTGCGGAAAATGTCATAGGCGACGCCGTGGTAGGTATTTGTGCCGGACTTGGTACTGAAGGCCTCTATACCGCCGGTGGTGCGGCCAAACTCGGCGGGCAACGTGGAAGTAAGAACTTTGAACTCGCTGAGAGCTTCGACCGAAGGCGCGGTTTCGTCGAACGACGAACCATTTTCCGAACGATACATGCTCGCACCGTCAAGCAGCACTTCGGTAGCGTAGTTCTGGCCTCCGCTGATCTTTGACTCAAACGTTCCGCCGCTGCCGTTGCCGGTCCCGTATCCTACTGTGCCCGGAATCAGGAAGACAAAGGCTTCAGGCGAACGCATCGCCTGTACCGCGCTTCCCAGCACGAGAGGCAATTCGATTGCCTGTTTTGGCATGACGACCGCACCCATGTCAGAGCTTTCGGATTCGACCGCCGGGGCATCGGCACTCACCACGATGCTCTCATTGACGGCGCCCGTTGTGAGCTTGATGTCGAGCGCGGCGGTGGTGGCAACCTGCACCACGACTCCGGTCAGCGTGGCCGTTTTGAAGCCAGGGGAGGTGACCGTCACATCGTAGGTTCCGATGTTGACATTCGGCATGCGGTAAGCGCCCGCCGTGCTCGAGGTCGTCTCATACTTTGTGCCCCTCGAAGTTTCTCGGGCAACTATTTTGGCGGCTACCACAACCGCCCCCGTCGGATCAGTGACGGTGCCGGCGATCGCGCCTTGATTCGCCTGTCCAACGGCCAGTGAGGAAAAACTGAACACGGCTGATGCTACGAGACTAATGGTCAATACCTTCGCTGCAAATCGTTGCCCCAGATTCATGGCTGCACGCCTCCAAGACGAGAGAAACGGTTAACTTCACGGTTAACTTCTTCGACCTTCGGCAACCCCGGCAATCGCCTTCACTCGTTGAGTTTCAGTAATCGTTTACCACCCTTCACCACGAACTCGTTGATACTTTCTGCGACTGCCAAAACTGATCGGGTCAACTTTTACTTCTCTTCAGGCAAAAAATAACCGAAAAAAATGCGCCTGTCTTATCGACTTGCCTGCTGCGCTTCTGGCGATCGTTTCATCTTGTCCTCTAGTTTTTGCGCCTGTGCCGCATCCGCCTCCTGCTTGAGACGCATGAACGATTCCAGGGCAGCCCTGGAATCCTCAGGTCGCTGCGCCCGGCGGTAGAG
>JBAUVJ010000383.1:0-2224 GCA_049583165.1 Candidatus Sulfotelmatobacter sp. | reverse complement strand
CTTCTCGAGGGTTGCGCTCGATAGGCTCCGCGATGAACTCGGCCATGAAGATCGGTCAGCCGATCCTCTAGCAGGCTGCGGAAAAATGGACTCCGCGACTTAGATTCTCTCCAGTCTCAGTGATTTTGTGATTCGGGAAGGGTTCTGGCTGCATCCGCTGGTGTCCCGCGGATTCATTTTCGGGTCTGCGAGCCGGCTGCGACCTCGGCTTAGCCTGCTTAATTCATATATTTGAAGACAACAAAGGCCTCCTCTGTTACAAACATGTTGTCAAGACAATGTTTGCGGCAACAAAAGAGGCCTCTGAATGTCTGAAGATAGCACAACACAGTGTTTATTGTTCCCAGGAATTTTTCGCAAGCCTGTCGTGGCCCAGTTCGATCAGCGAGAGGGGAGTTCCGACGGTGGAGCTCTGCTGCTGAAGGCCGCCGATCGGCACTATGATTTGGTGGCCGGACTGGCCTCCTGCCTGCGAGACGAGCGACAAGCCGGCAAAGTGGATCACTCGTTACGCGAGTTGGTGGCGCAGCGAGTGTTCTCGATCGCCTGCGGCTACCCGGACGCCAACGATTCGGCCCGCCTGTCCGAGGATCCGATTCACAAACTACTTCTGGATCGCGATCCGATCGAGGGTCGCGACCTGGCTTCGCAGCCGACGTTGTCGCGTTTCGAGAACGGAGTTGGGGTAAAGGAGCTCTATCGTGCGGGCGAGTTCCTGGCCGAGAGTGTGATCCGGCGTCACGCTCAGCGGCTGCGTCATCGCGCCTATCGCGTCACTATCGATCTGGATCCGACCGATGATCCCACGCACGGCGCACAACAGTTGTCGTTCTTCAACGGATATTACGACACCTGGTGCTACCTGCCGGTGCTGGGTTTTGTCAGCTTCAACGACGAAGCCGAACAATATCTCTGCGCCGCGGTGTTACGACCCGGCAACGTGGGAGCAGCGGTGGGAGCAGTCGCCCTGCTGCGGCGTTTGGTGAGGATGATTCGTGGCCGCCTTCCTGGAGTACGGATTCGGGTACGCCTGGATGGCGGGTTCGCGCATCCGGCCGTGCTGGAGTTTTTGGACGCCCAGCCGAAACTGGAATATGTGGTGGCGATGGCCAAGAATGCGGTGTTGAAGCGCGCCGCCGAAAGCGGAATGCGGCGAGCGCGCCAGCTCTCGCGGCGTAGCGGAAAGACCGAACATATTTACGGGGAAGTCCGGTACAAGGCCGGTAAGTGGCCATGCCAGCGCCGCGTCATCATCAAAGCCGAGGTCGTCCGCGCTGCCGACAAAGAGTCCAAAGACAATCCCCGGTTTGTCATCACCAACATGAAACAAAGTCCACAGTGGATTTACGAACGGGTCTATTGCCAGCGCGGTGACATAGAGAATCGCATAAAGGAGCTGCACAAGCTCGAGATCGACCGCACCAGTTGCACCAGCTTCTGGGCCAATCAGTTTCGCGTACTACTCACAGCCGCGGCCTATGTCCTGATGCAGGAGTTGCGCTTGCGGGCTGCCGGTACCGCTTGTGCCCGCGCTCAAGTGGACATGTTGCGCGAACGACTGCTGAAGCTTGGCGCTCGGGTCTTGGTCTCGGTACGACGCTGGGTCATTCACCTGCCCACGTCGTTCCCGTATCTTCCTGCCTTCCGTCTTATCGCCTGCCGTTTGGGAGCGCAGAGCGGATAAATCTCCCACTTTTTACAATCCGAAACCAGACTGGTTGCACTCTTGGCGAAGGTGTGTCACCACTTGTCAAAATTGACATTTGAACCCGACTAATCCTTTGGAATCAATAACCCGATCGAAGGAAAATCCCCCCGTCGTCGCAATTACATATCACTCATGCGAACAATCACACGCCACTCCACTCTTCATGAATAATGCGGGCTAACACGAATCCTTTTCTAGAACAGTTAGTGGTTGGCGCAAGGAAATGCGCTGGACTTCAGAGGGTGCAACTCCCGCCCGAAACTGGTTGGCTCCACCCGGTAGCCGCCGGACGACTGGGGCGTCCGGTACAATCCCCGGAGCCATCGCGCCGGGGCTCCTCACATTTGAGCATCAGGGATGCCCGGAATTTGAGCGGTTTATTCTTGAAAAGTACTCGCAGGAGAGCGCCAGCAATTCTCAAAGAGTGAAATCGGCCTGATAGCGTCAACCATCTCTTACAATCTTCATCATGCGAGGCATTGAGTTCGAGGTCATCTGGTTCGATCAGGACGTGAT
>JBAUVJ010000382.1:0-26285 GCA_049583165.1 Candidatus Sulfotelmatobacter sp. | reverse complement strand
AATGAGAACGGTGGCGTCGGCGGGCTTCCCAAGGGCAAGATGCGCTGGAATCTGTTTGGCGGCACCGTCGGCGGTCCTGTCATTAAGAACAAATTGTTTTTCTTCGCCGATTATCAGGGAGCCCGCTTCGATCATCCACTCGCGCTTGGAACCCTCACGGTGTTGAGCCCTGCAGAACGCGGGGGAGACTTCAGTGCGCTTCTAGCTCCTACCAGTACAAGCCCAAACGGAGTGCAGATTTACGATCCTTGTAAGGCGGGCACGGGAATCAGCGGCACGCCCTGCGTGCTTTCAGGTAATCCGGTTCCGTTCGCCCACAACATCATTCCGACCAATCGCCTGGATAACGCATTCAAAGTGCTCATGGCCTCGTCTCTCTACCCGCAACCCGTTGGCCCCGCAACTCCCAATACTGCTGCGCAGTTTAACGGGAGCCAGAACAACGACGACCAGGAAGATTTCAAAGTCGACTTTAATGCCTCCTCCAAGGACCGTCTTTTCGCGCGCTATTCGCGGGGCAAGGAAATCGATCCGCTGACCACGTCGTTCCTGCTCGGCGGGAACAGCGATTCGGAAGCGCATATTGACAATACCGCCTTTGACGAGACCCACATCTTCAGTCCTTCTCTACTCAACGAGTTCCGCGTCGGCGTGAACTACGTTTTGCCATTCGGTCCGAATACCACCTTCGCTCAATCGGTTGCAGCTCTCGCCCAACAGAGCGGTATCGCCGGTGTAACCGAAGGCGGCATTACCGGCTTGCCGGAGATCACCTTCACCAGCGCCCTAAACGGAGGTGGCGCGGGTAACTACGGCAGTTTTGGCAATGGCACCATCGTTCAAAAATTCGCTTCCACCGTCTGGCAGATATCTGACAATGCGTTGTGGAGTCACGGTCACCACAATGTCAAGTTCGGATACCAGATGAACCGGTACCGGTTGAACATCACCTATCCCGGAAATGCAGGAGTTCTGGGCGACATCGGCTACACGAATGCATACACATCCCAATCCGGCGACGGACTGATTGGCGGAGACGCGGGTGCGAGCTTTGCTCTTGGACTGCCGGATTCCGTATCTCGAGGAGCGTTGGGCGGTGGATTCCACCAAAGAGACTGGCTGCTGGCCGGCTTCGTGCAAGACGATTGGCACATCTCTGATTCCTTGACCTTGAATCTCGGAATGCGTTATGAGTCACGCACTCCCTGGATCGAAACCAACAATCGGCAGGTAAATGTCAATATCACAACTGGCATAGTAGAGTTTCCCGGAAGTAGCACTGTCCCTACTGGAATAGTCGGAAATAATGGATACAGCAGAGGACTCTATAACAGCAGGTACGACGACTTGGGAAATTTCGAGCCGCGATTCGGATTCTCCTGGGCTCCGGAGTTTTTCCATCGCGAAACTGTGGTTCGTGGCGCGTTCGGCGTCTCCTCTTATTTAGAAGGCACGGGCACGAATCTGCGTCTGCCGCGTAATCCGCCATATACCCCAACCCAAATCGGTGGAACGAATTTGGACACAACAGGCGCCACACCTTATACCACGGAAGCCGGAGCCACGGGGGGTGCGCAACCTCAACCGCAATCTGTGGATGGCGCGACCATGTTTGCCTGGGGTCCAACCGTCCAGCCTGCAATTGGGGAACAGTGGAATTTTTCGATTCAACATCAGTTCAACAAAACACTAACTGCGCAATTGGGCTACGTTGGTCAGAAAGTCACGCACCTGGTTGTCCCCCTCGACCTTGGGCAATTGCAACCGGGCACGAATAACACGCCGTTCATCGGCGGGTACAACGGAACGGGCTACGGTCCGAACAACTTTGCCGATGTTTACGACACAGCCTCGGTCGGCACCATGCGTTATGACGCCTTGCAGGCCGTGCTGCAAAAGCGGACCAGCGGCGGACTGGAAGGGCAGATCGCCTACACTTGGGGCAAATGCATGACCAATAACAGTGGGTACTACGGTACCTACAGTTCGAATTCCGAAACTTCGAGCTCCTTTCCCTACTGGCAGAACCTTTACAACCCGGCGTCGAACTGGGCGCGTTGCTATTACGACTCCAACCAGGTCCTGAGCGCCTATGCTTTATACGAACTGCCCCTGGGACGGGGAAAGGCATACGGTCAGGATCTTCCTGCCGCCGTGAATGCGGTGGTTGGAAACTGGTCTGTGAGTCCGATATTTTCGTATCACGCTGGTTTCCCCCTGGCGGTCTACGGCCCCGACGAATCCGGTACATTCACAGGGGCCGATGGTGCTGGACCGGGTTCCGCACGCCCGAACTGCAATGGACCCGTCCAGTACACCCGCAAGATCGTGAACGTTGCGGGAGTTGGCGATCAATACCAGTGGTTTTCGAATGCAAATAACACGTTCACACAGGAGGCGGCTGGAACATTTGGCAATTGTCCCGCACAAGGCCCGGTGATCGGACCGCATTATGTGGATGTGGATTTGAGTTTGCAGAAGAACTTCCCCATCGGCGAATCGAAGCGGCTACAGTTCCGAGCCGATTTTCTGAACGCGTTCAACCACCCCAATCTGGCTGCACCAAATATGTACTTCAGCCCGGGGGCCAATACCTTCGGCGACCTTACGGGGAGCCAGGACTCCAGAAATCTTGAGTTTGCTCTAAAGTTCTATTTCTAAACAGCTGTAGCTCTTCCCAGGAAAACGGCAGTCACGACCGCGCGACTGCCGTTTTTCATTGCCAGAAGCAAGTCCGCTCTACCTTCCGTCGATCACCGTAAGATTATCTCCCGCGATGGTCGCCACGTAGACCTTGTTGCTTGCACTATCTACCGCGACCGCGTACGGCCCCTGTCCAGTCTTAACGGTTTTGATCACCGAATTGTTCTTTCCATCAATGACAGTCACGCTGTCGCTGTGCGTATTTGCGAGGTAGACTCTGTGGGTCTGTGGGTTGATTGCTAGTCCTTGTGGATGTGAACCCACTTTCACCGTAGCAACCACGGAATTACTCGCTCCGTCGATGACGGTAACGCTATCATCGGCATAATTCGCTGCGTATATCTTGTTTGCGGCCGCGTCGACAGCAATTGCGCAGGGAATATCTCCTATGTTCACCGAAGTAACAGCATTAGTTGCGCCGTCGATTATTGAGACACTCGCGTTGCCTGCATTTGCGAGATAAACTTTGTTAGTTTCCGAATTAACAGCAATTCCCCAAAAGTGGGTTCTTCCCGCAGCAACCGTTGTGATGTTATCGGTCGCCCCGTCGATTATCGTCACTTCCTTCGACTCGTAGCTGATCAAATAGAGCTTGTTAGTTATTGAATTGACGGCGATCGCATCTGCCTGCACTCCGGCCTTCAAAATGGTGGTGGCGTTTGTTGCCCCATCGATTACGGTGACCGTGTTGCTGAAGGTCTTCGAGACGTAAATCTTGTTGGTCGCCGGATTCGCCGCAACCACACAAGGCAAATCTCCGACCTTCACCGTCGCCGTTACGACATTACTTACGCCATCGATTACGGATACGCTGCCACTGCCGGAGTTCCCGACATAAATCTTGTTGGTGACAGAATTTACTGCGATTGCCTCAGGCTCCGTCCCGACCGCCACGGTCGTGGGCTCTGCACTGCCATTGATCACCATAACCGTACCCTTTTCGGAGTTCACCGCGTAAACCTTGTGGGTTTTAGGATTTATCACAACCGCGCGAGGGCTAACTTCGATGCCTGCGGCCGCGGGCGCCATCCCTTGAGTCGGCTTGGTAGCCATCTCGACATCTGTCTTGGCGCCTGCATTGGTCCCGAGCCAGATCGTCGCATCTTCGATCAGTTGATTCTGAACGGGGCTTGCGAAGATCTTGTCTCCATGACCCATATTCATGTAGATCATGTGATACTTCGTATTGGTCCAAACCGCGGGCAAGTCCCCACTTGTAAGGATATCCTTGAACCCTATCGGATAATTGGAGGGATCGAGAGTCACTAGTATCTTCACATCTCGATTAAGACGCGGACTTGGTTTCCAGACATACCATTCGTTGGATGGTGATTCGTAGGCAGCCGGGAGGTTCTTGGTCGCGGGGTGCTTTCGATCATCTATCGTCAATCGTGCCGGCAAGGGAGGCCAAGAGTTGATGTGGAAAACTGCACCTCCCAAAAATTCGACGAACCACGGCCAGTTCGTGTCTTTGTCGTTGTACCCGGCGGCGTGAAATCCCAGCCAGGCGCCACCGGCTTCAATGTATTGTTGGAAAGCGCGTCTCTGCTCTGGTTTCGTGGGCGATTCATTCAGCCAGATGACGAGCTGGCATTGTTTCAGACGCGATTCATTCAGATCTGCCCAATTGGTTGTCGCTTCGAACGCGAAGTTGTCTTTCGCGGCAATGACAGAGAAGAACTTCAGCGCTCCCTCCGCAAACTGCACGTGATCTGGCTCCGCGCTCGCCGAATAGAAGGCGAGCACGCGAAAGCGAGGTTGTTGGGCTGGGCCTTGCGCGGCGGAAATTAGGCTTGCGGTTAATAGGGTCAGTAGGACGAGGGGCTTGCTCATTTCTGCGCTGCCCACGCGATCGAATTGCTGAAGATTGCCGTGAAGGCAGGATTCTGAAATAACTCCGGATGATGTCCCATAAAAATGTAGATGTTCCTGGCCTTATAGTGTTCGTTGGTCCATATCACAGGATGATCTCCTTTCATCTTTATGATCGTGTCGGGCGAGTAAGTAGTTTCGTCTACCGTGGCGAGGACATGCACATTGGGGCGCGGCGACTTGTCGTAGGTGTACCACTCCTCTCGATCCACTGTGAAGGAGGCCTTCACCCCTTTCATCGCAGGATGTGAGGGATCTTCCACGACGACTTTGGCGGTGGCAAAGGTTGGAATGTAGCTTGTAAATCGTATCCCTCCCATGAACTGGGAGAACCAGGGCCACATAGAATACCCGTCGAATTCCCCGAGCAATGTGGCGTGATGAAAACCGATCCATCCTCCACGGCCTTCCTCAATATATTTCGCGAAGGCTGCGACGGCTTTCGGGGTCCAACCATAAGGCGGGTAGTTCAGTTGGATAAATAACTGATAGTGAGACAGGAACTCTTCGTCAATCTTGCTCGTATCCTGAATGTAATCGATCGCAAAGTTTTGTTTGACCGCTTCTTTCTGCAACCAGACCTTGGCCGCGTCGACGAACGGCTTATGGATTCCACCGGCCTCTGCCAAGGCAACAGCTTTGAATCTGGGCTTGGAGACCTGGGCCAGGCTTGCGGTAGCGACGACCACTAGCAGGACTGTCATCCGTAGGCGACGTTGAGCGATGAACCACGAACGAAGCACTTGCGAGAGTGGCATTGCCAATCCTCGATTTGGCCTTCAGGCGGCCTCGAATTGAGCATGATACCGATTTACTTATGAATCATTATAATGTACCCGAGCGCAGCGGAGAGTGTAGTTGAGCCGGGGTAACCGCTGGCATCCAATCCCGATAAGGCCTTACCATGTTTGGGACATGAGGCTCAAAACGATAGATGACGCCGGTAAATCTCCAGTGACGGCAGAACCAGTCTTGATCGGCAGACCTCCGTTGCTTCGCCATACGAACGCCCAAGTGCTATTGAGGCTTCTACGCGCGACCGGCCCGTGCTCCAAGGCGGACCTGGTTCGCGCCTCCGGCTTGAGCGCGCCCACAGTTACCAATGTTGTAGCTCATCTCTCTGCCGCGGGGCTGATTGAGCCGATTGGCGAAGGAGACTCGACTGGCGGCCGGCCCCCCGACATACTTCGCTTCCGGGCAGAGCGGGGATCCGTCGGCGGCGTTGAAATCGGGACAGACTTTATTGTTTTTCTTCTGACCGACTTGGACGGACGGGAATTTGCAAGATCGAAAATCGCACTCCCGCGTTCAGCCTCAACTCCGCCGGAAGTTTGCGCTCTCATCGGATCTGAGATCCGCATTCTCTTGGGCAAACATTCGCAACCGGGAGATCATCTGCTGGGTCTCGTTGTAGGCGTTCCCGCCATTGTCGATGTCAAGGGGGGGCTTGTGACTGCCTTTACGGCGCTACAGGACTGGAGGAGCGTGCCGCTGGGCTCGATGCTGGAGAAAGAGATGAAGTGCCACGTCACCGTCGAGAACGATACCAACCTGGGAGCACAGGGCGAAGCCTACCGCGGTGCAGCGCAGGGAGAAAAGAACTTCGTTTTCATCACCATCGGTGAGGGCGTCGGCGCGGGTATTTTTATCGGCGGGAAGGTTTATCGCGGATCACAGTGGTCCGCCGGAGAAATCGGATACATGCGAGTACCGAACATATCGAGGGACCGCCCGAGTGTGCACGAACATGGAAGGCTCGAAAAGGTACTCGGCGCCCCCGGCATCCTGAAGAGTTGGCGCGCCGGCCGCAACGCGGCGCGGTCTCATCCTAAGGTGGATCGCGCATCCGCGGTTTTCGACCTTGCGGCCGCTGGAAATGCCCAAGCTAAAAAAATCCTGAACCAGCGCGCTAGTATTTTGGCGGACATCGTTCTCGATCTCGCCCTCATTCTCAACCCGAGCGTGGTTTTGCTGGCGGGAGAAGTGGGCAGCCATCCCCGCCTGCTGCAAGAGGTGAGGACCCTGTTGGTGGGCAACGAGGTTGCGGTGGTAGAGGTGAAGTTAGGGGCGCTCGGTCCCTCGGCTGTACTGTGGGGCGCCATTCAAACAGCATTGGAATCCACCATCCTTGGCCTACTCCAGCCTGCGAATCTCGCAGTCTAGCGCCGCCGTGTCAATTCCGCCCGATGCTCGCAAGAACTGTCTTGACTGGACTTACTAAATAAAGATAAATTAGTTTAGGCAGGCAGCCCTGTTCCAAGCCAATGACCGACCGTTCGTCTTCCATGAAGTCTTCCAAAGACCCGACGCCGTCACCTGCAATATTTCGGGAGACTGATGCCGGCGAGATTTTGCGCCTACTACGCGAGCGGGACTTCAAATCAACCGCCGAATTGGAGCAAGCCGCCGGTCTCACGCGTCGAAGGGTTTCCGCGGCCGTCGCCGTGCTTAGAAAAAAAGGCCTCATCGATACCCCGGCCAACGGCAGGCGCGAAAGTGCTGAAACTTCTAGGCGCGCGCACATCAACGTCGATTGCGGACACGTGGTCGGCATCGACATCGGAGGCAGCAATCTCCGAATCGCTTTGGCCGACACGAAGGGAACCGTATTGGGCAGGTGGTCTACATCCACCAAGAGAAGATCTTCTCCTGACATGGTGGTCGAGCAGATTCGCATAGGTGTGTTTTATCTACTGCAGCAAGCTTCAGTTCCCCGTCGCTCGCTTTTGGCCGTAGCGGCTGGCGCTCCCGGAATCACGAACCGGGACGCGGGGGTGGTCATCGCAACGTCCTATCTGAAGGGCTGGAAGAATATCCCGCTGCGGAGTTTGCTGGAGTCGGCGCTCGGCGTTCCAGCGGTGGTGGAAAACGATGTGAGGTTGGGCGCGATAGGTGAGCACTGGCTGGGGGCCGCGCGCGGCGTGCGAAATTTTGTCTTCCTGGCGATTGGAACTGGCATTGCCATGGGAATCTTCGTCAACGGACAGTTGGTCCAGGGAGCGGATGGCGCCGCCGGAGAAGTCGGTTACATGCTGGTTCCAGAAACCCCGGAGTTGACTCGCAGACGGGGCAAGCCGGGGGCACTCGAAAGCGTGATTGGGGGCGAAGGTATTAAGTCGCAATGGCGGCATTCTCGTAACGGAAAGGGTGCCTCGTTCCAAAGTAATCTGAGCGCAACCGAGATTTTTGACCGCGCCCACGCCGGGGATCCGCTCGCCAAGAGCGTCCTCGATCGAACGGCTCGCATACTTGCGTCCGCCGTGTACAACACTTCTCTTATCCTGAATAGCTCACTCTTCGTGTTGGGAGGAGGAGTAGGTGTGAACGTACCCCTGCGAGACGCCACCCAACGCATGCTGAAGCGGTACAACTCGCTGGTACCGCCAAAGCTGGCCCTCAGCGGCTTGGGACAGGACGCCCAACTGATGGGCACCATTCGTTTGGCGCTGGATAAAGCAGAGTCAGGCGTTCGTTTAGCCGAGTAGGGGTCGCGGCTTCTAGAAATAGTGCCGCCTCGCTCCCTTTACTTCCAAATGAGCGTTGCACGAGTGCGGGAAGCAATTCATCGTCTATTGCGCAGAAGATGCGTTCTGATTTGCCCTTGGGACGCTGATGCTTTCCAGTTCACGCCCGCAGGTTTCGGGAACGGCAAAACGAACAAACACAAGCGTTACGATGCTGAGCACACCATAGATGGCAAAGGTGAAAGCATTTCCAACTGCATTGATGAGGGACAAGAACGTAAGCGAAACCAGGAAATTTGAGATGCCGGAAAAAAGCGTTGCAACGGCCACACCGCGCCCGCGCACGCGAAGGGGAAAGACTTCCGATACGAGGATCCAGGCGATCGCGCCGAGGCTGAACGCAAAACACGCGATGTAAGTCATGAGACAGGTGATTGCGATAACACCTAAAGACGAGCCGAGCGCGTCCTTGCGGCTGAACGCAAACGAGAGCGCGAAAAGCGCGATCGTCATCCCCGTGACGCCCACGTAGAGCAGCGGCTTGCGCCCCACTCGATCCACGAGCATGATGCCGACCACGGTTGCCGCCACATTCACCACCGCAACCAATAGCGTCGCGAATATCGCGCTGGCATGCGAGGCGATCCCCGCCAACTCGAAAATCTGTGGACCGTAGTAGATGATGGTGTTGATGCCAGTCACTTGCTGCAGCACCGTCAACCCGACGGCAATAAAGAGTGACCCGCGCACAGCTGGACTCCACAGCGCTTTCCAACTCTGCTCCATGGGAGCGCTGAGGCCTTGTTGAATGTCCTCGATAAATTGTTCCGTCCCGCGCTCGTCCGTGTAGCTGCGAAGCACGCTCTCTGCGTCTTGCCGCCGCTTGTGCGCGAAGAGCCAGCGCGGACTTTCTGGAACCATGAGGATGATGCCCAGAAAGAATAGCGTGGGCACGGCGGCGATGCCGAACATCAGTCTCCATGCCTGCTGTGTGGCAAGCCAGTATCCAACTAAATCCGCGAGAGCAATTCCGACCGTGAGAGCGAATTGGTAGAGTCCTATCAGCATTCCGCGCGATTGCGGGGGCGCGAGTTCGGAGACGTAGACCGGCGCGGTGACAGACGTGAAGCCAATTCCAATGCCGATGATCGCACGCGCGACGATCAGGGTCGCAACGTTCGGAGAAAGGGGCGCTAAAAGTGAACCAACTATAAAAATGCCAGCAGCCCACACCAGCGTTGCGCGGCGTCCAATCCGGTCGGCAATCTCGCCTCCAGCCATAGCTCCGGCCATGGCTCCGACAAGCACTATGCTGACAACCAGTTCTTCCATGAGCGTCGAAAGCGCGAAGGTCCGCTTCACGAAGATGGCGGCGGCCGCAATGATGCCCATGTCGTAGCCGTAGAGGACGCCGCCCACTGCGGCAATCGAGGAAATTCTAAGAATGAACCCGCGATTTACGTGTGTTGGCCCAGCGGGGCGGATGCCGGTCACATATTTACCTCGACAGCATGATATCTCAATCTTTATAATTATTCATTAAGAACTATTAGGAGCCACGATACGACGGCGTGTTGGAGCGGCGAAGAGACTACTGAGGACACGATGGAAGATACGATGAACGCACAGCCGCGCTGGATTTCTGGAATCGAGCCGCCTGGCGAGTTGCGCACCCAGAGCATGACCTCGATTTATGAAAGAGAATGCCGGGAACAACCGGAACGGCTTGCCGAGCTCATTCGCGCCTACAGCGAGGAGAAATCGATTCGGGCGGAGCTCGATAAACTGCGGCACGTCGCTTCGGCGACCGGCCCTGTTTTGTTCGTTGGAATGGGTGCTTCCTATTGTTCTTCGATTACGGGTTCCATATGGTTGCAATCGTGCGGACGATCTTCTTTTTTTGTCGATGCCGGCGAGTGGTTGCACTACGCTCGTGCAGTCCGGGACCGAGTCGCCGTTTCCATCCTTCTGACCACTTCGGGCGAGAGCGCGGAGCTGGTGCAGTTGTGCAAAGAAGACACGCAGAACCCGTTTGCTCTATTGTGCAACAACGAAAAAAGCACCTGCTGGTCGGCTGCGCAGATCAGGCTGCCCATCCTGGCCGGGCCGGAATATGCCAACGCGACCAAGACGTACACCAACTCCACTGCGGCATGCATCGCGATGGCTTCTCACCTCGCCGGACGCGGGTGGCAGGCAGATGCAGCGCAAGTGCTCGACGTCTATTCCGATAATCTCGATCGGGTCTTCGATCAGCGAAGCGAACTAGAGGAGTTCTGCCGTGCAGCGGCGAATATCGAGGTCATCGGCCGGGGCGCCGCGTATGGCGGCGCCATTATGAGTTCGTTATGCATTCGCGAAATGACTGGTCAACGAGCTGCCGCTCACTCTGGGGCAGGGTTTCGACATGGGCCATTGCTGGATGTTAACGAGTCCCACGTCGCCATCATTCTCGCAGTGGGGCGAGAGGCCGAACTCGGGCTCAAACTCGCCCATGATTGCAACGCACGCGGGGGCAAGGTGATCCTGGTTGGGACTGAAGAGCGTGAAGCGTCCGAGAAGTTGATGCCGGTGAAGATCAGCTCCGTGCCGGAACCGTGGGAAGGCTTGACCTCGCTAATTGCGGCACAAGCCCTCACCTTAGGCATGGTTGAAAAGTATGGAGCAAAATTGCCTCCGCGATTCCAGTACGGAGTCATGGAGGAATAGCGGTTTCAGATGATCTCTATCTTCTGAAAATCATCGTCGCAGTTCGTGTAACGCAGCCTTCTTGAGATGCACAGAAAGGAATTTGTCCCAATGAGAATCGGACGGCTGCCCCATTTCGTATTTGTGATGGCACTCTGCAGTCTTTGCATTGCCCAATCTTTTCCTCCGCAAAAGAAACGTCTACTCGTGATCGGCGAGGAAAAAGGATATCGCCACGAATCGGTTTCTCACGCGATGGCAACCATTGAGCGTTTGGGCAACGAAACGGGGCTGTGGGACACCACGATCCGAACGGACACAGAAGCATTGACCAAGAAAAAGCTGGAATACAACGCCAAAAACCTCAACGACTTCGACGCCGTTTTGTTCTTTACCGGTGGCAATCTGGAGATGGACGCGCAACAGAAGGCGGACCTGCTCTCGTTTGTCCACGAGGACGGCAAGGGATTCATCGGCGTGCACAGCGCGACCATTACGTTAACCGATTGGCCAGAGTACGGAGAGATGATTGGCGGTTATTTTGACGAACATCCCTGGGGAACTTTCGATGCCCCAATCCTGGTAGAAGACCCAAACTTTCCTGGTATGGCGCAGTGGCCACATTCGTTCGTGCTTAAGGACGAAATCTATCAAATGCGAAATTACTCGCGCGACAAAGTACGGGTCTTGATGCGTCTTGATGCCAGCAAGCTCGATCTGTCGAATCCAAAAGTCCACCGCACCGACCGCGATTTCGCAGTGACCTGGGCAAAACTGTATGGCAAGGGCCGCGTTTACTACTCAACTCTCGGCCATCCCAAGGAGAGCTGGGACAATCCCAATCTGCAGAAGATGTATACCGAGGCAATTCGATGGGCCACAGGCTTGGTCGATGCCGATGCAACGCCACGACCCGTTCCGGCCAACTAAGGCCGCAGCGAGAAGAGAGACGAAATATTATGTGGAGAGTCCTCCTATTATGTGCGGTTTCCTTAACTTCTCGGGCGCAGGAGTCGCACCCGATCCTGGCCATCGGCTCGCCGGCGCCGAACTTCGAGCTTCCGGGCGTCGACGGCAAAATTCACAAGCTTTCTGATTATGCATCGAGCCCCGTGCTGGTGATCGTTTTCACCTGCAATCATTGCCCGATCGCGCAAATCTATGAGCACCGCATTTCACAGCTTGCAGACGATTACAAAGATCGCGGCGTCGCAGTGGTTGCCATTCAACCGAATGATCCGAAGGCGCTCACCATCGATGAACTCGACTCCTCGGATATGAGCGACAGCCTGGAGGAGATGAAGATCCGGGTGCAGTTCAAACATCTCACCTATCCCTACCTCTACGACGGCGACACTCAGTCAGTAGCGCGTGCTTATGGACCACAGGCCACACCCCACGTATTTATTTTCGACCGCGAGCGCCGGCTTCGCTATCAGGGGCGGGTCGACAGCAGCTATCGCCCGGAATTGGTGAAGACCCGAGAGGCGCGAGATGCCATCGATGCATTGCTCGCTCATAAGGAAGTGACGGTTACTCAGACCGGGGTTGTCGGCTGCTCGACGAAGTGGAAAGAGAAGGAAGCCGCGCAAATCGAAGCCTTGCGGAAAATCGAATCTCAGCCAGTAGGGCTGGAGATGGCCACCGCCGTAGACTTGAAGAAGCTGCGCACGAATCCGACGGGCAAGACGCTTCTGATCAGTTTCTGGGCAACCTGGTGCGGATCGTGCATCCACGAGTTCGCTGATTTTCAGGACACGTTCCGGATGTATAGCGTTCGCGACCTCGAACTCGTAACGGTCGCGGCCAACATGCCCGATGAGAAGAGTGCTGTGCAGCATTATCTGGAAAAGATGCACGCCACCAGCCGCAATCTTCTATTCGCATCGGACGACACCGCTGCTTTGCAAGCCGCTTTCGATCCCGAATGGCAATCCGCCGTCCCGTATACCGTACTGATCGCTCCCGACGGAAAAGTGATTTACAAGAAGCAAGGTTCAGTCGACATGCTGGAGCTGAGAAGAACCATCCTCGCCCAGGTGGTGACTGAGTATGAGGGATTTCACAAGTACTGGTCGGAGAAGTGATGCAACGGATGTAGTGAAGTGGTCGCAATGAAGTGAACATCCGATTCCTGGAGATTCATGAAGATCGAGTTCTGCCGTCGTCTGGCCGCTCTTATTACGATTGTTGTCCTTGCATCGGCGGCCTGGGCCGGCGATACGATCCCGAAAGCCGCCTGGCGCCGGCCGCTCGGCCTTCCGCTGACGAATCCTGGAGTCATGCGCGGCGCGACCGTCATCGATGACGGCTACTGGCAAGGTGCGCCGGTCGGAGGATTCGGCTCAGGAACCTTTTCGCGAACCTATCGCGGTGACTTCGCGCGCTGGCACATCAAGGCTGGAGTTCATAAGTACGCTCCGGTGCCGGCCAATCAGTTCGCAATGTTTCAGCAGGTCGAAAGCGAGGCGCAGGGCACCGCTCGGATGTTGATGACGGACCATCCTAAGAATGGCGAGCTTGCAAGCTGGCAGTGGGATTATCCAGTCGGCGCGGGCGAATATGCGGCGCTGTATCCGAAGTCGTGGTTCGACTACAAATGGGAAAAATTCCCCGCGCACGTCGTGCTCGAACAATTTTCTCCGGTTCTGCCAAATAACTATCGCGAGTCCAGTTATCCCGTTGCGGTTTATCGTTGGCACGCGGAGAATTCCACAAACCATGCGGTCACAGTGTCGGTCCTTCTTTCCTGGACAAATATGGTTGGCTGGTTCCGCACCTTCACGCGCGATTTTCAGGGAGCACCGAATCAAGGAAATCACAATCACTACGTGAGCGAAGCCGTGGGCGCTGGGACCATGAAGGGAATTGTCTTCGAGCGTAACCGCGCCAATGCCGCTCCGAATGAGGCTGACGGACAATTCGCGATCGCCGCCCTCGAGTCGCCGGGAGTAGAGGTCACCTACCAAGCCACATTTCCGGCAGAGGGAGACGGGAAGGCGGTTTGGGAGCACTTTGCCAAAGACGGTCGCCTGGCGAACAACGATACCTCTTGGGTAAGCGATAGCGAGAAGCTGGCGGGAGCCGTGGCTGTGCGCTTCACACTCCAGCCGGGAGAAAAGAAAATTATTCCCATGGTGATCGCTTGGGACTTTCCAGTCGTCGAATTCGGTCAGGGACGCCAGTGGAATCGACGCTATACGGACTTCTACGGAACTGACGGCAACAATGCCTGGGCGATCGCTCGCGATGGTCTCCGGAATGCCGATACGTGGAGCGATGCGATCGACGCGTGGCAAGCTCCGTACGTCAACGACGAAAGCAAGCCGCTGTGGTACCGAGGCATGCTCTTCAACGAACTCTATACGCTGACCGATGGAGGATCGTTCTGGGGGCGTCCGGTTGGGGCTGACAGCAAGACTCCCCCTTCATTCGCTTTACTCGAATGCTACGACTACGCCTACTACGCCACTCTGGACGTGCGCTTCTATGCGTCTATGCCATTGCTGAAGTTCTGGCCGGACATCGACAAGGAGGTGCTGCGCGAGTTTGCCGAGACTGTTCCGAAAGAGTGGCCGGAAAAAGGACAATGGGTGTGGAAATCGCAGCAGACGGGAGAGCCCAGCCTTCATCTGCGTAAGAAAAAAGGCGCGGTTCCCCATGATCTAGGTGTGCCGGAGGGCGATCCGTTCGTCGCGGTCAACGAGCCGGGCTGGCAGGATACGAATGACTGGAAAGATTTGAATTCGAAGTTTGTGTTGATGGTCTACCGTGACTACGTGCTGACCGGCCGGAAGGATGCAGCTTTTTTGCGCGAGGTGTGGCCGGCGGTAAAAGAGGCCATAACGTACCTCCGGCAGTTCGACCATGGCGGCGGAGTTCCTGAGAACGGCGGATATCCCGATCAGACTTACGATTCATGGGTCGTACGCGGAGTCAGTGCGTATTGTGGCGGTCTGTGGCTGGCGGCATTGCGCGCCTCCGAGGAAATGGCGCGCACGCTCGGCGAAAAAGACGCAGCCACGGCGTACCACGAAATGTTTTTGAAAGCGCAGAAGACCTACATCGATAAACTGTGGAACGGCGAATACTTTCGCTATGACACCGAGAGCGAGTATCGCAACAGCATCCAAACGGATCAACTGGCCGGACAATGGTACGCGAACATGACTGGGTTGGGCGACCTGGTGCCGCGCGAGATGCAATTGGCCGCATCGAAAATGATATACGCCTTCAACGTGATGAAGTTTGGAAGCGGCGAGATGGGCGCGGCCAATGGGATGGCTCCCGACGGCTCGATCATGAGCGATAACGAACAAGCCAAGGAAGTCTGGGTTGGCACCAGCCTTGGCTTCGCCTCTCTTCTGCTGAGCGAAGGAATGCGGGACGAGGCCTACCACACCGCATGGGGGTTGTATCACGTGATCTATGAAACGAAGGGATATTGGTTCCGCACCCCCGAAGCATGGGATCTGGACGGGAACTTCCGCGCCTCGATGTACATGCGTCCGGCCGCCATCTGGGCCATGGAAATGAGTCCTGCAGGGTCACGCTGATCATGCCACGTTAATCGAACCGAGGGCAGCGCTCACTTTCAAGTCGCGTCATGGCCTCGGCAGACAACCCGCTCCACCACACTCTCGGCAATGCTGAGTTCATTGCCTTGAGCCTGACCTGAGATCACGCACACACTTGGTGCACAGCAACCCAGCTACAAGCCGAGCCTTTGTTTCTTCGAAAGGGCCCGGACTGATCGGCCGCAAGTGCACTCAAGCTAAGCGGCCCTGACAGAACTGGTCTTCTTCGCGAGAGTCGCTGCCAATCTTTCGATACGCTTAGACTCGGCAACTCGCTCTTTGCGTTTCTCTTGCAATCTTTGTTCGTTATTCTGCGGTTCCAAACTGGAGTGAAGTTTCATGGGAAATGGAATCCTAGGGACGTGAGTTTAGCATCTTGCGATCGCCCCGAGTGTAAATAGAATGTGACAATTACAATGGGGTTCATCGGGTTTCAGGCGCCCGAGCCTGTCACCAGTGAAAACATCGAATCGGGGAACATCGCGACCAGAGCCGCACCGGGTTGCAAGGCAAGAACAACTATTGCTGCCAGCCACCTCCGAGCGATCGGTAGAGTTGCACCAGGCTCTGATATTCGTCGCCGCGCGCCTGGGCGAGTGTGAGTTCGGCGGCGAAGAGCGACCGCTGGCCATCCAGCACTTCGAGATACGTCGTGGTGCCGCCGCTGTATCGAAGGTTGGAGAGCCGAACAGATTCCCGCAGATCGGCGACGGAGTCCTGCTGCCGCAGGCGAACCTGGTGAAATTTCTGATAGCCAATCAGCGCATCGGAAACGTCTCCAAAGGCGTGCTGGATGGCTTCCTGATATGCAGTCAGGGCTTGCTTATGCTGGGATTCCGCCAGATGCAGATTTCCCTTCAACGCACCGCCGGTAAAAATCGGCTGGCTCACTTGCCCGCCATAAGTCCAGGTGCCAAGCTGCGTTGTCATGAGGTTGGAGAAGACGCTGTCGCGTCCGAACGAACCGCCGCCCGAGCCGGTCAGAGAAATCTGTGGAAAGAACTGCGCCTTGGCAACGCCAATATTGGCATTTGCGGCGACCAGAATCTGCTCGGCCTCGCGAATATCGGGACGGCGCTCGAGAATGGATGAAGGTATGCCCGGCGGTACTTCCGGAGGAAGGTTTTGTTCGATCAGAGGAAGTCCACGCGCCACGTCCTGCGGATAATTTCCCAGAAGGATGCTGATCGCGTCTTCCTCCTGCGCAATTTGCCGCTCAAGGTCTGGGACTTGAGCATTGGCAGTATCGAGGACTTGCTGCGCCTGAAGCACATCCAGCTTTGTAGCCACGCCATGTTCGAGACGCAAGTTAGTGAGTTTCACTGAATCCGTCTGCGTACTGACCGTTCCTTTCGTGATCTGCAACTGCAAGTCGAGCTCCAGAAGGGTGAAATAATCGCTGGCCACATCGCTAACCAAGGTGAGGACGACGGTCTGCCTGGCATCTTCCGTAGCTAGAAGCTCGGCGCGAGCCGCTTCGTTCGCGCGCCGCAGTTTTCCGAAAAAATCCAGCTGGAAGGCTGCGTCGGCCGTCAGGGTCAGGAAGTTGTATTTACTCTGCTGAAGATTTTCTTTTCCGCCGGCGAAGTTGGCGTTCGTCCCCACTTGAGGAAATAAACTGGAGCGGGTAATGGCAAGCTGCGCGCGCGCCGCGTTGATGCGCTCGGTCGCGATTTGCAGATCGTAGTTCTGCTTGAGCGCAGCGCGAATGAGCTCTTGCAGCTTCGGGTCCTGGAAAACTTGCCACCAAGGGAGATCAGCGTAGGAGGCGGTCTGAGCCTGAAGCTGCGGACTCTGCGCCAGGTCGCGATACGCCGCCGGAGTCTGAACCGCGGGACGATGATACTTGGGACCGACCATGCAACCGGCAAGCAAACCGGAAGCCAACATCGTAGCTACGAGATTTGCGAGCTTCATAGTACGCAACTCCGCTAGTCCTGCCCACGCATGCCGGGGCGGCACATTTCAATCTCCGGGCACTGGTGTGGGCGGCGCTGCCGGCAAAGCACCGGAAGCCGGCTCTTTGCCCGCGCCGGACCATTTCTCCACCAGATAGAAAATTCCCGGAATAAAGAAAATTCCAACCGCGCTGGCCAACACCATCCCGCCGATCACCGTGGTTCCCATAATCTGCCGCGCCACCGATCCGGCGCCGGTTGCAGTCCACAGCGGCACGCAGCCGAGGATAAACGCGAAGCTGGTCATCAGGATCGGCCGCAAGCGAAGCTTCGCGCCTTCCAGAGCGGCATCTGCGAGAGGCTTGCCGTGCTCGTACTGATCCTTGGCGAACTCCACGATCAGAATCGCGTTCTTAGCCGTCAAGCCGATCAGCATGATCAGCCCGATTTGAGAATAGATGTCGCTCTCGATCTGAACCAGGTAGAGAGGCAGGAAGGCACTGAGAATTACTCGACGAAGCCACAGAACGAAAAATGCGCCAAAGATCGCGACCGGCGTGCTGAGCAGCACGCTGAGCGGCAGCGACCAGCTTTCGTAAAGAGCGGCAAGAATCAAAAACACAAACAACAACGAAAGTCCGAAGACTACCGCCGGCGGAACACCTTGCCGGGCTTTCTGTTCTTGAAACGATATACCGGAATAGTCGAAGCCCATCTCTCGTGGCATCGTCTTCTTGAAAACGTCCTCGAGCGCGGCCGTGGCTTGGTCCGCGCTATAGCCGGGTGCGGAGCTGCCATTGATTTGCGCAGAACGGAATTCGTTGAAGCGCAGAGTAAATTCCGGACCGAGGCGCGGTTTGACGCTGGTCAGTGTGGAAAGTGGGACGTTCTGCCCCTGATTGTTCCGGACATAGAATTGTCCGACGTTTTCGGCCCGGGCGCGGTCCTCACCTTCGGCTTCGATATAGACCTGCCATTGGCGGCCGAAGCGATTGAAGTAATTGATGAAATAGCCGCCCATGAAAGCCTGGATGGTGCGATAGACATCGTTCAGATTCACGCCTTGCTTCAAAACCTTGTCGCGGTCCACGTCGACAAATTCCTGCGGGACGCTCGCCAAGAAAGTGGTGCTGAGGCTGGCGATTTCCGGCCGCTTGCGCGCGGCTTCCATAAAAGTGTTCAGGTTCTTCGAAAGGAACTGAATATCGCCCCCAGAACGGTCTTCGAGCATGAAAGTGAACCCGCCCGAAGTCCCGACGCCCGGTATGGCGGGCGGCGAAAAACCAAAGACGACCGCAGCAGGTAACTTGCTGAACGCCTGGTTGAGATGCACTTTGAGGGTTTGAAATTGCTCGTCTCTGGTCTTTCGTTCGTCCCAGGGCTTGAAGGTTGCAAAATACGTTGCGTTGTAGCTGGTGCGAACATAACTGAGCAAACTGAAGCCGATAAAGCCGGTCGTATATTGGACGCCCGGCGTGTTCATCAATATTTTTTCCACCTCCTCCGAAACCGCGGTCGTGCGCTCCAACGAAGATCCGTTTGGCAGTTGTACGTTGATGTAGGCGTAACCTTGATCTTCGTCCGGAAGAAAACTCGAGGGCACGCGGCTGGCGAAGAATCCGCCCGCGACCCCAAAGACCACGAGCATGACCACGACCACGGCGCCCTTTCGAAGCAGCACGCCGCTCCACCGGACGTACCCATCCGTCGACCGCTCGAAAACCCGGTTGAACCAATCGAAGAATCGTCTCAGCAGCCCGCTACTCGGTTCCTTCCGCCGAAGCAGCAAGGCGGCCAGCGCGGGACTGAGCGTAAGAGCATTGAACGCGGAGAGCAGGACGGAGATGGCAATCGTCACGGCGAACTGCTGATAGAGTCTGCCGGTGATTCCTGGAATGAAAGCTGTCGGGATAAATACGGCTGAGAGAACCAGCGCGATTCCTACCACCGGGCCGGAGAGTTCCTCCATCGCTTTTAACGCGGAGTCCTTCGGCGTCATGCCTTCCTCGATGTGCCGTTCCACGCCCTCGACCACGACGATCGCGTCGTCCACCACAAGGCCTATCGCCAGCACCAGACCAAACAGCGACAGCGTGTTGATGGAAAAACCGAACAACGGAAAGAGTATGAACGTTCCTATCAGCGACACCGGTACAGCTAGAAGCGGAATTAATGTTGCGCGCCAGCCCTGAAGGAAAAGATAGACAACGAGAATAACCAGGATCAGCGCGATCACAAGCGTTACGACAATCTCCTTGATGCCTTGCGTGACCGCGCGCGTCGTATCCAGCGCGACGACGAAATCCAGGTCTTCCGGAAAGCGCTGCCTCATCTGCGCCATTAACTTCTGGACGCCGGCAGCGGCTTCCACGGCGTTCGATCCCGGCAGCTGGTAACAGGCAATGACGGCGCTCTGCCTGCCATTAAAACGGCCGACAGTGCTGTAGTCCTGGGAGCCCAACTCGATTCGAGCCACATCGCGCACTCGGACAATTCCGCCGTCGGGAGTTTCGCGAACCACGATGTTGCCGAATTGTTCGGGCGAGAGAAGGCGGCCCTGGGCGAGAACCGTGTAGGTAAACTCCTGGCCTTTGGGAGCCGGCTCGCCTCCGGCCTTGCCTGCGGGGTTCACGGTATTCTGCGCCTGAATGGCGCTCACGATGTCCGTGACCGTGATGCCGAGCTTTGCCAAGGTATCGGGTTTTACCCACATCCGCATCGCGTACTGCCCGGCTCCGAATACCTGAACCTGGCCGATACCCGGCGCACGCCCGAGAGGATCGGCCAGATTGATGTAGGCGTAATTTGACAGAAAGGTCGCATCATAAGTTCCATGCGGTGAGTACACGGCAACCAGCAGGAGTGGAGCAGTAACCGACTTGCGAACCGTGATTCCGTAGTTGGTGACGTCTAGCGGAAGCTGAGACGCGGCCTGGGTTTCACGGCTTTGCGCAAGAATGAAATCGGTGTTGGGATCGGTCTTTATATCGAAGTCAACAATCAAGGTGCTGGTCGAATTGGCCGTGGCATTCAGCGAATACATGTAGTTCATGTTGTCCACGCCAGTCATCTGCTGCTCGATGGGAGTGGCAACCGCTTGCTCCAGGGTTTGAGCGTCCGCGCCGACGTAGGTGGACAGGATTTGGATCTCCGGGGGGGCGATACGCGGAAACTGGGCGATCGGTAAAGTCAGAATCGTCAGAGTGCCGACCAGCACCATGACGATGGCAATTACCATGGCAACAATGGGGCGATTGATGAAAAACTTTGACATGGCGTCAATTCCCCTTCGCTTGCGCCACAAACGGTCTGGGATTCACGGTTGCACCAGCGTGCAATTTCTGCACTCCTTCGACCACAACTCTTTCTCCATGATTGAGCCCGTCGGCGATCACCCACTCGGTGCCCACTTGATCGCCGACTTTCACAGTTCGAATGTTCACCTTGTTGTTGCCGTCGACGACGGCTACCTGGTAGCCGCCCTGGAGTTCTGCCACCGCGCGTTGAGGAACCAGCAGTGCATCCGGCTGGACCCGGATAATTCCGCGGACCTTGCCGTAGCCGCCCGGGCGCAAAATGTTCCCTGGATTGGGGAATAGCGCCGCGATGCGGATCGCGCCGGTGCTCTCATTGACCTGGCGGTCCGCGAAGGAAAACGTACCCTCGTGCGGATACGTTGAGCCGTCCGCCAGAATCAACTGGAGGTGCAAATTCTTGTCGGCTCGGGCGCGGGTGGCGTCGGTCGGATAGCGCTTGCGAAAGGCCAGATACTGAGGCTCGCCGACGGTGAAATAAACTTTGATAGGGTCAAGCGTGGAAACAGAAGTGACCGGCCCGCTGCTGGGACTCACCAGCGCGCCTACCTGAAGCAGGGCTTGTCCCGCGATCCCATCGATGGGAGCAACAAGCCGGGTAAAGTCGAGATTAATCTTCGCGGTCTCAACCGCTGCCTCAGAGGTCTGAATCTGAGCCTTGGCGGTTTCCACGGTAGCTATGTCGGCAAGGTTGTTCTGCACGGAGTTGTCGAAGTCCTGCTGGCTGGCAGCCTGCTCGCGTACCAGTGGCGTATATTTCTGGACGTCAAGTTCAGCCCGGCGTTGCACCGCCTGCGCATTCGCCAGTTGCGCCTTGGCCTGTGCCAGTTGGCCTTCGGCCTGGTCGAGCACAGCTTGAAAAGGCCGCGGATCGATCTGAAAGAGAAGCTGCCCCTGCTGGACGTAGGCACCCTCCTGGTAGCCTTGCTTTAGCAGATAGCCGGTAACCTGGGCGCGAACGTCGGCATTCACGAGTCCATCGAGCGTGCCAATCCATTCGGCGTAGATGGGAACGTCCTTCTGCTCGACCTCAGTCACCTCGACATCGGGCGAAGCGTTCGCCGCCCCGACTTGCTTCGAGGAGCACCCCAGGCCAACGATCAAGCCAACCACGATCAGGCAAGAGGCTCCGCCGATCACCAATGTACGTTTCTTTGGAATGTTCATTTCCCCCCCTACCGGACCTGATCCGGAAAAGATAACAGGTAACTTTCTGCACGGTTCAAAAATTTTCCGTGGTACACACTCCCTTCCCGTCAGTGATGCTCTTCGGCCGCAAGATGGCAGCCGCCGAGAACAGCGACGTGTTTGCCATGTCTTCTTTCCTCCTATCCGCGGACCACGCCTGACGCTGACCAATTTCTTCCCCGAGCAAAAACAGGAGAACTCCTGCATCGAAGCTCTCCTGCCTTCGCGAACAGCTAGCTGGCTTTGGCCAAGTTCACATCTCCCTTCGCCATGCCTGACCGCAGTGGTTGGAAGCCCTCGCGCACCTCTTCGGAAAGGAACTGCGGCTGTTCCCAGGCAGCAAAGTGCCCGCCTTTGGGGAGCCGGTTGTAATGGATGAGTTTAGGATACGCCCGCTCTGCCCAACTCCGCGGGGCTGGGTAGAGTTCATCCGGAAATACGCTCACCGCCACTGGGATAGAGATGCCTTTGGCGTTGAAATACCCGAATTTGCCCCAATTCTCCCAATAGAGGCGGGCACCGGATATAAATGTGTTCGTCAACCAGGTGATCGTGATGTTGTCGAGGATGTCGTCGCGCGTGAGGCCTTCTGAGCCTCCGTTAAAGACACGCGCGATCAACTCGTAGCTGCGCATGTCGTGGTCAAGAAAATAGGCCGCCAGTCCGACTGGGGAGTCCGCTATTCCGTACAACGTCTGCGGGCGCAGCCCCATTTGGAACCCGTAGGCGATGCCCTTTTGATACACGAACTGCAAACGCTCGTATGCGATTTTCTCTTCGGCTGAGAGAGTGGATGGTGCCGGCGCTCCGGAAAGGGCCGCCGCGTCGACGTCGGCCGGAAAGATGCCGGGCATGTTGGTGTGAATGCCGATCAACTCCGGATGCCCCTGAGTCGCCATCACCTCGGTGATGATCGCGCCCCAATCACCGCCTTGCGCGACAAATTGCGTGTATCCCAGGCGCCTCATCAGCACGACCCAGGCGCGCGCGATCCGGGCAGGATCCCAGCCGGGAGTGGCCGGCTTGCCTGAAAACCCGTAGCCGGGCAGCGAAGGGATCACAACATGGAACGCATCGGATGCGCTGCCGCCATGTGCCGTGGGGTTGGTCAGCGGATCGATGATCTTCAGCTGCTCGATAATCGAGCCCGGCCATCCATGCGTGACGATGAGCGGCAACGCGTTTTCGTGTTTCGAACGAACGTGAATGAAGTGAATGTCCAGCCCGTCGATCTCGGTAATGAAATTCGGCAGGGCGTTCAATTTCGCCTCGATCTTGCGCCAGTCGTATTCTGTCCCCCAATAGCGCGCCAGTGCCTGAATCGTCGCGAGCTGTACGCCTTGCGTTTGATCCGGGACTGTTTCGCGATCGGACCACTTGGTTGTGTTGATGCGCCTGCGCAATTCGGTAAGCTCCTCGTCCGGAAAATTCATATGAAACGGACGAATCGCATTGTTGTCGGTTGCCTGCTCATTGCCTCGCTGTGTAGCACTGGTTCGGGTCATGGCGTTCTCCTTTCGAGCGGTTTGGGTTCTTGGTCTCCGCGTGGTTGTCAAACTTCCGATTTGACCAACATGCGCGGATCGTTCATTGCGGCAGCTCTTTGCCCGACTGCTCGCACACCATGTACTCGGCGTACCAGTCCGGCCAGTTCTTGTCGGCCTGTCCGGTCCGCGCCTCGTGCTGGCCGTGCGCGGCCGCCGCACGGCGAAGCGCACTCGCGAGGTCGTTCGCCGAGGTGAAGTTCGTCGTCGAGGAGTCAACGCGACCGGGCAGCCGCGTCGTAATTTCTTGCAGGAGCCAGATGTTGCCGTCGGGGTCCCTGAACGACGCACGCGAGTAGTAGCTGCGACGTTCGGGGTCCAGCCCGCTGACCAATCCTTGCGGGCTGAGGTGGACGAACTCGCCCACTTCGATGCCGGCAGCGACCAACTGATTCCGTGCGGCCACGATGTCGGAAACGATGAGATATGCTTCGGAAGAACCGGGCGCGGCCGACGTAAAGTTTTTGCCGAATTGCACCGAGCACCAAGATCCCGGCGGCGTGAACTGGACCACGAAGGGCGGCGTGACGTCCAGTCTCCACCCTAGCTTGGCGTAGAACTTCTTGGAGCGGTCGACATCTGAAACCGGGATGACGATGACTTCGACCTTCATGTCGAATCCCGCGGCGCCCGCGACACTGGTCTGGTCGTTATTGCGGATTTCAGTCTGCGCATTCGCCATGTTTCTTTTCTCCTTTTGCATTTCAACGGAATTGAAATTCAGATTTGCTACATCGCTGGGAATTGAAAGCTTCCCTACCCGGAAAGCTTTGATGGCGATGCCGTTTCCGAATTCGGCGCGTAACTGGCTGTGCCCGCCCGCTGCGATTTCGCTCACGGCGACCTTCTCGTGGACATGAGAGCAAACGCGGGCTGTCGCGTCTATCAGACGAAGGTATTGACTAGACCTGCGCAATGGGCCGGAGCCACGCTCGCCCCTGCGAATCGGATTCGCGCCGTTTCGCAGCCGGCCAGCAACTGGCACTTAAAGAAGATGATCTCGCTCGACCTGCATCCGCTAGGAGTGAATCCTGAAGGCAATGACCTGGGTTCCGGTCGCACTCGACTGGATGCTCGTTGAACGCAGTAATATTTCGAAGGAGCAAAGCGAACCGTCCGGTCGTGTCACCGGTCGCGGATGAGCCACGGTCAGGGAAAAAGCCCAAGACTGATGACACCAGCCCAACGACACGATGGTGAGCCCCACAGGTTATGCGCGTATCCGGTACTGGTGCCGTTTCGCGTGCGCATGTCTTGTTCTTACTTGGCTTTATATAGCTGTATGGTCTGGCTGAACGGCAGCAATTCTTCTCCCTCCTTTGGATGCGTTGCTAGATCAATTTGGCCGCTTGGAAGCGGTTTTACCCCTACAAAAATATCTGCTTGTGACGCCTTCTGTGACCAAATTCCCGTGCGTGGCCCCGAAGTAGCTTGCGGTTTCCATTTCGGATCGGTCAGCGTGAGTTTGCCGGTTTCGCTAAGGACATTTCTGAGACGCTCTACGAACGTCTTGTCACTACCGCTGACTTGTACTCCAACCGGAAAGTTAACGAAACCCGGGAATGGATTAGGAAATACTTCCGCATCAATTCTGCCTGAATTTAGCGCTGCCTTGATCAAGGTTGCCAAGCGTAGGGCTTCCTGGTCGTATGCATACACTTGGATGATTACGAATCTTCCGGCGAATAACTTTAATGCATCTCCAATTGCTTTCTGTTGGTCAGAGTTGATGTCTCGTTCTTGGATTAACTTCTGCAACTCTAAATTCGCAGCCTTCAGTTTCTCTTGCTCCAAAAGAGCGCCATTGGCCTTGTCGTTAAGCGATGCCAGGAAGGTGTCATTGAATGTCTGGATGGCTCTATCTTCTTGGAAAATCATCGCTTCTTCAAATCCCTCGCCCGTAACTCCAACCACAATCAGTAGCCAGCCGATTGTGGCAACGATCTTCAGCAGAGGGTGGGGCCTCGGTTCCTTGCGGTATAGCGAAGGAACGAGCAAATTCCTATAATCCCTCGACTTGCGGGTGATTAGTTCCTTAATGTCGTGGAAAAGTTCTGGTCCTTCAATGAGTACACCAAGGCCGACAAGTCCCGTAAAAACCAGGAGCGCAACAAAGTGCCCATCCCTCAAATTCTGTAGCGTGTCCCTAGCGGCCAAGTCGGTGACTTGCGGTACGCGAAGGAATTGCGGCAACCCGTGGGATGAGATCATTGCTCAAACAAGGCCAGCGATGCTAGACGGGCAAGGGCCTTGTCGCAACGACTGCAGATCGCTAGGTACGGGGCTGGGCCGATACGTTTAACGATCCGAATTTCTCGCTTTTCCATGCTGTAATCTTCTCACGTCTTAAGTGAAGACGTGTCAAGCTGTGGATTTCAAACGGCACCACTACCGCCTATTCGGTGGAGGCAGGGACTAGCCGCAATTCTATCGCAGCGGCACGAATCCCCGCCTCCAGTTGTGACTTCTCAAAGCTGCTCTTACTTTTTGACATACATCAGCGGTACGGTCTGGTTGGCACGAGCCTCCTGGACCTCTTTACGCGCCAGAGCGGGATCGTAGATCAGGACCATTTTTGAGTCCGCGAGGGCGAGGGAATGCACGCAGAGTTGTCCATCCTTTTCTTTCAGAAGGAGCGCACTCTTCTCAACGCTTGCCTCCTCGGTGAGTCTGCTCATAACGTTTGCCACGGAGCGACCCTCGTGGTCGCGGACGACAGCAAATCGTGGCGGGGCGACGGATCCAATGGTAATCGTATAGTCACCCGGCTGAAGGATAGTTCCGCCCCAGCAGGTATCTGCTGTCAATGTAAACTTCAGGACTTCGGTTGAAAGGCCCACCTGTGCCTGCAACGCTCCAACAAAGAAGAGGCTCATAAGCAGAGCCGCCAATAACATTGTGTTTCCTGGTATTCTTTGATTCTTTTTCATTGTCATTCTCCTTTCGGTCTCGGCCTTTTTTGCACTTGAGCCGTCGAAAACATCCTCTATATATAGCGGCGAAAAATATTGGCGGATTTGATCATCGCTGGAGAAAT
>JBAUVJ010000381.1:0-5578 GCA_049583165.1 Candidatus Sulfotelmatobacter sp. | reverse complement strand
AGATCGAGTCGGAATGGACAGCACGAAAACGCGAACGAGCAGAAGGAAAGCTCTGTCCAACTGTCGAACTACCCCACTCAAGCCAAAAGCAGGCTTGAGTGGGCCACCCGCCTAACTTGGATCACCGCACTCGTCGTGCAACTGGGGACAGCCGCACTGTTTGCGGCTAAAGACGACTCCCATTACCACGATTGGCAACTTTGAATAAGCTGATTAGCAGCACTGTGGCTAAACTGTATAATCCGGCATTGATTAACGCAACGAAGGCCCACACCTCAGCATATTGAGTGGTGGAAGCGTTAGGGAAATCCAAATAAATCAAGGTCAGGAACGAAGGGGGACACAGGAAATCGAATAGTCTTTCTACTCTGGGATTGCGATTTGGGTAGCTAGTGAATAAATATGTCGCGTATGAGCAAGCCAAAATAAACCCCAACAAAAAAAATCCCCCGACAACTCGCCAATGCTTTTTTAAAGTCAGACTCATAGCCTCTCGCTAACTATTCACCAATGCCTCAAGGATAGCCATTCTTAGTTGGCAGCTCCCGGTGCGTTAGACGGATACTGCACGCTCAATGTGCAGCTGCTCGTCATTGCCTGTGCCGCGCTGTTACTAGTCGCTGGCGTTAGGCCGAAGGCCATCGGAAGCAGACTGTACAGCGCAGGGGTGCTGTTTATTTGATTGAACCGAAAACCGGGGACAGACGGAACGTTCCCCATTTTTTCGACAGGACTCACTCGTTTTCGCCAAAACAAAACCTAAGTTTTCCACGCCCACCATGTGACATCTCCCCTTGCGGACCGCCCCAAACTCGAACATCATGAAGCGTGCGCGAAAACGGATCAAGCTTCATACGGCTAAGACCTAAATCGTTTATCCGCCGGGTATTGCGGCCGAAAACCCGCGAAGCTACTGATCCTGAATAATTTGCAAAAAGTAGGGGGAGGGGGGTAGCGCCCAACCCTGTGTTACATAAAAAAGCCGCGCATAAAAAAGCCCGCGCAAAAAGACCCGATGGCCATCGTCGATGCACCCAAATGCCAACACAGGCATGAAGATGGCACCCGCTGCCAGAGCCCAGCCCGCCGCAGACTGCGCCTCTGCGCTTTTCATCACCGCGAGCAAAAGCGCAGCGCCAAGAGAATTGCCGAGCGTGCCCGCCAGCGCTGGTTCGAATCGGTAGCGCTGGATGATCCAAACTCCATACAGAAGGCCCTGGCGCAGGTCATGCAGCGCCTTCTGCACGGCGAAATCGACCATCTCCGAGCCGGACAGCTCCTGCACAAACTTCAAACGGCCGTCCTCGAACTGGCAGGCAGAAGGACGTAAATGCGGGGACAGGGAATGCAGGTTGCCCCGTCCCTGCGCTTCCTGCCAGGGTGAATGTTGGATCGATACCATGGTCCAATTGTTTTGCTCCCTGACCTCCGTCATGATTTCGGTCGTTCCGGACGCACGTCAGGTCGCGCTTGGAAAACTTTCTTTGTGAAGGAAAACACACGATGCCTGAACTTATGAGGGAATCTGTGGGTCTGTCGTGGATTGGCGGGTGGGGCGGCCGGTGGAATGGAAATGATCGCCGCGCGGCGCTAAAACACAAGCTGATGCTTGGCGTGATCATTGCAACGGTGGGCGGTTTCCTTCAAGGCTGCACAGCGGAGAAACATCCCTCCCGGGAGGAAACCGCCGTGGCCAATGCGGCGAAAGACGTCGTCATTCCATTGGAAGCGGGAAAGAAGAAGAACCCGCTCCCTGAGACGGATGAGGTCGTGAGCCAGGGCCAGGAGGTGTTTCTTGGGAATTGCGCCCAATGTCACAATGCCGATGGGCGCGGAGACACGGTCGTCGGGCGCCACATGTACCCGCCTGCCATGGACCTGACGTCATCCCACGTGCAGCACTGGAGCGAGGCGGAACTGTTCTGGATCATACAGAATGGAGTTCGCCTCACAGGCATGCCTGCGTGGCAGTCGACCATTTCCGAGGACAGCATCTGGAAGCTTGCACGTTTCATCCACAAACTGCCTACCCTCGATGCGGCCTCTGCCCCCGCAGCAGTCCCGTCCCAACCAGCCGCCACTTCGACGCAGGACAAGTACACCCCCAAAGTACCGAACGGCCTTGCCTACTCTTAGTTCAGGGGATACGAAAGCTGGCCGGTGATCTCAGTCAGCCATAACGGAGATCATCTCGCTGCAATCCTGGGGAATCCTGCGATGATCAACGCCTATAAAGCGGGCATTCCCGGTAACGGCAAGCCCTTTCCGGATGGCGCGAAGATGGTGAAGGTCCATTGGAACGCGACACAGATGGTGAGTTTCCCTGTAGCGACGGTGCCAGGCACCCAGCATGACGTCGATCTCATGGTGAAGGACAGCAAGCGGTTCGCGGACAGCGGCGGATGGGGTTATGGCGTGTTCGAGTATGACCCGGCGTCCAGTACGTTCAGGCCGGGCGATTTGAATGACAAGCCGCCGCAGGCGCACGACGCCAAGTGCGGGTACGCGTGCCACACGAAGGTGCAGTCAAGGGATTACGTTTTCACGGATTACGGGCGCAGGTGAAGCAGCCCCAGCACTTTTTTTCTCGCTCCTGGAGGAGAGATGAGCTTTTGACGCATTCGGAGAGAGCCCAACCCGCGGCGTCGCAGCGTATGCCTTATTTGATTAGCGATTCGACTTGGCGCCGCCCAAACGTTGTCGATTCGTCGGCTTCGGGAATCCCGAACAAGAAATAGCTGCACTTCTAGCTAAATCTATAAGCTCGTCCTAGCAAGCGAAGGAATTATTGCATGGCGAAACTCGGATTCATTGGACTAGGTGTGATGGGCGGGAACATGGTGGCCCGCCTGCTCGAAAAAGGGCACACCGTGACGGGATACAACCGCACGCGCTCCAAAGCGCAGTGGTTGATCGACAAGGGCATGAAGTTTGCCGATTCACCTAAGGCCGTTGCTCCAGCGTCGGAGGTGGTCTTCACCATGGTGACGAATGCTGCCGCGCTTGCGGCGGTAACGGACGGACCGGATGGATTGCTCGCTGGCATGGCCGCCGGCAAGTTCTACGTCGACATGAGCACCGTGAGCCCGGAGGCGAGCCGGGCGCTCGCGGCAAAGGTGCGCGAGAAGGGCGCGGACATGGTAGACGCTCCCGTATCCGGTAGCGTGATTACCTTGCAGCAAGGCAAACTCTCCGTCATGGTCGGCGGGCGCAAAGAAACGTTCGAGCGCTTGAAACCGCTGCTTCTCGATATTGGCCCTAAAGTGACGCACGTTGGCGATAACGGCGTGGCATTGTCGATGAAAATTGCGGTGAACTTGCAACTCGCAGTGCAGATGCTGGCGTTCTGCGAAGGCGTGTTGCTGGCGGAGAAGAGCGGCATTCCGCGCGAAGTTGCCGTAGACGTAATGATCCATAGCGCGATCGCCTCCCCCATGATTGTGTACCGCGGTCCTTTCGTCCTCCAGCAACCTCCGGAAGCCTGGTTCGACGTAAACATGATGCAGAAGGACATGCTGCTCGCATTGGAGTTGGGCCGCAAACTGAATGTTCCGGTTCCCACAACCGCCGTCAGCAATGAGTTTCTGACCGCGGCGCGCGGAATGGGCTGGGAGAAGCAGGACTTCGCTGTAGTGTTTGATGTTCTGGCGCGTATGGCGGGAGTGCAAAAATGACGGCCGCCGAGCACGCCCAGCCATTCGAGATCGGAACTGACGGTGGATCTTTGTGACACGCGGGCGCCGGAGCTACGGTTTAGATCTTCGTCACGCTTAGATATTGATCACGCTAAGAACGGCAGTCATCCTGTGTTCCTGCCCGGGCGCCAGATTTACGGCGGCACCCATAATATTGCTCGCTTCGACACAAAGAAACTGCGTCCATTCGCCATCCCCAAGATCGCGCAACTTCACGGCGCCATCGCGCCAGGGATTCCATACCACGGTGGTGACTGAGTTCGCCTTCGTCAGCCGAATACGACGATGCATCTTCGGGTCCGACAGATCAACCGCGCTATCGGTGTTTAGGTACGCGTTGTCAGTCTGTGAGACGATCACTACGTCGCCGCCCTGCTGCTTTTCCCTATTGGCGTCGGTGTTGTCAAGAAAACGGACAGTATCCAACCCCTGCAGGCGCACATCTTGAACATCCACCACCCGGTTGTAAGTGTGGAGAGCTTCTTCGAAACGCGGTGCAGAAGTCCCAGTATTAGTACATGTGAGCTCCAGACTGAGCTCGGCGCCAAACGTCACGCGATGAACGAGTCGAAACTCTCCAGGCCACCAGCGCTGGGTGCGCTCATCGCTCTCGGTAAGCATGCTGACGGTAACGCTATTTCCGTTCTCAACAATCGACTCTAGTTGCCACGCCTTTGTCCGCACGAAGCCATGCGCTGGAGCTTGGGGGTCATTTACCTTAGCTCGAAACCAGGGGAAGCAGATCGGGATTCCACCCCGAATAGCCTGACCTTCCTCCCATCGCGATTTCGAGCTCAGAAATAGAACCTCGTCGCTGCCCCGGGGTTTCCAGGAGGTCACGTGAGCCCCATGCAGATACATTTCGCCCTCACCCAGGGAAGAGGTTATCTGCACTCGAGGCATCCCGCCCTTGCCGTCGCACACTCTGGCGATACCAGGAATTCCAAACCGGCGGTCAAGTTCCGTCATCATTGACAACGTGTTCATCCCAAATTCTCCCTCCTCAAGGACACGCAAGAAGGACACGCGAGCCATGCCGGGCAAAAAGCTCGCCACGCCACTCGCCACGAGCTACCCGCTCGCGCCTGCTCGCTTCTCCCGGCCGAAGACTTCGCGATACATCGCGTTGAGGTCACCAAGCGCGCGGGCGCAGTCGCCGGTAAAACTCGATCCGTGCATGATGGCGAGCGTTTTGGGTTTCAGGTCAGCAAGCTTTTTGAGGTTCTGTCCGGTGAGCGGCGTGTACGGAACGTATTCCGCTAGGATGCCCGCCTGGTAGGTCTTCATCGCTTCATACGAGCGGCCGACGACATCGTCGGAAGTAATCGGCTCCATGTCGCCAGTCTGATGGAACAGGTCCGAGCAGAGCAGCGTTTTCTGGGTCTCTTCAAAAAGCACGCCTGCGTCCCAGCCGTGCGGCAGATGGGGCGTGTGGCAGTAGCGGAAGCGGAGCTTGCCGGTCGAAAACGATTCGCCATCGGCAACCGCGCGGGCTTCGCGGCCGATAAAGTCATTCACGCAGACCAGCGCACCGACTTGACTGCAAATCACGTCTGCCTTGGGCGCCACGCCCAGCCATTCGTTTAACGCACCACATTCATCGGACTCAAAATGACTGAAGCTGATGTGGCGCAAATCCGAAACGTTGATGAGCTTGGAAACCGCTTCACGAATTTCCGCGTGCATTCCCCGCAGGCCGGTGTGAAACAGTAACGGTTCATCGTCTTTCACCAAAAAGTGATTGAATTGCAGACCTGCCCGTTGGTCGTATATCGAGATGCGATAGATGTTCGGAGCAATTTCCGTGATATTGGCCATGCCCTCTTTCCATTCCTGTCTCGGCGTGTTATTCATCGTTGGTCTTCTTGCATTCAGAATTTATC
>JBAUVJ010000380.1:0-2946 GCA_049583165.1 Candidatus Sulfotelmatobacter sp. | reverse complement strand
GAGCAAAGCTCGGCAGCTTTCTGTCCGCACAATCGAACGTCACCTGGAAGGGGTTTAATGGATCACCACGAGGCAGTCCGGAAATTTGAACATTTGATGTTGAAAGAGGCCGATCACGCGCGCGAAGTAGCGACGGAATTGGAGGCCTTGGCGCCGATCCTGACGACCGAGAACTCTCGAGAGCTTGCCCACCTGCAAATAAAAGCGAGCCACAAACAAGCCAAAGAGTTTCGCGAGTTGGCGCAAAAAGTGAAAGAGAAATAGCGTCGAGTAGGCCACAAAGCCTGCGGTTGCCCAGATCCGGGTATCCCACTTCTCGCCTCTTTTCCGACAAGTGGGCTATCTTCCGCGTGGAAAGAGTTGCCAGACTTTACGTTGCACCGATCAGAGATTGAGGTCGATCTTAAACTCTAAGCAGGAGCATGGTCCGTGACAACACTGAAGCAAGTCCGGCATCTTGCGGTTATTTACGCGATATTGTTCGCCGCTCTCACGGCACATTCCCAGCCGCGGCCAACTCAACTGGAAGTCCTCAACGCTCCCATTCCCACATACGTGCTCGTCCAAAGCCCCGCCGATACTCAGACTGCGCTGCAAGTGATCTGCCTGTTTCAGTCTGATCCGGCCAACACGCTTCACGGATCATTGCTGGAGATCAACCAGAAACTCGCCGGACTCCTGGATCAGATTCGAAAACCGACGCGCTTCGCCGGCAGCTTGGGTGAAACTCTTTTGATTACGCCCGCCGGAAAGATGTCCGCCAAACAACTCCTGATCGTCGGCCTCGGAGATGCGAAATCGTATACACCGGAACGAATGGACTTGGTCGGCGCCATCGTCTACCGGGAAGCCAATCGTCTCGGGATAGAGCATCCCTTCTTCGCTCCAACCGTGCTCGATGGAGGTGTCACAGGATTTTCCACCGGCGACACGGCCGCATGGTTCATTCGCGGATTCCTGCGCGCCGCGGCCACAGAAAAGCAATTGGCAAGTGCTGGAGACTCTGCCGGCGTGACCATTCGCGCTCTGACGTTTCTCGCTGGAGCCGCACACGCAACCGACACCCGTGACGGCCTGGCCAAAGCGTACGCGACCAGCACGGCGAAGTAGTCCGAAAGGCTGCAAGACCCGCATGAACTGCTTGCCGAGGTGTACACTTGCTCCCGCTTGGGACAGCACGATCGAAGTCCTTGGCTAAATCAGCGAGGATAAACGAATGAACAGAAAACTATGGAGTGCTTTTGCCGTAGCGTGCACTCTGGCGATATCGGCCCTCTGCGCATCGGCGCAGATGTCCGAAGTTAAAGAAAAACCACGCATGTACACGTACGTTGCTTTCTGGGATCTCCCTCGTACGCAGTGGGCCGAAGAGGCAAAGGAGGTCGCGGGCGAACAGAAAATGATGGAGAAGGGGATCTCCGATGGGCAAATCGTTGCCTACGGTAATGACGAGAATCTGGTCCACCAGAACGACGGCCCAACGCACGACGACTGGTTTTCGGCGATGTCAATGGCCGGCCTGCTCAATCTTCTCGACGGAATCTACAAGTCGGGCGCGCCTTCTTCTCCGGTTGACGTAAGTGCCACCAAGCACTCCGACGCCATCTTTGTCAGCCGCTATTACAACTGGCACTCCGGATCGTGGAAAGGTGTCTACTCCGAAACCTTCATGTACAAATTGAAAGCGGACGCGCCCGACAACGCTGTGGAAACCATTAGCAAGAATCTAGTTGGGCCGCTGATGGAGAAAATGCTGGCGGATGGCGCCATCCACGAGTATGAGATCGATACCGAAGCCATTCACACCGAGTCTCCCGGAACGTTTTGGATCTCTTATATCGCGGCCAACTCCGAGGGTCTGGACAAGGTCAATGCGGCCGTCCGCGAGGCCATTAAAGCAAATCCTCTGGGCGGTTCGGGGTTCGGCTCCATGGTGGACTATTCTCAGCACCGCGACTATCTAGTGCGCACGGAAGCAACCTACAAATAGCTGTCCACAACTTTAATCCTCATCGGGCTGCCATCCTTTCAGCTTCTTGCAGAGAGGATGGCGCCCGTCCCGCCACCTTCAGCTCTTGAAATCCGCAACGCCATCCCATACCAACTGAACCGCGATGGCGAGAATCAGAAAGCCAAAGATTTTGTTGATAGCTCCCACCGCACTCGGCCCCAGCCTGCGCACCAGCGGGCCGCCCAGCCAGAAAAACAGCAACACAGAGAGCGCCACTCCGGCGATGCCTATGACCATGCCTATATAGGAGGCACCGCTATCCACGTGCGCCGCCAGAGCCATGACTACGCCAATCGCGCCGGGCCCCGACATCAGCGGCATGGCAAGCGGAGTAAGTGAAATATCTTCCTTGTCCTGCGCTTCGTAACTTTCTTCCGGCGTAATGCGCGCGTGAGAAGTAACCATGCCCCAGGCAGTATTCGCTACGATCAGTCCACCGGCGATCTTCAGCACCGGCAACGAGATGCCGAAGAAATTCAGCACGAAGCGACCGAAAAACAGAAACGTCACGAGAATGACAAACACCCACACGCCAGTCTTGAAGGCAGTGCGCCGGCGATTCTGCGGAGTCCATGAAGAGGTCATGGCGAAGAAGATCGGGATACCGCCCAAAGGATCGACGATGGGAAACAGCGCCAGAAACGTAGCCGCCGCCGAGTGCGGCAGCGTGCGCAGGAATTGTCCGAGTGCGTGGGCGGTGTTCATCGAGCTAACGGGATCCCTCCAGCGCCTTGGCCGCCCGGTCAAGCGCCGCGGCCAATACCGCTAATTGCTGACGCGCCCGCTCCGCATCTCCCTTATCGAGAGCTTCATTCACGCCCGGAATCACCACGGCGGCATAACCCGTGTACTCGCCCGGAGCGTAGATCGCATGGCGAAACCAGGGACGATGCGGCAATCCCTCCGGCACCAGCAACGCGCGCTCGGCGTTGAGT
>JBAUVJ010000379.1:0-12138 GCA_049583165.1 Candidatus Sulfotelmatobacter sp. | reverse complement strand
AGCCGAGGGCGGCTGTCCCCACATGATGTCTGGAGAAACTATGGATTGGCGACAACTTTGGGAAATCTGCTCGGCTCCGGATAACGTACCGATCGTGGGCCTGATTCCGCTGCTTGCTTTCTACATTTATCTGGCCTGGAAGCAGGCGCACGCCAACGACCAGTTGATCGAACAACTGGAAGGTGACGCCGCGCTCGCCAAGACCCATCACCGCAAGAGCTGGCCCTTCAAACCGGGCTGGCAGAAGGAAGTGCACGTCTGGCCGTTTTTGTTGCGCATTGAATTTCTTGCCGCCATCATCGTGACCATCATCCTGATGGTTTGGTCGATCACGTTGAACGCTCCTCTGGAAGAGCCTGCCAACCCTAATCTGACCATGAATCCGGCGAAAGCTCCGTGGTACTTTCTTGGACTTCAGGAGATGCTCGTCTACTTTGATCCGTGGATCGCCGGTGTCGTCATGCCAACGATGATCATTGTCGGCCTGATGGTCATTCCTTACATTGATACGAACCCGCTGGGCAGCGGGTATTACACCTGGAAACAGCGCAAGTTCTCGATTTCTACTTTTCTATTCGGCTTCGTCATTCTTTGGGTTGCGATGATCGTCATTGGAACCTTCATAAGAGGGCCTGGCTGGCAGTGGTTCTGGCCGGGGCAAACCTGGGATCACAACCGGCTCATCTACGAGGTGAATCGCGACCTGCCGGATATTTTTGGGATCACGTCGAATATGGCTAAGGCTCTTTTCGGCGCGGTGGTGGTTGGCGGCTATTACCTGCTGGGAGGATTTATCGTTTACTCGCTCTTCCGGCGATTTATGGCGAAAGACTTCAAGCGCATGAGTCTGCTGCAATTTTCCATCACGCAGTTTCTTTTGCTAACCATGGTGGCTTTGCCGTTAAAGATGGGGCTGCGGCTTTTGTGGCACATCAAGTATGTGTGGATTACACCCTGGTTCAATGTGTGAAGAGCGGCTTCTAGCTTCTAGCTTGTGATTGCACAAGATGCTGTTCAACGTCTAGGTGGGAGGAAGCAGTGCCTGAACAACCCAACCCCGAGCAGGACCCGATCACAAGTAAGTCGTACGCCGCGTACTACCTGATCGCGATGGTAATTCTGATGGCGACTTTGTTCTGGGCCTTGTGGGACGAGGGCTGGGGCCAGCGTCCATGGAAAGCCTTTCAGGAACAGTGGAAGGATCGCTACAGCGCTTTTCTGAATACAGCGCGGTCTAAATCGGCTACGTCAGAAAAAGATGTTGAACAGAATCCCGACTATGCTGCCCTGAAGCAAGCCTACGAAAGAGCCTATCAGGATTCAAAGGCGCAGGCCGAGGAAGCGCGCAGGCGGCTCGATGATGCCAGCGCCCGGCTGCTGGCGGTGCAGAGCGTATTCACCGACCGGCGCGCTTACGTAAATGCGCTGACCTACGAATTTGAAACCAGCACCAGCAAATCCGCGAAGGACGGCAAGCGAAAAGAAATTGACGAATACAAGAACGAACAGGCAACGGTCGAATTCCCTGACGGAAGCAAAAAGAAATTCACCTTCCCGCAGCTGGAGGAAACCTACAACGGAATTCGCGACGAGCGCACGAAGCTGAGTCTCGACCTCGGCGATGTGCTGAAGCCTGTAACTGCCGCCAAGGCGAAGATGGACGAATACATCTCCGACCACGACGTGGACCTGACTCCGCAGCAAATCGATGGACTGAAAAAGCGGGCAACCGAATGGGATCCGGCGATTGTGCAGATTAATGTCGCCGAAGCCAACATCGTCGACCGCTGCGAGTCCTGCCACATGAACACGCGCGAGCCGCTGAAAATCACCGTGGCATCGATGACGCCGAAGGGTGAAAAGAAACCGGATGAGTATGCCGATGCATTCGTCAGCCATCCTCAGCCCGAGTTGTTGCAGATTCACGATCCGGAAAAGTTTGGTTGCTCGCCCTGCCATCAGGGAAACGGCCGCGCGACCACCAGCATCGAGAAGGGTCATGGAACCTACGAACACTGGCTATGGCCGTTGTTTCCCAAAGAGAACTCACAAGCGGGTTGCCAGAATTGCCACGCCGCGGACATGGTGCTGGCCAGCGGCGATACCGAGTGGCAGACGATCAACGATGGCAAAGATCTTTTCCGGCAGCGGGGTTGCATGGGCTGTCACCGCTACGAAGGCTACGACAAAGAGCCCGAGGACCTGAACTCGATCACTCAGCAGATCAAGCAGATCGAGACGCAGAAGAAAGATAATCTGAAGCAGACCGCGTATTTGATGAAGCAGGCGGATGCGGCGGAATCCAACGAGGAAGCGAACCGGCTGAATACCCAGGCGGTAGACCTGAGAGTGGCCAACAGCAAGCTGGACGGGCGTTTGCAGCAGCTCGATTTCCAGTCGCACAGCTTGATGCAGGACATGAAGAAGGTCGGGCCTAACCTGAAAGATATCCGGCTGAAGCTGAACAAAAATTGGATTCCGGTTTGGCTGAAGAAGCCGACGGATTTCCGTCCTACAACAAAGATGCCGAACTTCCGCCTGAGCGATCATCAGATCCAGGCCATCTCGGCGTACATCTGGCAGTCGGGTCTGACCGATCCGCTTCCCAAGCACAAGCCCGGAAACGCCGTACACGGCAAAGAATTATTTGAGACGCGCGGCTGCCTGGCCTGCCACTCGATTGGCGAAGGCGATCAGATGCAGGGCGGAGTTTTCGCGGCGAACCTCTCTCGGGTGGGAGAAAAAGCGAACTACGATTACCTGGTGCGCTGGATTCACAATGCGCGGGAGCGCACTCGTCCCTACTGTCCATACGAGAAGAAAGATATTGGGCCGGAGGATTACGCCAAGAAGGGCCTTCCCTACCAGTTCGATCTGGATCACAGCCAGTGTCCGAATGATGGGCATGAGCTACAGGTTCAGAACATGACGGTGATGCCCAGCCTGCGGCTCGCTCCGGAAGATGCCGAGGACATCGCGACTTATTTGATGACGCAGAAAAAGAAGGATCCGTCTTCGTATGCGGATGCCTCGTTCATGGATGATCCGAATCTGAAGGATGAAGGCAAGAAATGGGTGAGGTATTTCGGTTGTTCTGGCTGCCATGAGATTTCCGGCTTTGAAGACGAAGGAAGAATTGGCACGGAGCTAACATTCGAAGGCAGCAAGCCGATCGAACGTCTCGACTTTGCGTTGTTCACCGAGACGGCGCAACGCGGCGGCAGCGATGCCGAGCCGATCAAGGATAAAGAGGATCTGGCGCGTCTGCCCGACGGTCCGGCAAAAGAGCCGTGGTATGACCACAAAGGATTCTTCGAACACAAACTGGCCGAACCGAATATTTATGACCAGGGCAAGGTGAAGGGCGAGACCGAAGCTCTGCGCATGCCCAACCTGCACCTCACCAAGGACCAGGTGCTCGACCTCACAACTTTCCTGATGGGAAGCGAGGAGACTTCCCTGCCCGCGAGTTATCAATACAAACCCGGCGATGCGCGACACGACATTCAAGAGGGCTGGTGGGTCATCAAGAAATATAATTGCATGGGATGCCACCAGTTCATTCCCGGCCAGCGAACCATTCTGATGGGATTGCAGCAGTATCAGGACATTCAGGAACAGTTGCCTCCGAAACTTTTAACCGAAGGGGCGCGCGTCGATCCCGAGTGGTTGCGCAAATTCCTGTCGAATCCGGCGTTGAGCACTACGGACACAAATCGCGATGGCGTGCGGCCTTACTTGAAAGTGCGAATGCCCACGTTCTCTTTCTCGGATAACGAACTGCGGAAGCTGGCGCGCTTCTTCCAGGCACTGTCGCAGCAACCGATGCCCTACATTCCAGAGGAGCTGCCGGTCCTCACCGCGAAGGAAACCGACATGGCGCGGAGCCTGTTCTCGAGCACGGCGGCTCCCTGCTTGAAGTGCCACGCAACGGGCGATCCGGCGCACGACAAGATTGCCACCGCGCCGAATTTTCTTCTGGCAAAGGAACGCCTGAAGCCGGACTGGGTAGAGCGCTGGATTACTGATCCACAGGCGGTCAGCCCAGGGACTTCGATGCCCTCGGGATTGTTCAAGCAGGAAAATAATCAGTGGGTATTTGCCGGACCCACACCGTCGTCGTTCCAGGGCTATGAGGGAGATCATCGGAAGCTGCTGACCGATTACATCTTCCAGTTGACACCGGAAGAACAACGGAAGGTAGCAGCTTCAATGCCGCACGCGAAGGCGGCAGTACAACAGAAAAGCAATCGCCGGCAGGCGGTTGTTGTGACACATCAGACAGCGGGCGGTGGTTCGCAGTAGCATGTGCAGTGGGCAGACCAACGGGAGGTGCGGACTACCGCAGGAACGTATGGAACAACGGGGGAAACGCAAATGTGAGGGTTGGGAGAAGGTATGTTCCTGGGTGAGAGCATTGTCGGTTGGCTGTTTGTGATTTGCTTCATTCTAAGCATCGTTGTAACGTTCGTTTCGTGGAAGCGTATTTGCAGGGAGCTGAATCTAGTGTTACCCGCTGGTGGAAAAGTGAATGAGTACCCTCCTTTTCCACGCTCCTTCAAAGAGGCTGTCCTCAAATGCAATTTGCTTTCGTATTCGCTTGAGCTCTTGGACCAGCACCGCAAGCATTATCCTTCGAGCAGCTTGCGCAGGATTTATGGAATTGCCGCAATCTGCGGTATACCCAGCGTAATCGGGATTATTGTGAGCACTCGATAACTGTTGCTTTCTCGGTGGATTCAGGCGAACAAGCCAACTTCTACTGGGCGCATTTCAACTAACAAAGAAAGGGCGACATCATGAATAAGAAAACTGGGTTGAGCATGACGGTGGTTAGCATATTGGTTTTGTTTGGCTTACTGCTGCTGGCCGCATGCAACAAAAAAGAGAACACAGAACAATCAAGCAACGGCATGGCCGATCAGCAAGCTATGAGCGCGCCAGCCGCCACGCCAATTGATCCGGCGACGGTCGGAACAGTAAACGGCACGGTGAAATTTGACGGCGCGGCGCCCAAGCAGGCCAAGATTGACATGAGCCAGGATGCGGCGTGCAAAGGCATGAACGCGGCAGAGAACATCGTTGTCGATAGCGGCGATCTGGCGAATGTATTTGTCTATGTTAAAGACGGGCTGGGCAGCCGAACCTTCGATGTTCCGAAGGATGCGGTCGTCCTCGACCAGAGTGGGTGCAAATATCATCCGCACGTGCTGGGCGTGATGGCTGGGCAAACCGTGCAGATCAAGAACGACGATCCGACCACGCACAACATCCACCCCACGCCGAAAGACAACCGCGAGTGGAACGAATCGCAGCCGCCCTCTTCGCCGGCGATCGAAAAGAATTTTGCCCGTGAAGAAATCATGCTGCCGGTGAAGTGCAATCAGCACCCATGGATGAAGATGTACATCAATGTGGTGAAGAGCCCGTTCTATGCGGTCACCGACAAGAGCGGCAAGTATGAAATCAAGGGCTTGCCGCCAGGCGATTACACGATCGCTTTCGTGCAGGAAAAACTCGGCGAACAAGACCAGAAGGTGACCGTCGGCCCCAAGGAAACCAAAACTGTGGACCAGAGTTTTAAGGCCGCAGCCGAGTAGGAAAGCCTGGGCTTGGTCTGGTAAAATTTGTGCTTCGGGATGGCGCAGGCTGGGCCGATCGGCGCGGCCTGCGCCGTTCAGGCCAGGATGCTCCCATCCTGCGGACCCTAATCCGTTGACCCCCGGGGGAAACTCTCTGAAAGCAATTCCGGCAAAATACAACCCCGCTCATCACGCCTTCGCGGTATTCACGGCGTGCGCGGCCTTTGTTGTGATCACGGCCGGAGCGCTGGTCACGAGCAATGATGCAGGACTGTCGGTGCCGGATTGGCCAACCTCATTCGGCTACCTGGTGAAGGCTCCGCACTTCGTAGGCGGCATTCGCTACGAGTGGAGTCACCGCATGGTGGCTGGAACGCTGGTGACGCTGACGCTGGCCATTGCGGTATGGACTCTGTTGGTGGAACGACGCCGCTGGATGCGCTGGCTGGCGGTGGGCGCCTTCTGCACCGTGATCGCGCAAGCAACGCTCGGCGGGCTGACGGTTTTGTTATTCCAACCACCTTGGATTTCCACGGCGCACGCCACCGTGGCGCAAACATTTTTCTGCATCGCAGTATCCATCGCTCTTTTCACCGGACGCAAGTGGGTGGAAGAACAGCCGCGTGCGGAGTTCGACTCGCACCGGCCGAGCCTGTTTACGCTCACCGTGCTCTCTATTTTTGTGCTCTACGTGCAACTGATTCTGGGCGGGATGTTCCGCCATCATGGCATGAGTTGGTGGCCGCACGTGGTGAACGCGGTGCTTGTCTCGTTCGTGCTGGCGTGGACCGCGGTGCGAGCACTTTCCACGTATTCACGAATCGATGCAGTGCGGCGTCCGGCGGTCCTCATGCTTGCGCTTTTGATCACACAGCTTTGCCTGGGCTTTACCGCGTTTGTGACCCGCGTGGCCTGGGGCCGGAACGCGGCTCAACCGGAATTGCCGATGGTGGCGGCGACGGTTTCCCATGTGGCCGTGGGGGCATTGCTGCTCGCGACTACCGTGGTTCTCGCTATTCAGGTTTGGCGGCACGTTCCAGTCGCGCTTGAGGACGGCGTCCCCGAGGCGCAGCGGAATGTTTCGGCCGCATAAACTATCTGCCACTAAGAGCGTTGTGATCTGGTCGTCGCTTTTATCCATTTCACACTCTTCTGCCTGGAATCGTCGTAAACTAGTAGTTGGGTCATCCTAGGACACTCCTTGGCATCGAACGCATCTGCAATCTCTGACGCCGCTCCGGAAGTACCGCCTCACTTCGCCGCACCCGTCATTTCCGTGCAAAATCTGGTGCATCGCTACGAGAGCCGCACGGCTCTCAATGGAGTTTCGTTCGACGTACGTCCGGCGGAGTTGTTCGGATTACTCGGCCCCAATGGCAGCGGAAAGACGACTCTGTTTCGGATTCTTTCCACGCTGATGGTTCCGAGCGCCGGGCGGGCGGTCGTCATGGGTTGCGATGCGGCGCAGGAGCCGGCGCGCTTGCGGCGACAAATCGGCGTAGTTTTTCAAGCCCAGAGTGTCGACCTCAAACTCACGGCGTATGAAAATCTGTGGCATCAAGGACATCTTTACGGGCTGCGCGGAGCGGCGCTGAAGAAGCGGGTTTATGAGATTCTGTCGCGCGTGGGCCTCACCGATCGCGCCAAGGAGTTGGTGGAAACTTTTTCCGGGGGCATGCAGCGAAGAATTGAGCTGGCCAAGGGACTGTTGCATCATCCCGGCGTGCTATTGCTGGATGAACCCACGACTGGTCTTGATCCTGGGGCACGGCGCGACCTGTGGCAATATCTGCAAATGCTGCGCGATGAAGAGCATGTTTCCGTGCTGGTAACCACGCACCTGATGGAAGAGGCCGAGCGTTGCGACCGGCTCGCCATTATGAATGAAGGCAATCTGGTGGCGCTGGGCACGCCTGAGGCATTGAAAAGCGAGATCGGCGGTGACGTTGTGTTGTTGCACGCTGCGCGTGATGCGGGCGTGTTGGCGGAGCGTATCCGGGCACGGTTTCATGTGGAGACAACGGTTCTGGAGAATCAAGTACGGATCGAACGCGAAGGCGCACACCGCTTCGTCACGGAAGTCGTCGAGGCCTTTCCCGGTGAGGTCGAGGCGCTTTCGGTAAGCAAACCAGCGCTCGAAGATGTTTTCATCCGCCGCACCGGACATAAATTCTGGAGTGAGAAAAACAACGACGAAGATGCGGAGTCGGGTTCAAACGATCACAGGAGGTAATTTGGTTCCCATGATGCTTGCTCTTTCTATCGTGCTTGGCATTCTTCCCCTGGTGGGAGTGGCATGGACGCTGCTGAACGGGATGATTACCACCGTAGATGGCTTGTTCATGAGCCTCATCCTGCTTACTCTGTCTGCTGTTTTTTTATTGAACGCTTACTGGGAGATGCGGGACGCGGGTCTGCTCGGAAAGAAAACAGCCGCAGCCCCGGCATCTAAGCCTCCGGCCGTGAAAGCGAGTTAACTTCGTGGCTACTCAGGCGACTCAGACCGCCGTTTTGTCCAGGCCAGCAGCGTCCGCTTTCGGGGGCGTGCTGCTGCCTGCGTTCACCTTGTGGTGGCGCGAGATTGTGCGCTTCTATCGGCAGAAATCGCGGGTGGTCGGCGTACTGGCGTCGCCGCTGGTGTTCTGGGTAGTGATCGGTTCGGGGTTTGGCACATCGTTTCGTTCCGGCAATGGCCAGGGCCAGCAACACTACATGGATTATTTCTATCCCGGCGCACTGATCATGATCGTCCTTTTCACTTCGATCTTCACTATGATGTCTGTAATCGAAGACCGCAAGGAAGGATTCCTGCTCTCCGTGCTTGTGGCTCCCGTGCCGCGCTCGGCGATCGTGCTCGGCAAAGTTTTGGGTGGCACGACGCTATCTGCGGTGCAAGGCATGATCTTCCTCGTCTTCGCGCCCTTCGCGGGAATACACCTGAACCTGCCGCAAGTTTTGCTTGTGGGGGTGGTGGTTTTTCTGGTTTCGTTCGCTCTCACGGCGCTCGGCTTCGCCATCGCATGGCCCATGGATTCCACGCAGGCCTTTCATGGCATCATCAATTTATTTCTGATCCCGCTGTGGCTACTCTCCGGCGCGCTGTTTCCCATGGCCGGAGCCTCGGGCTGGATTCGCATGCTGATGTATATGAATCCGCTCACCTATGGCGTGGAAGCGCTGCGTTCGCTGCTCTATCCGGGAATGGAAGCGACGTTCCCTCTGCCTTCCGCGATGGCAACTTTGTTACTGTTTTCGCTGGTGATGTTTGGCCTTGCTTTCCTGATGGCCAATCGACGGACCCGATCTTCTAAAGCATGAGGCTAGCCGCGTGATCCCCGAACAATACGCGTTCTATCCCGCCCTGATCGCGGGTTTGAACGGAACCAGCGCAGTTCTGCTTTTCGTTGGACGCAGCCTGATCATGCGCGGCAAGGTCGCCGCGCACCGCGCCTGCATGATCGCCGCTGTCGTTTCCTCGGCATCGTTTCTGGCTTGCTATTTGTACTTTCATTATCACGTCGGCGATATCCGTTTTCTCGGCGACCACTTCTGGCATGTGATCTATCTGATCGTCCTCATCCCTCATGTGACACTGGCCATAATAATTGTCCCCATGGTGATAATCACTCTCATTCGAGGATTGCGCGGGCGGTACGACAAGCACCGCGCCATCGCGCGCTGGACGTGGCCGCTGTGGATGTATGTCAGCGTCACCGGAGTGCTCGTATACTTCATGCTTTATCAATGGTTTCCACACAGCTGAAACATTCTGATCGTTAACGTCGATCAATCTATGTCAATCGTGCGATTGAAAATCGATATATCGGGAACGGTTGGGGACGAGGCCTGGCGAGGCATCCAGCAGTTCGATCAAATCCAAAGCGCGAATTTTGGACCACAGTTCGGCAGCGGCGGGGGCTGCAAGCACGCGCCGGACGCGCCTCACGGCAAAGGCGAATGGATCGGAGCCGAGATCCGGCTCCTGACGCCACTTCTGGCGCAGTACGCGGTTTCGCATTACTTGGAACAGGATCGCGTACTCGACGCGGATGTCGTAGAGTAGTTCATGGTTTTCCGTTCCTCTAATGTCCTCTAATCCACAACTAGTCTCGCAGACCGACGCGACTCCGACGCGTAAACCTGGCATGTCGCGTGCGCAGAAGTTTCTCTTCTTTCTGACCGCGTGGCTGATCTGCCTGATGCCGTTTCTGTTCTGGTGGAACACCTGGTTTGGGCGAAAGCTTTCGGACCAGCAGTTGAACGAATACCTGCACGACAGCAAGAAACCACGGCACATTCAGCAGGGGTTGGTGCAGGTGGGCGAGCGCATCACGCGGCAAGACGCAACCGCCAAACAATGGTATCCCGAGTTGGTGAAGTTGGCGTCCGATCCTGTGGAGGAAGTACGCAACACCGACGCCTGGGTGATGGGGCAGGATACGACTGGCGCGGGATTTCACCAGACGTTGCTGAAGATGCTCGACGACCCTTCACTCATGGTGCGCGGCAATGCTGCGCTCTCGCTGGTACGATTTGGCGATGCTACCGGGCGTCCGCAGATTGTGGCGCTCTTGCAACCCGCACAACTGAATTCTCCGCAGTCCGGCCGCATCGTGGATGCGGACCGTCCAGGCACCGCCATTCACGAGGGTGGGCTGATTGCTAAGCTGCAATACGGCAATAATCAGATCGCGGAAATTCGCTCCCCGATTCCTGGACGAATCCGTTCGGTATTGACGACTGGCGCAAACGTCGCGGCCGGCACTGAAATCGCCGTGATTGATCCTTCCACAGAGCAGGTGTGGGAGGCATTGCGGGCGCTTTACCTGATCGGGCAGCCCGAAGACATTCCCGCAGTTCTTCCCTATGAGCGCGATGTGCCGGATGTTTCGAATGATGCGCGGCAGCAGGCTGTGGAGACGGAGAAAGCGATTCGCGCACGTGCGGGAGCGATTGGCGATCAGGCCCAATAAGATCGCGCTCCGGTAGAAAGAAACTATGGCGCAGACCCTCGGCTATGTGTCTCTGGTCGTCAGGGATTACGATGAAGCATTGGCGTTCTTCACGCAGTCGCTTGGCTTCACCGTTTTAGAGGATAGCTCCTCCAAAGACCGGAACGGCCAAGACAAGCGATGGGTGCTGGTTCGTCCACCCGGTTCTCGCGGCACCGATTTGCTGCTGGCCCGCGCGTCAACGCCGGAAGAGATCAGCCGCATTGGAAACCAGACAGGTGGTCGCGTATTTCTGTTTCTGCACACGGATGACTTCTGGCGCGACTATCGCGAGATGACTGCGCGCGGAGTGAAGTTTGTACGCCCACCGCGCGAGGAACCGTATGGAACAGTCGGCGTCTTTGAGGATCTCTACGGTAATAAGTGGGATCTATTGCAATTGCGGGCCGGGGCTAAAGCCCAACAATAACTCAACCGGCTTGACGGCGCGGCTGAAAGGTGCGCCCCTTCAAAGCTCCAGCCTCAAAGCCCGAGCTTCAGATCGCCATCGCGCCGACTTCTTTTTCCACTTCTACGGTATCGACCATCACGATGGCGTCCCAGGGACAGCCATCGAGGAAGCAGCCGTACGGGCCTTTGCTGAGGCATTTTTTGCAGCCGATGCAGAGGATGGGATCGATGGCGATGCGGCCGAACGGGGTACTGTCTTCGTCGGCGACCCAGAACATGCAATCTTCCACTGGGCAATATTCCACGCAGGCGGGCGACCCGGCGCATCCGGTGCAGCATTCGGTGATCACGGCCAACTCTTTCGGCTTCTTCTTGCGCGGCGTGGTCAGGCCTTTGGACCTGGGTTCGGCTTTCATTTCGTCGGGAACCATGCCGACGGCTCGGGTGGCGCCGGGTACAGGAGGCATGGCGGGATTATACCTCAAGAGCTTTTGAGCCTTGAGTCTCAAGCTGTCAGCATTCAGAACTCGACACTCGATACTCAGCACTCTGCACTCGGCGTCTCAGCTGGGGCAGGCTGAATATTCCCAGGCTTCCCTGCCCCAAAATGAACTTTGTCGGTCAGTTTGTAACGGCTCGCACCATTTCCACGCGGCTAATTCTGCTATAGTGAACCCCTGCAAAGGAGCACCCGATGGCAGGAAAAAGTCTCAACCGAGTTCAACTGATCGGCAATCTGGGGAAAGATCCCGAAATTAAATACACGCCGCAGGGCACGCCCGTGGCCAAGCTCACCATCGCCACCAACGAGCGCTTCAAGGACAAGGCCGGCGAGTGGCAGGACCGCACCGAGTGGCACAACGTAGTGCTCTGGCAGCGGCTCGCGGAAATCGCGGGGGAATATTTGAAGAAGGGCGGGAAAGTTTACATCGAAGGCCGCCTGCAAACTCGCTCCTGGGACGACAAGACCAGCGGCCAGAAAAAATATATGACTGAGGTGGTGGGCAGCGACCTGATCCTGCTCGGCGGACGCGGCGAAGGTGGGGGTGGCGGCGAGTTCAGTGGAAGCTCGCGCGGCGCTGGCGCGTCGACTGGCGGCAACAATTTCGACCAGCGCATGCCGGAGCCCGAGCACGCGGGAGCCGCGTCGGGGC
>JBAUVJ010000378.1:0-3324 GCA_049583165.1 Candidatus Sulfotelmatobacter sp. | reverse complement strand
GGATCGCACGGCCAATCGTCACGCCAAGAAGTTCTTGGTTGCGATTAGGGACGCGGCGAACAAATGCCTTCAAGAGCACCGAAAGAAATCGGCTGTCATGAAGAGATTCCGAATCAAGATTGAAGGTGAAGGATGAGCGGAGTGAAGTTTTCTCCCGGCTCCGTCTATATTACACCGGGAGCGATGGAGCAGTTCACTGCAAGTGGCGATGACCCACTGGCCTTTCTTATTCGTCATCTCGCCGGGGATTGGGGCGAGGTCAACGCTGAGGACTGGCAGGCAAATGAGCAGAGCCTTCTGCGCGACCTCCGGCTGCTCTCGGTCTACACGATAAGCAACGGTACGAAGTTTTGGGTCATCACGGAAGCGGACCGGAGCGCGACGACGTTCTTGTTGCCCGATGAATACTGAAAGTTCGGGATCACCTTCGCTGGTGGCGTATGGGAGCCTCGCTAGACGTCTAGAGCCCGTTCTAGGCGCGTCCAAGCCTCTACCTCACCCCTAGCTCAGCGCCTACACCCGAGGAGCGAGGCGGGGCGCTATTGCGTTTCCGGACTCGAAACATCCGTTGCCCCTTCCGCTCCATTGCTCCGTAGATTCTTAGAATGCGAAATTTAGCCGTGTTGCCTCCGATCAAGATCAACGCTCGGATAGCGCTGCTGAACCTGACTACCTTCCAAGACATCAGCACTCCAGACCTGATCGCGATGGCGCAGGCCATGCCGGGCGGGACGAAGGTTCAAATCCCAGATCGCCTCACGGCGATTGTGCTCATCTTGGGAACCCGCCCCGTGGACACGGACTAGGGCAGAATCTTCCCGGCGATCACGTTCGTGGTCCGGACTTCCCCGTGACTGTCGCGGATGGAGATGTTTTGAGTGATCGGGCGTCCGTTCTGGTACATCGTGTTCGTCCTAATCACGGTGCCCTCTTGCGTAATCGAAACATTCATTTCTCCAACGATCTCACCATCGTTGTTGCGGATCAGCATTGAGTTCTCCCCCCATTTCGAAATCTACGTGCTGCACCGACAGTGGTATCAGCGGGGCGGCTACTGGGCGCTGAGTAAAGAAAATTGCCCCCAGCGTGAACTAGCGTGGGGGCTAAGAAAAATATTTTCTACTAGGACGCGTTTTGCAAACGTCCCGTGCGGGCCGTCTACTTGGCTTTGAGGACGCCTTTATTCACGCACCAGTGCGCATAGCGGAGCACGCGCTGCTTGGTGATCTTCTTGCCTTCGACCTGCCGCCCAGCGAACTCCGCTGCGAGGTCGTCAGTCGTTACAGAGCCGCGCTTCACAACGAAGTCAACGAACATTTTCACGAACCCGCGTTTCACGAGCTTGGTGTTCGCCGGGGTGAGAGTCTGGATCTTTACGTCTTTGGCTTTCTCTGATTTCCCATTGCCATTGGGTTCTGGATTGTCACCCGCCGCTGCCTTCTTCATATCGACTGCCTTGCCATCCTTCGCTTTTGACATAAATCCTCCATGTGGCTTGTGACTACGAGGAGACAATTCTCAAGAGCAATCGGGCACTGCACCGCGCGACGATGTGTCAAGACGGTCCCGGCTCGGCAGTAACCACCGTAACTTGCCGGGTGCCAGTGTGGGATATTCCACTAATGGCTGGAGGTTGTTATGAAGTCACTCTGTGCCATTACCGTCCTTCTTCTGGCCTGTGCCGCCTGCAACAGCAACACCCAAGCAGCCGCGCCTCAACCCGCTCCGAGGGTTTTCAGTGAGGCCGATGTCACAAAGGCTCAAGACGAGATTACCCACGACTACCAGAACAGGGGTTTTGAGTTAGAACAGGTCAGCTTGATCAAGGATGCTGACCGACACCTGTCGGGCTTCGTCAAGATCAGGAAGGCGTCGGGCATTATCCGCCCTCAGCTGGTCAAGAAATGTTCCGCAACGATGGATCAGGATTCCGGTAAGTACATCTACGGATGTCAGTAGGCAAAATGAAAGGCAACTTCCACTCGCTGGTTTTGGTTTCAGCTCTGCTGGTGAGCACCGCCTGCACTGCGTCTCAGGCCAGTGGCACCTACGTGGCTCACGCATCGACGTTTGCCGAGATGCTGCAATTGACCCAGACCTCCGATGGACAAATTAGCGGTGTGCTCAGTCATGTCGAACTGAAGTCCGATGGAAATGTTAGTTCAGAACAGTCGCCAGTGAACGGCACCGCCGATGCAGACCAGCTAACCTTGAAGTTCCCAAGCGTGCTCTCCTTCATATCGGGCAAGAGCCTCGCAGGAACCATCAGCGGAAATGCAATACACCTTCAGATCGTCGATTCCAGCGGGAATGTATCATCCGAAACATTCGAACGAAGTTCGGCTTCACAGTTCAAAGTCTACGCGGATGAAATGAAGTCCAGAGGTCAGGGCATTGCTTACAACGCGAAGCTGCTGAACCTCGCTCGGGAGTATCGCGAGACTGTAGCCAACGCGGAGAACTGGATCGCAAACGCTCAGGCGCATGCTCAGAGAATCCCGAATGCTAAGGCTGATTACGACAGAATCGAAAGCCAGATGCACTCGTTAGTCGATCGAGAACGGCAGACACTCGATTCGGTTAGCAGATCGCAACTCTCAGTTGCCGTGACGCAAGCAGACATAGCAGGTGAGCAGGTTGACATTCAAGTGCAGCAAGTTTGGGACCTCGGCATCGGGGATTCTGGCGCAAAACTGGAAAAGGAGTTCACAGGTTGGGATGGTAACTGCGGCACGGATCAGCAACTTCGCAAGCAGGGTGCAACGGATCAGGCCATATCGGCGTGGGACCAAGCCTGTAAGCAGGCGATGTCAGAACGAGCGAAGTTTGAGCCGATCTACAAGCAGATGTCAGAGCAGAGAGCCGAACTGAGATCGTTTCAAGCCACAGCGCAGGCTCACCGAAAGAATCTCGTGGGAGAAGCCAATCGAATTCAATGATAGGAGTGCAGCAATGAGCCGAAGCTATATCGCGATACGCAGAGAAGAAGGCAAGCCAGATGTAACGACAAACTTTCCCGTTGGTACCGCGCATGATTACGCGTTGGAATGGTGCAGGGCCGACGGCTACAAGGTGATCAGACACGAATATAGCGAGACACCTGACAATGAGAAGTTCTTTGGCACGGTCATCGTAATGGTAGAAGCCAAGCCAAAACCGCAAACGTGTCCGCATTGCGGCAAACCGGGAATGGTTGAAGTAGTGGACGGCAAGACGTATTATGCCCACAAACAGACCGTTGAATTCGGGAAGGACACCGTGAACTTTGGCTTCAAATACTGTCCCGAGCCTCCCAAGAGAAAAGCAAAGGCGGGAGAGTAAGGA
>JBAUVJ010000377.1:0-2922 GCA_049583165.1 Candidatus Sulfotelmatobacter sp. | reverse complement strand
GGTGAAAAGGGCGCGATGGAGAACGAGGCTGCGGGAGCGCAGCCGAAGAGTGAGGAGTCGACTGAGCTGATGTTTACCGGGATTTCCGTGCTGGCGGCGCTGCTCGGGTTTGGATTGGCGTGGCAACTTTATTATCGCAGTCCAGGCTTGCCGGAAAAGATTGCGGCTTCGATGTCGGGCGCATACCAGACGCTGGTGCACAAATATTACATTGACGAATTGTATGGTGCGTTGTTTGTGCGGCCGCTGATCGATGGCTCGACTCGAATTCTGTGGCAAGGAGTAGACCGTAAGATTATCGATGCGGCGGTGAATGACGCAGGCGATGGGGCGCGGCACGTTTCCGATGAAGTGCGCCACATGCAATCCGGCAACATTCGCTCGTATGCGGGCTGGATCGCGGCGGGCTCGGCGGTGGTGATCGCGTTCATGATCTGGATGTGGACGGGAGCCCGATGAGCGGGACTTCGATGAATCAGGACCATCTCAGTTCCATCATCCTGACCCTAGTGACTTTTACGCCGCTGGCGGGCGCGATGTTGCTGATGCTTTTTCCGCGCCGTGACCGGGATATTCGAGTTTTTGCGCTGGTTATTTCCCTGCTGACATTCGTTCTCTCACTGCACCTGCCAGTTTACTTTCATCGCGGGCAAACGGATTTTCAATTTCAGATCGACAAGCAGTGGGTTTCTACGCCGAATATTCACTACCACATGGCGGTGGATGGAATCTCGCTGTGGCTGGTGGTGCTGACGACTTTTCTAACGCCGCTGTGCGTGCTGATTTCCTGGACGTCGGTTCACGACCGGGTAAAGGAATTTTTCATCCTTTTGCTGGTTCTGGAAACGGCGCTGATCGGAGTGTTCACTTCCCTCGATTTGTTCCTCTTCTATTTCTTCTGGGAAGCCACGCTGATTCCGATGGCGTTGCTGATTGGCATTTTTGGCCATGAGCGCAAGGTTTATGCCGCGGTGAAATTTTTCATGTACACCATGATCGGGTCGGTGTTCATGCTGGCCGCGATCCTGTGGCTTTACGCGCATACCGGCAGCTTCGATTTTGTGACGATTCGGGAGCAGATCGCGAGCGGCGCGGTGCCTGGGTCTCCGGCGGCGGGGCAGTGGCTGTTCCTCGGATTCTTTCTGGCATTTGCGGTGAAGGTTCCGCTGTTCCCTTTTCATACGTGGTTGCCGGATGCGCACGTTGAGGCACCAACGGCTGGGTCGGTGCTGCTGGCGGGCGTTCTGCTGAAGATGGGGACGTATGGGCTGCTGCGCTTCAACCTGGGATTGTTTCCGGAGCAGTCGCGGCATAATGCACCGTGGGTGATGACGCTGGCGCTGATTGGAATTATTTATGGCGCGCTGGTGGCGATGGTCCAGCCCAACATGAAGAAGTTGATTGCGTATTCTTCGGTGAGCCACCTGGGATTTGTGGTGTTGGGAATTTTCAGCTTCACGCAGGCGGGATTAAATGGCGCAATGTTTGTGATGCTGGCGCATGGAGTTTCCACGGGTGGATTATTCATGCTGGCCGGGATTTTGCACGAGCGGCGGCACACCTACGAGATTAGCGAGTTTGGCGGACTGGCCGCGCCCATGCCAGTGTATGCCGCGTCGTACCTGGTGATTGTGCTGGCTTCGGCGGGGCTGCCTTTGCTGAACGGATTCATTGGCGAGTTTCTGGTGTTGAGCGGCGCGTTCCAGGATAAAGCGATTTACGGGATACTCGGGGCGACTGGCGTGATCTGGAGCGCGGTCTATTTGCTGTGGATGTATCAGCGAGTGTTCTATGGCAAGGTTACGCAGGCGGTGAACAATTCTTTGAGCGACCTCTCGGGATTTGAAAAATGGGCGGTGTGGCCGTGCGCCGTGGCGGCTCTGGCGATGGGCGTGGCTCCGATTCTGTGGCTGGGAGCGATCGATCCGGCAGTGCAGGCCGCGCTCACACCGCTGGCGCGGGTTGCGAGCAGGATGGTGGGACAATGATTCTCGGTGATATCGCCACTTATTCGCCGGTGCTGCCGCAGAGCGCGGATTATGTTCGCATCCTGCCGGAAATTGTTCTCTCAATTTTTGGCATTGTCGTAATGATGCTGGAACCGCTGCTCGAGGAAAAGGCGGCGCAAAGGATTCTTGGACTGATTGCCCTGGTCGGCACGCTGGCAGCGCTCGCGGCAACCTGGTTCATGGCACAATCCCCGGGACTCGCGTTCTGGAACATGGTGCAGGTGGATGGATTCAGCGTCTTCTTTCACGTGCTGGTGATTGCGATTGCGGGCGTCGTCATCCTCAGTTCTTACGAGTACATGGCTGTGCAGCGGATTCGCGCGGGGGAATATTACGCGCTGGTTCTTTTCGGCACCGTCGGCATGGCGCTGATGTCGTCGGCGGTGGAGCTGGTTTTGATCTTCATCGCGCTGGAGATTTCGTCAATCTCTTCTTATGTGCTCACGGGATTCCGGCGGCACGCGGCGACCAGCGCGGAGGCCTCGCTGAAATACTTCTTGCTTGGTTCGTTCGCCACGGCGTTTTTCCTGTATGGAGTGGCGATGATATTCGGGGCCACAGGATCGACCAATATCGGCCAGATCGCCCCAGCGTTGCAGGCCGGCCCAATTCCCTTGCTGGCATTCATAGCCGTGGCGCTGATGTTCGTGGGGCTGGGATTCAAGGTCGCGGCAGCGCCGTTCCATGTGTGGACTCCGGACGTGTATGAGGGAGCGCCGTCTCCAATTGTGGGATTGATGTCGACCGCGCCGAAAGCAGCGGCGTTCGCGGTTTTGCTGCGCATTGTTTTTGTGATCGCCGTGCCGGGGAGTTTGTGGCTGATTTGGGTAGCGGCGGCGCTCTCCATGACGCTGGGAAACGTAGGCGCGTTGGTGCAAAACAACGTGAAGCGGCTGCTGGCTTACTCTTCGAT
>JBAUVJ010000376.1:0-2165 GCA_049583165.1 Candidatus Sulfotelmatobacter sp. | reverse complement strand
GCAGTTTGCTGACGCGTTGCTCGATTGCGGGATCGTCCAGCTGCGGCGTTCGCTCTTGTGCTCTGAGAAAGCAGAGGAGCCACGTGGAAGTAATAGCCAGAAGCAAAACACAAAGCAAACGAGTTTTAGACACCATGTGCCGGGTCCTCTACTGAACGGACTGCGTCGGTCAGGCAGACGCTACAACACCGCAAGCGGCCATTGGAGCCTTATCGCCGCACCGCGCCGCAGTCGCCGAGGGTACGAGTATCTGCCTTTGGATCCTCCGGAGAATCGTCTCCAAACAGGGCAGATGCTACCAGAAAACCGGTATTCTAGCAATCAATTAGACGACGCGGCAGCGATTTCGCAACCGAGGGGCTGCGAAGACGGGAGCCCGAGTGTTCTGTTGGATTTTGATGTTGATGAGATGGCCGGGGAGATTCGCATGACGTTGTGAGAGACGATATCGAGCAAGGAGGCATGCCGATACTCACCTGAACAAAAAGGAAGGTCAGGCGGAAGCACGGACCAGAGGGCCGACCGAGGACGGCAAGGGTGGTCAGGGAGAGCGGTTGAGAGAAGCCATTTCGTGCAGGAACTCAGCGGTCATCAAACGGGCCCAGAGAACTTGGCTTTTGTCGTTGCGAGCCGCCGCTTTCAGGTTGAGTGCGAAGAAGGCATGGAAGAGGTTGTAGGCCAGGAAGGTCAGCAGTAAGAAACATTCAATGGCATTGGGGTCATGGCGAAAGACGTGGTCGGAATGCCATTCGTTAGCCAGCTCGTTGAAGGCGTAATTCTCGATATCCCAGCGCTGGTGGCCGAAAATAACGGCGCGCTCGATCGGAAGCTGGGCCGCAGGCGCGGTGGTCACCCAGATCCACTCGCTGTTGAGGAGTTCCGGTTGGCGATCAAGCTGCCGTCGTACGGTGTAAGTTTCCCGCGAGCGAATCACCCGCACCGGTGTCTGCACCTGCGGCCAGGAAGTCAGGTCGGACACATCCCACCATTCACATCGCCGACCGCGATAGCCACCCCGTTGCGGCGCCTGTTGGGCGAACAGCGCCATCGCATCCACATACAGGTCACGACGTTCCTGCTTCAGCACCACCAGCGCGTGTTTGCGGTGCGTCAGCAGGAAGTTGAAAAAGGGAGCCCCCGCATAAAGCGCATCGGCCAACACCAAATCGAATGCTCGCGGGTAGCGCGCCAAAACGCGCCGCAGCAAGCGGAGGGCGGTTTGCACCTCGTCTTCGCCGGGACGTTGGGGTTCCTGATCCAGGAGCAAACGCAGCGCGGGCCGGCCGGGAGGGGCGGCAGGTAATAACATCAGGGTGACTTGGCGGTGATAGTGCTGCAGGCGATCGCCATGTTCGGTATGGAGAGTTCGCTGCAAGCAGCCGGCACAATGACGCCGATAACTGGCGTGGCTTTCGTGGCCGTCCAGCACGGCGAGGCCGATGCCCTGATGATCGGGCAGAGCCTTGTTGCGTTTCAGCTGTTGATAGACCAGGAAGATATTTTGCCGGAGTTGATCCGCGTAGAGTCCGGCCGGGACTCGACCCAGGGTGTCGGCGCTGGCCAGTGGTTCGCGCAGCCATTGTTTCCAGAAGCGCGGGGCGGGGATTTGGGCCAAAGCGTTGAGGCTGGGCAGGCGCGTCCAGAACATGACCAGAGCGGCTTTGACCACGGCGGGAGTGGAACGACGCGGATCCAGTCTGCGATCTCCCAGAGGCGCCAGCAGCGTCGCCGAGAGGCAGAATATTTTTTCGCCGTAGCTGATTAGGCGGCGGAGAACGTTAGCGCTTCCTTTCTTTAAGCCGTTTCCACTCCAGTTCCGAGACCTCTTCGATCAGCTCCTGCATTTTGTGATAGTCACTGACGGCCTGCCGTACGCGCTCCTGCCAAGCCTGCGGGACACAAATCTGGCGCAGCTTTCCCCCCTGGCTCTGCACTAGGTACAAAGACTTGTGGAGTTCGCCGCGGGTGCAGCGGCAGTTGGTTTTGCCGCACTTGCCCAAGCGCTCGGACAGAGTGCCGCGCAGAAACCAGCGGTTCAGGGTGAGGCGAGCAACCTCGGAGCGAAAGTTACGCTCGGCGGCAGAGAGTTTGGCGCGATGGAAGTCGTCATTCATAGGTACTGCTAATATTACACCTTGTACATATATACTATACAAGGCACGCGG
>JBAUVJ010000375.1:0-9733 GCA_049583165.1 Candidatus Sulfotelmatobacter sp. | reverse complement strand
TCTCAAGAAACGCAACGACATTAAGCTCAAGACCATTGCCTTAAGAAAGTAAGGTGTACATCGAAAGAGCAGCAGCTTAAAATCAGTGACCACAAGATCACCTTATCTTTTTTAACTCATCTGTCCAACATCATCTGACGACGTACAAGGTGGAGCAAAACGTGGAAGTCAAAGGTGCAACCCTTTTGTACACATTGGCTGGCCTGATGATCACGTTCGCGGGTTTCTCGGCGCTCTTGTTCGTCCTCCGCCAGGCCGCCGGAGCGAGGTTGTCACTGCTTGACAGATACCTTGCAAAAACGGTCATGACGTACATTTTCGTATTGGCGGCGGCCGCGCTGCTGCCGGCGCTATTTGCGCTCTTCGAGACTCAGGAAAAGTGGATTTGGCGAGGCTCTGCTGTGCTTTTCGCACTACCGATGCTGTCGCTTCAGGTCACCTATCCGCGCCGACGCCGCAAGGTGGCCGGCAATGGACCGCCGCCCGCAATATTCGCGGTCTTCGTTGTGTTCGGTTCCGTTGTGACGCTGGCGATGCTGGGCTACGTTTTAGCAGGCCTCCAATACAGCGCCGCAGCCTACACCACGGCGTTGACGATCGACTTCTTTACCGTCATTTTCGGCTTCGTGACCGCGCTCGATGTCATTATGCAACAGCCGATGGAAGTGCCGGAGAGGCCGGCGGGGGACTAACTCCGAGTCCTGGGGCGTGAACTCATAAACACCCGTCTGAGCTGATCTGAGACACTTATTCGAACCAACCTACTTCTGCATCCATTCGGTGCCCATGTTGTCGTCGGTGATGGTGCGGGCGGATGCGGTGCGGGCGCGGATGTGGGGGGCGGATTCTGCGGTCCAGAGTCCGGGCGCGTCGTGGTCGGTCGTGGCGGCGACGGAGACTATTTCGAACAAGCGACGGCGATCGGGCTCCTGTGACAGATCAAGAACTGGTTTGCCGTCGATCGAGTAGTGCGAGAGGATATCGAGCCAGCGTTTGGCATCGAGTTGCAAGGGCGAGTCGCTTACGGCCAGAAAATTTGCCAAACGCATTCCGTAGGGAAAAACCCGGATGCCGCTGGCGATGGCTTCATCGGACTCGGTTGTGTTGTAGAAGTGGACTCCGCCGGGATTCAGGTGCTGACGAATCAGCTGCAAAAACTCCGTTGAGAGCAGGTTTGAGATGTTGGAGCGCCAGTTAAAGCTGGTGTTCAGGACGATGGCGTCGAACTTGCGTCCGGAGTTACGAACCAGCCAGCGGCGGCCATCGTCGATCTCGATGTGAACTTTCGGATTTTGCAGGAGGCTGGCTACTTCGGGATCGTGCTGGATGAGACGGAGATATCCGGGATTGATTTCGACGATCGTGAGGTGCTGGACCTGGGGATGGTTGGCGACAACCTGGGCCCACGATCCGGATGAGAGCCCGATCATGAGAACTTCTTTCGGGTCGGGATGGAAATAACTTAAGGCGTAAGCGCGCCGGACGCCGTTAACATCGTTCATCAAGCTGGTGTTGAAGTATCCGTCGTAGGCTCCTCCACCGAAAACCATGCCGCTGTGGGTGACGGCGATCACTCCGTTCTTTGTTTCTACTACATTGCTAAAGCGCACGCCGGGTATGTATTTGTCTTTGGATAGCATCTTTTCGTACATGCCGCTAAAAAGAGGTTGGGAGGCTTGCACGACCAGCAGGGCGGCGGCCAACGCGCCGAGGGCAGAAACCATAAAGACGGATTTTTTGAGGTCTGCTTTCAGCAGCAAGGCGAGTCCAAGTGCGAGCCCGAGCAGGGTCAGCACAACGCAGACCTGGCTTAGTGGGAGCAGGTCCATGAGGATGAAACCCGTGAGATAGCTGCCCAGCGCGGAACCGACGATGTTGCTGAGGTACAGGTAGCTCAGGCGTGAGCCGGCGCGCTCGTCGGGGGAAATTGAGATATGGCAGAGGAGGGGAAACACGGCGCCGAGACATGCTGCGGCTATGCTAATCGGAATGAGCGTCCACAGGTAGGAAACGTGGATCACCAGATTGAAAAGAATTGGGCCGACCAGGAAGCCGATAAGATTTGCAGCGAACACGGTGCCGATGAGGAAGCTGCTGAAAGTTTGCGGGTTCTTGATCGTCTTGCAAATGCGGTTGCTGGCGACCGAGCCCGCGCCGATTCCGGTGAGATAGGCTCCGAGAAGAAAGGCGAAGCTTTTGGCCAGACCTGCTGTAGTAAAGGAGAACAGGTGATACCAGACAATTTCATAGCCGAGTGAAATGAATCCCGCGATACCGGCGGTTACGACGGCCCATGGAAAGCTGATTCCACCGGAAGGGTTGCGCTTGAGAGCGATATTGCGGGTGGAATCTTGATCTTCGAACCTATCCGACAGTTGTGCAGATTCTGTGTCAGCGGCTGACGGGTATTGCTCGCGATTTGCCAACTGCCAGACTAAGACGGTGATACCGACGAACGCGTTCAATGCAGCCGCCAGCGCAACCGTCTTCGATTCTCCCAGCCAGCGCATCAGGAATAATCCCGCGCAAAAACAGGCGGCGGCCGAGCCCAGGGTATTCGCGGCGTAGAGTGCGCCGACGGATGTGCCCACATTGTGCGAGAAGCGAACCGTGTAGGAAACCAGGATAGGAAGCGTCGAACCCATCAGAACCGTGGGAAGCGCGACCAGGGTGAAGGCGACGAGTCCGGTTTCCAGGGTTGCGGAACCGGCGGTGAAGTTGGCGGCCCAGTGAAAAACTTTGAGAGAGAAAACGCCGTAGGTCGCGATCAGGAGTTCGGCTAAGCCGAAGATGCCCAGCAGGGGCAACTGCCGGTGGCGCGAGATTTTTCCGCCGAGAAGGCTGCCGAGGCCCAATCCAAGCATGAAGGCGGTGACGACCATGGTGACAGACTCGATGTTCACTCCGTAGAGGGTGAATAATGCCCGCTGCCAAACGATCTGGTAGAGAAGAGCGGGAAATCCTGAAACAAAAAAGAATAAATACCACCAGGGTAGAGATGTGGGCGATGAGGCCTTCTGCGGGTTGGATTGAGTGGCGGCCCGGGCGGAGGTTGCCGCGGCGGAGGCTGGCATTTGGTCCTCTTATAGAAAAGGGGCCAACTGCCGGTGTAAGTCCTTGGAGGCTTGGGGCAGAAGGTCCTTGTTAGGAGTTTAACCGACGCGCATTCTCAACGGTTTTTTGGATTGCCTCGGGGCGAAACCGAAGTAATTAGGGGATGGTGAGCCGCGTGTGGCGTGGCGAATGGCTCGACTCTTAACGATTTCTATGTGCACCATTCCAGCGCTTGAGCCTTGAGATTGAGGTCCGTAGTTCCCACCCTAGCGCAAAGAGCGCGCTAGGATGGGGCACCCTCGGCTGGGATGGTGGATACGAATGCCAGGGCAACGGAAAAATGCGGCGGCTTGGGGAATCTGGGGTAAGATTGGGGGATGCCATACATATTGGAACACCTCTCCAGCCTTCGTCAGGAAATCACGGATTTACGGAACATGAACGCCCGCTTTACGGGCAAGGGATCGGACCACCAGATCGATCAGTCGGCGGCGGAAATGCGCGCCAATCGGTTGGCGGAGATCAAGAAAGAACTGTCGCAGATGCTGAACCGGCCGGAGGATCCGGCGGTGTGGTGGGAAAAAGGTGGGCGGCGGAGCCGGGTGGCGTAGGGAAGCTGGTTAGAGTTTGATGATGGTGAGGGCGTGGCCGAAAAGGGTCGCGCTTTTTTTGTGCGCGTAATAAGTTTGTTCTGACGGTTGGAAATTTTGTCATATCAAATTCGGATCGAAGCAGAGTCAAAATCAAAGTCAAAGGCAGCGGACGGGGGCGTCCGCTCTACACATGGTTGCTTGCAAAATTGGCGGGAGTCGGGCACCCTCGATGGCATGCGAACGAGGCACGGGCTTGTTCTTTCTTTCCTCTCGAGTTTTTTCCTGGGTATTTTTCTGGTTGGGGCAATGGGCGTGGGCTGGGCGCAGAGCGCGCCGGAGGAGGGTTGGAACGAGGTGCAGGTGTGGGCGGGAGGTGGGCACTCGGTGCCGGGCGGGACTTCGCTCACCGAGGCTTTTGATGCGGGCGTGCGCTATGGACGGGTGCTGACGGGTCCACACTGGCCGTGGATTTTGCGGGGGCGGTTTGAATATGCGGTGGATTTTGTTCCGGCATATCTGATTTTTCAGCCGGCGAATACGGCGTATGGATGGGGATTTAATCCGCTGGGGTTGAAGTGGAATTTTGAACGTCGTGGGCGGTTCTCGCCCTACTTTGAATTGAGCGGCGGAACGCTGTTCAGCAAAAAAGATATTCCCACGTACACGAACACCGTGAACTTTACGCCCAGCGCGGCGTTGGGGATGCACATTCTTGGAGAAAAATATAACTGGAGCGTGGATGTGCGGTATCTGCATATTTCAAATGCGGGGCTGGGGGACTTTAACCCGGGGCTGAATACGGTGCAGGTGCGGCTGGGAGTGGGGAGGTTTTGGAAGGGGAAGTAGCGGCAGAGGCGGTCGCACGGGCTAGCTGCCTTGCCTGAGTCTGGTGTGCCAGTTATTCTTCAAACTTATGTCGACGATGGTGGAGTGTGTGCCGAATTTTTCTGAGGGGTGCGATAAGGGCAAAGTTGATGCCATTGTTGCCGCCATGAAAGTGGATGGAGTCTACCTGCTGGACCGCGAGATGGATGCGGACCACAACCGATGCGTGATCACGCTGGTGGGCGAGCGGGAGGCGATTCAGGAGGCGGCGATTCGTGGGGTGGGGAAGGCTGCGGAGTTGATCGATTTGAATGTGCACAAGGGGGCGCATCCGCGGATGGGCGCGACCGATGTGGTGCCGTTCATCCCGATTGATGGGGTGACGATTGAAGATTGCGTGGCCATGGCGCGGCATGTGGGCGCGGAGATTTGCAAGCGATTTCAGATTCCGGTTTATTTGTATGAGGCGGCGGCGACGACGCCGGAGCGGCAGAATCTGGAGAACATACGGCGCGGGCAGTTTGAGGGGATACGGGCGGAGATTGCGACCAATGCGGCGCGGAAGCCGGATTTTGGCGAGGCGCGAGTGCATGCCACGGCGGGCGCGACGGTTGTGGGCGCGCGGAAATTTTTAATTGCTTACAACGTCTTCCTGAATACGCCGGACGTGGAGATTGCGAAGAAGATTGCGAAGGCGGTGCGGTTTTCGAATGGCGGAATGCGATTTGTGAAGGGTGCGGGATTTCTGGTGCGGGGGCTGGCGCAGGTTTCGATGAACCTGACGGATTTTGAGCAGACTCCGGTGCACCGTGTGTTCGAAATGGTAAAGCGCGAGGCGGCGCGGTATGGGGTCAGTCCGGTGTCGAGTGAAATTGTGGGATTGATTCCGAAGAAGGCGCTGGAGCAGGCGGCGGAGTGGTTTTTGCAGGTGGAGAATTTCGATTCGTCTTTGATTCTGGAAAACCGGCTGGCTGCGGTGATGAGTCGGAAGATGGCAGTGGGCGGGCTACGGGCGGGGGTCGAGCCATTTGTCGAACAGCTCGCGGCGCCGACGGCTACGCCGGGTGGTGGGAGTGCGGCGGCGGCAGCGGGCGCGATGGCGGCGGGGTTGGCGGCGATGGTCGCGTCGATGTCGCGAGGGAAGAAGGCGTATCTGCAATATGAAGCGCAGTTGAGCACGGCGCTGGGGAAGTTGGGTCCGCTGCGGGAAGACTTGAAGGGAGCAATTGACGCGGATGCGGAGTCTTACGATGCGGTGATGAAGGCGTACAAGCAGGCGAAGACCGAACCTGCGGATTCCGATGTGCTCATCGATGCGGCGCTCAAGTTGGCAACCGGTGTTCCGCTTCGAGTGGCGGAAAAGGCACATGAAGTGGCGCAGATTACGCAGAGCTTATTTGCCATCAGCAATCCCAATATGAAGTCGGATCTGACGACCGCGGTGGCGCTGGCGCGCGCTGCGATAACCGGGGCGTTGGCCAACGTGGAGATTAATCTGGCGTCGTTGAAGGATCAGGCTTTCGCTGCGGGAGTGCGAAAAAGAGCGGAAGCCGTAAAGGGATAGTTCACGGGTTGGAGGCCATGATGCCAGAGGAGCATACGCCACCACAATCGTTGCAACAAAGAGCCGCGCCAAGAGTCTGGGCGATGGCGCTGATTGTTTTGGTAGGACTGTTGGCGCTCGCTGGCCTTTCTCTTAACAAGCTCTCGTTCAGGCCTTCGCTCCAGTTAAAGACATGTTTCCTGGACGTTGGTGGCCTCCGTCGGGGCGCAAAGGTGCGCTTAGCTGGGGTCGATATCGGAGTTGTCAGGAATGTTCGCGCCCAGCCGGATAACAAAACCTGCCCCGCAGCGGTCGAGATGGAGATCACAACTTCTTACGAGTTGAAGATACCGGAGGATAGCGTGGCATCTGCCGCCACTGCAGGCCTTCTGGGTGAAACTTATTTAGAGATTGATTCTTCACGGGCGTCAGGCCCGCCGGTCCGGACCGGCGGGCAGTTACCAAGCAAGGAGAGTGTAAAGTTCACTGCCGAGACTGTAGACCGGGCGCTGAAGGCCGTCGAGATATTGAAGCAGCTATCTGATGAAGAGAAGAACGGTAACGTCCCGGCGTCAAAGACTCGGCCGGACGGGAAACCATCGCCCGCTCCTTCCAGGCCGTGATTCTCTAAATGATCTTGCGAGTTACGTTCTTAATCAGCTGACGGCCTTGTGGCGGAATTGCCGGAGTCCGGCGATTAAAAACAGCGCGTCAAAGAGGGTCAGGGCTACCAACACGACTGGGACAGAGATGTGGGGAAACTGGGGCACGAGGGTTCCGCGCAGGCCCTCGCTGGCGTAAACCAGCGGGTTGATCAGAACGACTTTCTGGAGAATGGGGAAGTGCGCCAGTGCGCTCCAGGGGTAATAGGTGCAGCCGAAAAAAATCATGGGAGTCAAAACCATGCTGAACATGAGGCCGATGTGAGTCTGACTGATGCTGCAACCGAGGGCGAGACCGCCGCATGCTGAAAAGAGCGCGACCAGCAATGTAACTCCGGCGAAGGCCAGAGGGGAGCGGAGATTGAAATCGACTGGCCGCAGCAGCAGCCACGCGGCCGGGATAACCACCAGGCCGGCGATCAGGGCTTGCATGGTGCCAAAGAAAACTTTCTCGATGGCGAGCCAGGAAATTTCCATAGGCGCGAGCAGGCGGTCTTCGATCTCGCGAGTGAACTGAAATTCTGCGATCAAGGGCATGGCCACGGCCCAGACTCCGGTGAATACCATGCTGATCGCCATGATTCCGGGCAATAGCAGGCTTTTGTATGCGGCGGGCATGTAGCCGCTGCTCACCATCACCCGGCCAAAAATAAAAACGAACATCATGGGCTGAAGGAAGGTCTGCAGCAACAAGGGCACGATGTTGCGGCGGGCGACATGAGCGTCGCGCGCCAGCAGCGCCAGAAAAGTTTTCCAATTCATTCGCGCAGGCTCCTCCCGGTGTGGTGCAGGAAAAGATTCTCCAGGCTGGGCTCGGAGATGTGGACGTCGCATAGCTCGACGCTGGCGCTGGAGGCGAGATTGGCGATCTCGGAAACCAGCGGACCTCCGCGATCGGCGTAGATATCGGCGGAGTTGTCGTTTTTGGAATCAGGGTTGGCGCGAACTTCTCGCACGCCGGTCAAGGCCTGAAGACGCTGGAGCAATTCCGGGGAGTGGTTGCCAAAGCGCAGACGCAGGAGAAATCCGCCGGGAACGGAGGCCTTCAGCTCGGCAGGCGTGCCTAGGGCGATGTTGCGTCCATGGTCGATGATGGCCACGCGCTGGCAGAGGGCGTCGGCCTCCTCCATGTTGTGCGTGGTGAGCAGAATGGTTTTGCCGCTCTGGTTGTATTCGCGGATGATTTCCCAGAGCAGCAATCGAGTTTGCGGGTCGAGGCCGGCGCTGGGCTCGTCCAGGAAAAGCACCTGAGGGTCGTGCATCATGGCGCGTGCGATCGAAAGACGCTGCATCATGCCGCCGGAGAAACCGCGCACCATTTGATTGCCGCGGTCGGCGAGCTTGAAGCGATCGAGCAATTTGTCGGCGCGCGCGGCGCGGGTTTGAGAGTCGAGGCCAAAATAAGCGCCGTGAAAGAGCAGAATTTCGCGAGCGGTGAGGGAAAAATCAAGATTAGGACGCTGGGCAACCACGCCGATCAAACGCTTGACGGTGACCTGTTCCTTCCAGACCTCGAACTCGCCGATCCATGCTTTGCCGCTCGTCGGGCGCACGCGCGTGGTGAGGATTCCAGCGGTTGTCGATTTTCCGGCGCCGTTCGGGCCGAGCAGGCCGAAGATCTCGCCCGGAGAAATATCGAGAGAGATGCCGTCGAGAGCGACGATCTCCGCTTTGGGTTGCTTGCTGTTCTTGGCGCGAGCGGCGCCGAAACCGAAACCCCCGCCGGAAGCGAGTGGAGGCGGCGAATTGTAGACCTTGCGCAGATCGAGAGTTCGAATTCCAGCCAGCATGCGAATTAGTGGAATGTCCTCGGTCGAGATTCGGCGTTTTTCCCCGGCCGTTGTCGCAGCGGGGTTCTTCCGATGGAACCAGAGGAGCCGGGGGATTGTCAATTTTTCTGCGTCGACGGGAGAGGTTAATCCGAGCGCGGAACGCTATCCATTGCCCAATAGCTGGTTCTGCACAGAATGCTTGTCCCGGGCGATGGTTGTTTCAGCCGCACTTGAATCTGATGGAGACCGGGGTGCGGGCTCTGCGGAGTGAAGCTTAGTATGTAGCGACTGTGCAGGTGATTGTTGAAATCGACCAGGCGCGCTTCAAAGGCTTTTCGAGTGGTAAACAATTCGTACTCGCCGCCGGTCATCGATGCGATTGCCCGGGTGATGTTTTTCTTCATTGCATTTCTGGCCATCAGAAGAGTGCCGATGATGTCGGGAGGCGCGTCCCAGTAAGCCTCGTCGCGGTTCGCGCCGCGCTCAGTGTCCAGCACCTGGGAGAGCGATGGCGAGAAAGCCAGCGCGTAGATGACGGTGCTGCTGTTGCCGATGGCGGCTACGACTTCGTCGGTTTTGGCGATGCGACTTCCATGGTCGCGGTTCTCGCTGATCAAGAGCAGCACCCGCTGGCGGTCGGCTGGCTCTTTTTCAAGCAAGTTCACGGAAAACTTTATGGCATCGCGAATTGCCGCGCCGTTGTCGCCGGGTTGCAGGTTCTTGAGGTCTTCGTAAATGGGAGATTCATCGTCACTGAAGTTCTCAACCAGATTGACGTGACTATCGAACTCGACCAACGCTACCCGCGACCGGAGTTGATTGAAAACCGGGATCAGCATTGGACCGACACCATGCATTCTGGAAAATTCACGCCAGGCTCGCCTGCCTGTCTGGATCGCGATGACAACAGAAGCCGGCTGGGATTCCGCGGAGTCGTCCAGATGAACCGTCTGTTCTGTGCCATCGTCTTGGATGACGAAATCGTTTTGCGTGAGGCCGTAGACGATCTGGCCTTGCGCATCTTTTACCAGGGTAGGAACCAGCACCACATTTGACTGGACGCGGAGATTGGATTCCTGGGGGGAGGCCCCGCCACTCACGAGCAACAGGAGTAGAGGGAGGATTCTGGCCGACATATAGGCAGAATCATACCGGATTGGCATCCTTGTAAGATCTCAGGTGCACGACTGAGAGTTGTAACTTACCAGGCTATTTTTTAATGAATGTCTCTAGTCTCCAGCGCTGGTGGCTGCGGCGGGCTCGGGCTTGGAGCGGGACTGCCAC
>JBAUVJ010000374.1:0-10138 GCA_049583165.1 Candidatus Sulfotelmatobacter sp. | reverse complement strand
GCAACAGTCATAATCAAAACCCCTGGGCCAATCAAAACGTGGATCGCGCTAGGAGCTCAGCCTTCATGCTCGACCACGATCGGCATGGATCGTTTGTGGGATTCTTCCGCCGCCACGGCTATCGCCAATGCCTTCAGGCCGTCTTCCCCGCTGATTCGAGGCGCCCGATCACTCAACATGGTGTGCACAAAATCTCTCATCTCCTCCAAGTAAGCATCCACAAATCGCGATAGAAAATGATCGGCGAGTATCTGTTCTCCGCCTCTGGCCGTCATAAAAACTGCGGGCATGCGATCGATACTTCCCACATTGATCGATCCCTTCGATCCGACGATTTCGGTGCGAACATCGTATCCATAAACCGCCTGGGCGTAGGATTCGACATTTCCGATTGCTCCATGCTCATATTGCAGATTCACGACGCTTGCCACCACGTCTCCATACTTGGCCACTTCGGGCCGGATTGCGCTTGTGGTATAGGAATGAACGCTGGTGACTTCATCGCGCATCAGCCATCGCGCCAAGTCGAAGTCGTGAATCGTATTGGTGTAAAAAAGCATTCCATTGACATTCGACTCGTACGCCGCCATCGGTGGCTGGTCTTTGTCGCGGCCCACTGATTTGAAGATCACCGGAACCCCAATTTCACCGGCTTCGATCCGTTGCATGGCCACGGCGTAGGCGGGATCGTAGCGCCGCATGAAGCCAACTTGCAGACGCTTCCCGGCCTGTGAAACCGCGGCGATAGCTGCGCGTGCATCGGATAAGTTCAACGCCAACGGCTTTTCGCACAGAATGTCCTTGCCGTGTTGAGCCGCAAGCTCGACTGCCTTGGCGTGAAACTTATCCGGAGTAGCGATCACTACCGCATCGATTTGCTTGTTCTCAAGCATCGCCTCAAGGCTGCTATAGGAGTGCTCGACTTCCAACTCGTTCGCAGTCTGGCGCGCACGCTCTTCCGAAACGTCTGCGACGGCAATCAAACGCGCTTGCGGCACATTGCGGCGCAGATTTTCCGCGTGGCGCTTGCCCATCTCTCCTACTCCCACCACGCCGACACCTAACTTTCGCATCAACGCTTCCCCTCAAATCTCGCGCAACTCGCGGAACGATGCCCTTCGCTCTTTCCACCGGATCGATAAATGGCCCGATCAATCCCTGAATTAATGCACCTCTGCGCCAACGCCGAGATTTGTCACGATCTTTCGTAAATATTTCAGACTGGCAGCAATGTTCTCAACTGGAGGTATGGGGGTGGCGCCGAACTTAACGTCCTGCTCCACGACCGACCAGCCAGCGTACCCGTTTTCAACCAACGTTCGAAAGAAGGCTGGAAAATCGATGTTGCCCTGACCAATGATAGTGAAGACCTTGTGCTCGATGGCTTCTTCAAAGCTCCATTTATTCTGCCGGGCTTGCTCCAAAACTTTCACGTCGCAATCCTTGATGTGAACAAAGCGCAGCTTGTTCTTATACTTCTTCGCTTCCGTCACTGAGTCGCCATGGCCGTAGACACAGTGGCCCGTGTCCAAACAAAGACCAACGTTGGTGTGCGAAGTTGCGTCGAAAAACAGTTCGCATTCTTCCGGCGTTTCCACGTAGGTCGCCACATGCGGATGAAATACGAGATCAAGTCCAAACTCGTTCGCGACCTTTTCGGCATCCGCGACGATCTTGCCAATATGTTTCCACTGCTCCGCGGTGAGCGTCGGACAACCCTTGTCGTACACGCGCCCGGAAAACGCATTTCGTTCGCTCGACTGATCGTCGGCGATGACGAGGAACGGAGCTTTGAGAGCCGCCAGCAGATTGCCGACCTTGCGGATGCGTTCGATCACAGCCTTACTCGCGCCCGGATCGGTCATTTTTACTGGGACGAAGGAAGCAAGAAGCTTCAGCTTTCGTTTTTCGAGTTGGGGTTGAAGGATCGCAGGATCGGTCGGGAAAAAACCGTATGGGCCGAGCTCGGAGCCTGTGTATCCGGCCTGAACCATTTCATCCAGCATTTTTTCGTAGGATTGCTCCCAGGAGGGCCCTGAGTAATCGAGAACACCCCAGCTATCGGGCGCTGAAGCAAAGTGAAATCGTGCGTTGCTATCGCTCATGATTTATTCCTTTATGTATACGAACTAAAATCCCCTAGATCACTCTGGACTCTCTATTGCCAGGGTTGAAGCACAACTTTCATTGAATCTGCTTCCATCGATTTCTGCATCGCGGCGTGCACATCGCGCAGAGCAAACCGGTGCGTAACAAAATCTTGTAACGGGTAGTGCTTCATATAGCGCGCCATTTGCCTCATTCCCGGTCCGTAGGCGGCGGGTTCCTCGCCACCCACGCCAAGAATACGTGCGTTCTTCGCACAGAGATGCCGGTGAGGACTGAATGACACTTCGCCCAGATCTGAAAAGTTGCCAGCCTCAACGAGCAATCCGCCGATTCGAAGCATCTCCAACCCCTCCGGAACTGCCTGCGGCACTCCCGCACATTCAACCACCATGTCTGCTCCGCGTCCGCCGGTCAGCTCCTTCACGATTTTCAAACGCTCCGGCTTCGAAAATTCAGCAACGTTCACTATGTGATCTGCACTCAGTTTTTTGGCGAAACTCAGACGATAATCCGAAAGATCGACAGCGATAATCGTTCCCGCGCCGAGCATCCGCGCCTTCATCAGGAAACACATGCCCAAAGGGCCCACTCCAAGAACCACCACGGTATCGTCGAAGCGAAAAGACTCATTGGGAAATGCGGACATCTGCTTCGCACGATCCAATCCAACTGTCACGGCAAAGATCTCGGTCAACACGGCAATTTCAGACGGCAGATCGTCCGGCACTTTTACCAGAAAACTTCCGGGCACGATGTACATGTACTGCGACCATCCCCCAAAAAGATGCGGCGGATTTTTAGCGCTCAAGTTATTGCCGTAATCCGTCATGCTCTCGCAGCAGTAGTATGGAAAATCATGGCGGCAGTAATAGCACTTTCCGCAGCAAACATTGGCGCCCACAACCACCCGGTCACCCACGCGGAGTGGCACCCCTTCGAAGTCCGTGTAGTTTCCATTTCCTCCGATGGCCGCAACCGTGCCAACATTCTCGTGTCCCTGAATGATCGGGAACTGCAATTCGCGGCTTCCATATTGCGTGGTGTAACCCTGAAAGGTGTGCTTATCCGTCCCACAGATGCCGGAAAGCTCCATCTTCACCAGAACACAGTCGGGAGCCGGTTCAGGAAGCGGGTACTCCCGTAACTCGTAGCGTCCTGGTTCTACGAGTGTCGCTGCAAGCACACCTTGGGCTGCCATACTTTAAGAACACCCGCTGAAATCGCGCATTTTTAAAAAGTAAATCTTAGAGCAAGCTGACCGATGCGCGGCGATTGAGCGGCTGACACATCGCCGAATGAGCCGGACGTTGGTGCGCCGCCGCTGAATCCCGTAATCCCGCTCGGCCCTAAGAATTGAGTGTGGTTGAATAAGTTGAAGAACTCGGCACGGAATTGCATGTTTATGCGTTCCGTAATTTCCGTGTTCTTTAACAAAGTCATATCCCAGTTGTTAGTTCCGGGTCCATGGAAGAATCGGCGTCTGGAATCGCCCTCCACTCCCAACGCGGATTGGGCAAAGGCCGAGGGATTGAAGAACTGCCGCTGCACTGAATTTCTAGGGTTGGTGAGGGTGAGAGGTCCGACAAAGTTCGGCGTATCCACCGGCAGCGTGATCGGGCCGCCGAAGGCGGTTCCGAGCAGCGACTGATCGTCGGTTTCGACCACGGTGACCGGCAGGCCGGTGGAGAATCGCGTAATTCCACTTAGCGCCCATCCGTGAGTAAGCCGCTTCGGCCCCGCCAGCCTATCGAAAGGCAGATTGTAAGTGTAGCTGGCGACGAAGTTATTTGTGGTATCGAAGGCGGAAAGTCCGCGGCTCAGGCGAGGATTGATGGGATTGATCTGTTCGCCATAGCCGGAAGAATTGTCAAAGGCGCGGCTGAAGGTATATCCGATGAGGGTCTGCAGCCGTCCGCTGGTGTGGCGGTAGTTGATTTGGGCTGAATTGTAAGCGGAGTTTCCGGCGGTAATGAAATAGGAGTCGTTGCCGAAGGGAACGATGGGCCCGAGAGTCGGGTTGATAACCCCGGGGAAGTTCAACCGCGTACCAGGCTGAAAGCCTCCGCCAGGCAGCGCGTAGACCTGATTCTCATTTCCCGGCCCACAGGTTGTGCTGGTGGTGCCGACAACAATCGCACCTTCGTTTGCAAGTTGTTGGCACAACGCCGGACTCCCAGGATTCGCGGATTCGGAGGAGAGCAGCCGGTGACCCTGAGTTCCCACATAACTAATCGTCACCAGATCGGCGGTTGTAACTTGATGCTGAAGGGACAGCTCGTACTCTTCCGCATAAGGTAGTTCATTCTTGTTGTAGAACGCGGGCGAACTGCCGATGGTTCCGAACGCACCGAAGAACTCGGGCAGAGTGTCATAAGGAGGTCCGGACGCTGGATTTTTCGCGGAAAAATTCAAAGGAGGCTGAGGAGCGGGGAAAAAGTTTTTGATCGGAACGCCGCTCGCACGGTTCTCAAATGGCGCAGCAAACGTGGAGGCGAACTGGCCGGTGTAATTTCCGAAGGGAGCGTCTCCAATCTCGTTGAAGTCGGTGGCGCCTTCGAATGTGCTGTAGAACATTCCAACAGCGGCGCGAAGGCTTGTGGAACCAGGAGCCCCGAGTATTTTGCCGAGCATGCCGTCGTGTTGACCGAAGGAATACGCGATTCCAAGCCGAGGAGCAAAATTGTTCCAGCGGGTCGGCGCCAGCGAACTGGGAACGTGCGGATCGCCGGGGAAGACCCAACCTGTGGGCGAACCTGGGAAAACCACAGACTGTTCCCCGCGAATCATTGTCTGAATCTGGTTGTTCTTTTCTCTCCAGGGAGCGCTCACGTCGTATCTCAGCCCGTAGTTGATGGTGAGATTTGACTTGGCGCGCCAACTGTCCTGCGCATAGAGACCGAAGTAAAAGTTGCGGCCGTAAGAAGGATACGACTGCCCTTGCACAAAAGAACTGGGCGCACCGAGAAGGAAATCGGCAAAATCGTCGCCGGTTTCGCTTATCCCGCCGTTAAAGTTGGTGCCAAAAAAAAAGTTTCCGTTGGAGACGTTATCGATCAGATCTTCCTCCAACTGATCGAAGTGATACTCGCCCCCGAACTTGAAGGTATGCGTGCCAATGACTCGGCTGAAGTTATCTAAAACCTGATAAATGTTGTCGATCAAGCCATTGGGACGGCTCGGGGTTCCGATGACAAAGTTGTCAAAGTCAATCTCGGGAACGCCCTCCAGGGTTGGAGCGAGCGGGACGATTCCGGGAGCACCGCCGGCGCCAGAAGCAAATCCCAGAGCGGCCAACGTGGTATTCGTTCCACCAAGGGGCTGGTTGAACTTCGTATCAAGGCGGAAATACCCGAGGCGGAATTCGTTCACCGAGGTAGCACCCAGGGTCTTGGTATCTGACAGTGTGATGTCATGGCTTTGCCCTTTTCCGTCCACAGCAAAACCCGGATAGAGAGGTGCATTCCCCGGCCAGTAAGGGTCGATCCGATTGAACTTGTCGAAATAGTAGTAGCCGCTCAGCGCCCCGAAGCCAGTGTTGGCGTCCAAGCGGCCGCTGAATTTGTTGTCATGCAGGTTAGTTGCGTTGGAGCTGTTTTCGTAGGTGCCCGTGCCATTCGATCCAACTGTACCGCTGGCGGCGGGCAAAACATATTGCAGCAGCTTGGCCGAGATTGGACTGAAAGCAGAAGGAGACAGTTGCGCGTTCGGAAACACGCATTGAGTATTGCTCGTACAACCCACGAAGTAATAGGGGAATCCGTTCGTGATATTAGGATTATTGAGTTGAGTCTGCAACTGATCCGCCCAGGCTGCCCCGTTCACGGTCGTGGGAATCACTTGCCCGCTCGCGTTCGTTTCAGTAAAACTGCTGGCGATGCCCGAGAGGTCTCCACTCTCCGTAGCCACGCTGGGCGCGCCATTGATCACTTCGGTCTGGCCCTGAATGACGCGATTTCCCTGATAGTCAGCAAAGAAAAAGATCTTGTCGCGCTTGATCGGGCCACCGATCGTGCCGCCGAATTGGTTCTGATGGTAAGCGCTTCTTGTTCCGGCAGCGAAGTAGTTGGCGGCGTCGAAATCGGTGTTGCGCAGAAATTCGAAGACACTGCCGTGAATGGTATTCGTGCCTGACTTGGTGACCACGTTAATCTGTCCGCCGGAGTAGTTGCCGTATTCCGCATCGGCGTTGTTGGTGAGAATGCGAAATTCGGCGAGGGAATCGAGGTTTGGAATCGCTCCGGCGCCGGAAAATCCAATTTCCTGCACCAGCATTCCATTGAGGATGAAACCGTTCTCCGATTCGCGCATGCCGTTTACGGAGAGCGCGCCGGAATCCAGATCGCCGGAGACCGGCGGGGCGGCAAAACCCGCGGAGATGAACGGGCCTGCGTAAGCTCCGGTCATTCCGGAGGCCGACGACACAACCCCGGGTTGCAGCGAGAGCAGGTCCGTGTAGCTGCGGGTCACCAGCGGGACGTCAGTCATCTCCTTATCGGTGATGACCTCGCCCATCTGGGTGCTCACAGTGTCAACGTGCAATGCGGAACTGGAAACCTCGATTTTTTCCGAGCCCTGGCCCACCTGCACCGTCACATCGACGACCAACGCCTGGTTCACGTCCAGCACCAGCCCGGTCTGCGTAAAGTCCTTGAATCCGCTCTGCCGCACATCGATGCTGTACTTTCCCACCGGAAGTGATTGGAATGAATAGAAGCCCTGGGCGTTGCTCGTTTGCTCAGTGGCCACTCCGGTGTCAACATTAGTCGCGGTAACAGCGGCACCGGCCACGACCGCGCCGCTGGGATCTGTGACGGTCCCCGAGATGCTGGCAGTAACGCCGGCAATCAATCTGCCCCATGGAAACAGCACGAGTGCAATCGCTAGAACTCCCAAACACTTGCCGATTCTCGAAGTGCGCATCCCAGCCCCCTAGTTGACAGCATTCGATTTTTTTCCAGTTCCGACTTGTCAGCTCGTTTTACAAATTGCGGATACTCCTGGTTGCGGAAGAGATCAAACCAATATCACGTCTAACCGCTTATTTAACACGAGAGGCCCATAATATATCGCCGATTGCTTTTGTCAAGTTGTTTTGAGAATATTGCCACAGAAAACCTCGGGAAATACGAATCTTACAGATCGAACGAACGAATATCGGGTTCGACAATCGCGTGGCCTTCCCCGTGTGACGATCATAAAACCTATCATCCATGCGACTTTCAGCGTCATGGAAGCATCTTTAAATCCCCTGGATAATTGGATACCACCATCTCTGAGGGTTAACAATAACCCTCGATACATGCCAAGTTGGTCGGCGCGCCGTTCCGGGCTGGCCCACGGGACACGCGCCAGCGCTCGCTCCATCCGATTCGGGAACTAAGGTTATTTGTAGGCACAGTTGCGCCAACCGGGAAACGTTCTAAACGGTTATCCATATGTTTTGACAGCCTGCTAATATTGAAATCAGGCCAGCAGCGCCAAGCTAATCGGTCATTCCAAATGAAAGGACCTGTGTCTTGTTCGTAGATTCTCACGCGCATCTCGATGGCCAGCAATTTGACTCTGACCGCGAACAGGTAATTGCCCGGGCGCGGCAGGCTTGCGTACAGACGATCGTTGCGATCGGCAACGGCGATGGGCCTGCACAGGTGGATTGCGGAATTAAACTGGCGGAGAAATACGATTTCATTTACGCGACGATCGGTATCCATCCGCACGAAGCCCGCTTTGCAGAGGAGGCCGCTTATCAAAATATGGAACAGCTGGCGAGGCACCCCAAGGTGATCGCATGGGGAGAGATCGGGCTGGATTATTTCTACGATCATTCGCTAAGGGAAGTACAGAAAGATGTGTTCACGCGGCAAATGAGGTTGGCGGCGGCAGCCAAACTGCCCATTGTGATTCACTGTCGCCCCTCGGAAGGCAGTGAGAACGCATGGGAAGATTGTTTCGATTTGCTGAACGAACATTGGGCAGCGGCAGGTCTCGGCGGAATTCTGCACTGTTTTACGGGAACCTGGCCGCAGGCAAAACGCGCCCTGGACATGGGATTCATGATTTCCTTTGCCGGCAATCTGACCTTTCCCAAAGCTCAACAGATTCGGGACGCGGCCCTACAAGTTCCTCTCGACCGTATTCTGATCGAGACAGACTGCCCCTATCTTGCTCCCGTGCCGCACCGGGGCAGGCGAAATGAACCGGCATTCGTAAAGGAAACCGCGCGGAGACTGGGCGAACTACGTGGACTCGCCGAGGAAGAAGTTGGCCGGCAAACCAGCCATAATTTCTACAAGTTTTTCAAATTGGCTGAAACTGCTGAAAGCAAAATTTCAGTTTAGACGCTCCTCTGGCAGGGATTCTCTGGTAACCTCAGAACACAGATTCCATCATTTCAGAAAGAATTGAAATCCGATGCCCGAAAACACCTTTGACATCGTGAGCAAAATCGACCTGCAAGAGGTGTCCAACGCCATCCAGCAGGCACTGAAGGAGATCCACACCCGGTTCGATTTGAAGGATTCGAAGTCAAATATCGAACTGGAGAAGGATGCAATCGTGCTGCACTCGGCCGACGAGTACAAGTTGAAGGCAGTAAATGACATCTTGCAACAGAAACTGGTCAAGCGCGGAGTCTCGCTGAAAGGATTGACCTACGGCCCAGTGGAATCCGCGGCAGGAGGAATCTCGAAACGCAAGGTCACGATGCAACAAGGCATCGCAATTGAAAAAGCGCGAGAAATTGTGAAGCTGGTTAAGGATTCAAAGAAGAAAGCGCAGGCCTCGATTCAAGGTGATCTGGTGCGGATCAGCAGCAAAGACCGCGACGCACTTCAGGAAGTGATCGCGATGCTGCGGCAGCACGATTTCGGAATCGATCTGCAGTTTACGAACTACAGGACCAATTAATTACAAACCTTCAATCCTGATAATGCTAACTGCGACTGCGAAAGGCTAGCGAGTAAAAACTACAAGGGCTTCGTCATTGAGCGCACCGACCATCATCAACGGCAAGGAAGTCTTCGACCTTCTGCACGACGATCTCGCCGCGCTGGAAGGCGAGTTCGGGCAGGACACTGTCTCGGGTGTAGAGGCGATCACCGAGATTGGGGAATATCTGCGCAATGGTGGAGGTAAGCGAATTCGTCCGGCTTTGCTTTTTCTTTCGGCCAAGTTATTCGATTACCAGGGGCGCGGGGCGGTTCGCCTGGGCGCAGTCGTAGAGATCATTCACACTGCCACACTGGTACATGATGACATTATCGATGAGGCCAAGACCCGCCGCGGACGGCCCGCAGCGAATACGCAGTGGGGCAATTCGAAGTGCGTGCTGGCCGGCGACTGGCTATATATGCAGGCTTTCAAAGTCGCGGTGCAAGAGCGCAACTTCCGCATCCTGGACATGTTGATCGAACTGACGCAGCAGATGGTGGAGGGCGAGCTGCTTCAGATGGAAAAGCTCGGAAAGCTGATCACACTCGACGAACACTTCGATCTCATCTACCGCAAAACGGCTTGCCTGTTCTCCGTTTGCATGCGGCTGGGTGCGGTCCTGGGCGGAGCGACGGAAGCTCAGGAAGAGGCTCTTGGCAAGTACGGCCACGATCTAGGGATGGCCTTTCAAATCGTCGATGATGTGCTCGACCTGACCGCGTCCGAAGATGTTTTGGGCAAGCCCGTGGCCAGCGATCTGCGGGAAGGCAAAGTGACCATGACGGTAATTCACGCGCTGGAGCGCTGCACACCAGAGGAGCGCGCCCACATTGAAACCATTTTGCGCGAACGTGCCTTCAACGGCGTGACCCATGCGCAGATTATGGAGATTTTGCAACGCTACGGATCACTGGAAGCAGCAACTGCGCGGGCCGCGCAGTATGCAAACTCGGCAAGCAAGGCAATCTGCGCTTTTCCTGATTCGGAGATTAAACGGGCTTTATTATGGGCTCCGGAGTTTGTGGTCGCGAGAGAGAAATAATATCGGGATCTCGCCGCCGTCGAGCAGAGATTTGCGGCAACCTCCTCATCCCTTCTG
>JBAUVJ010000373.1:0-4433 GCA_049583165.1 Candidatus Sulfotelmatobacter sp. | reverse complement strand
TCCTGAGTGCGCGTTCTTTGCGCGCGAAGGACCCAGGCGAGCCGCGCGTTGCGTCGCGCTCTTTGCGATGCAATAAGGGCGCGTTTGGGTCGCTTCCTTATCGAACTCACCCACTACGTTCGAAGTGAGTTGAGCGTTCTCGCGAAAAACTACCTGCCCACCTCCTGAATGCACTCTTCCAGCACATCCAGCGCAACATCCGCCTCTTCCCTCGTCACCACCAGCGGCGGACACAGCCGGATCGAGCTCGGCCCGCATCCCAAAAACAGCACGCCATGCTCGAACGCCTTCTCCACAATCAGGTCGCGCTCCGCGGCCCCATATTCTTTCGTGGTCTTGTCCTTCACAATATCGACGCCAATCATTAGCCCGCGCCCGCGCACATCGCCCACCAGCCGCAACTTCGTCGGCCAGGTCGCCATGCGCTTCATCATGTGCGCTCCCACCTCAGCCGTGTGCTCGAGCAGATTTTCTTTTTCGATCACATCCAGCGTAGCCAGCGCCGCTGCAATGCATACCGGATTCCCCCCAAAAGTCGACGCATGCGAACCCGGCACCCAGTCCATGATTTCAGAGCGCGTCATCGTAATCCCCAGCGGCATCCCGGACGCAATGCCCTTCGCAATGCAAATAATATCCGGCTCCACGCCCGTATGCTCAGCCGCCCACCACTTGCCCGTGCGCCCCACGCCGCTCTGCACTTCATCGAACACCAAAAGAATTCCATGACGGTCGCAGATCCGCCGCAGCTCCTGCATGAAGATCGTCGGCGCAACCACATACCCGCCCTCACCCTGCACCGGTTCCACAAAGATCGCCGCCACTTCCTCCGGAGGCAGGGTGGTCTTGAACAGCTTCTCTTCGATAAAGCGCGCGCAACTAAGAGCGAACGCATCGGGATCTTGCGCGGCATCCTTGCGTCCGCGATACAGGTCGGGATATTGCACATGCGTCACTCCCGGCATCAGCGGCGCAAATCGCCGCCGTTGCTGCGGCTTCGAGGCCGTCAGTGACAGCGCGCCCATGGTCCGCCCGTGGAACGCGCCAAAGAACGCGATAATGTTCTGGCGCTTGGTGTGGTAGCGCGCCAGCTTCAACGCGCACTCCACCGCCTCCGCGCCCGAGTTGCCGTAATAAATCTTGTGCGGCCCGCGCATGGGAGCAATCTTCGACAGCCGCTCCGCCAGCTCCACCATGCTCTCGTAATAAAAATCCGTCCCCGACATGTGAATCAACTCGCCCGCCTGCTTCTGCATGGCCGCAACCACATGCGGATGGCAGTGTCCCGTCGAGGTCACCGCGATGCCCGCGGAAAAATCAAAAAACTCGTTGCCGTCCACATCGGTCACCACAATGCCGCGGCCGCTCTTGGCCACCAGCGGATAGGAGCGCGTATACGACGGCGAAATATATTTCTCATCCCCCGCCAGCACGCGCTTCGCGTTCGGCCCCGGCAGCGCGGTTTTGATCTTGGGACCGATCGTGCTCTTCGTGTTCATTGTTTGAGTAGGCATGGAATCCTCCGTGTTCGGGTAGGGCACGACTTCAGTCATGCCGTTAGTGCAGTTGGGTAGGGCACGACTTTAGTCGTGCCGCCTAAGCCCCGCATTGGACCGGGCTTTAGCCCCTGAGGGCCGTACACCTCGGGCCGAAGCGAATCAGGAGAAGGATTTACTAGTCGCTACCGAACAGGCTGGGACGAAGACGGGATGGCAAATTCGCCCGATAACGCCGCGGACACACCAGGCAATGCAGCCAGCACTCCGGCAGATGGGAGTTCGGCATCAGCGAATTGGATTTGTTGCGCAGCATCGATCACGGTCGAAATCACTGTCCTAATTATAGCCCGAGCCACTCAAAGCCGTAACCCCCTTCAGTAACGTCGATCCGAATCCCCTGCGTTATTCCCAACACGCGACTCGCTTCGAAGGGGCGCGGCTTCAGCCGCGCCATTCCGAATCCTATTCAACTAGCAGTAGCCTTACCGGTTGCGGAAAAACTCAAAAAGCTAAAGAGGCACTTGGATAAAGAGGGATGGTACCGTGGAAGAGCGGCCCTTCAGGGCCGCGTCAGTAATCCGAAATCGATCCGGGCTTTTAGCCCCGGTGGTCGTGGTTGCGTGCTCGCGAACTTTCCCGCAGCCTGTGTAGCCGCCGATATCGGAGCCCCGACAAATGCCTTCCACCACCCACTAGCCATTGCTTTTGACTTCCCACCCCCAACCCCTTAGCATAGCCCACACCCCCGGAGAGCGGAGCCGTCTCCATTGCTAGACCAAAACATCTCCCATTACCGCATCGTCGAAAAACTCGGCGGCGGTGGTATGGGCGTCGTTTATAAGGCCGAAGACACGCGCCTCGGCCGCTTTGTCGCCCTCAAGTTTCTGCCCGAAGATCTAGCGCAGGACCGTCAATCCCTCGAGCGCTTCCGCCGCGAAGCCAAAGCCGCCTCCGCCCTCAATCATCCCACCATCTGCACCATCTACGACATTGGCGAAGAAAATGGCCGTGCCTTTCTGGTCATGGAGTTCCTCGACGGCTCCACGCTCAAGCACCTGATCGGTGCCCGCCCCATGGAAGTCGAAACCATTCTCGCGCTCGGAATCGAGATCGCCGATGCCCTCGATGCCGCCCACACCGAAGGCATCGTCCATCGCGACATCAAGCCCGCAAATATTTTCGTGACCAAGCGCGGCCACGCCAAAATTCTCGATTTCGGCCTCGCCAAAGTGAAAGCGGATCCGGCCTCGTCCTCGCCCACGCTCGACGTCACCGCTCCCACCGCCGTTGCCGTTCAAGAGCATCTCACCAGCCCCGGCTCCACTCTCGGCACCGTTGCCTACATGTCACCCGAGCAGGCCAAAGGAAAAGAACTCGACTCGCGCACCGATCTTTTTTCTTTCGGCGTCGTGCTTTACGAAATGTCCACCGGAACGCTGCCATTTCGCGGGGAAACCTCGGCGCTCATTTTCCAGTCAATTTTGGATCGCGCTCCAGTGTCGCCGATTCGTCTGAATCCCGATCTGCCGCCCAAGCTCGAAGACCTGATCAACAAGGCGCTGGAGAAAGACCGCAATCTCCGCTATCAGCACGCCGCCGATATTCGCGCCGACCTGCAACGCCTCAAGCGCGATACCGAGAGCGGCCGCGCCTCCGTCGCGCATTCTGATTCCTATCCCGCTATCCCCGAATCCGAAGCCCCAGGCTCCCGCATCAGCGCGCCGTCCTCGGCTTCTCATCGACCGATCACAGCGGCAACAACGGTAGCGCCCGCATCCGCCAGCGCCGTAACGCCCGCTCAGATCAGCGCCGTCACGGAAAAGAAATCCAGAAAACTTTTGCCCGCCTTCGCTGCGCTAATTCTCGTAGCTGCGATCGCCGGAGCCTTTTTCTTCTTCCGCTCCCGAACCTCCGCCAAGCTCACCGGAAAGGACAGCGTCCTTCTCGCCGACTTCATCAACACCACCGGCGACCCGGTCTTCGACGGCACCCTGAAGCAGGCCCTCGCAGTTCAACTCGAACAATCGCCCTATCTCAATCTCGTTCCCGAATCCAAAATCCGCGAAGGTCTGCGCTTTATGGGTCGTCCCCCCGAGGAGCGCCTCACCAACGACGTGGCCCGCGAAATCTGCCTCCGCGAGAACATCAAAGCCATGCTCAGCGGGACCATCACCAGCCTCGGCAACCACTACGTCATCACATTGACGGCCATCAATCCGCAAAACGACGATGCCCTCGCCCGCGAGCAGGCCGAAGCCGACAGCAAAGAAAACGTCTTAAAAACGCTCGACAAAGCCGCCTCCGCTCTTCGCCAGAAAATGGGCGAGTCGCTGGCTTCCGTCAACCAGTTCGCCACTCCGCTCGAGCAAGCCACCACATCGTCACTCGAAGCTCTTCAGGCCTACAGCCTCGGCCATGAACAACATCAGGAAACCAACGACGCTGCCGCCGTCCCGCATTTCAAGCGCGCCGTCGAACTCGACCCCAATTTCGCCATGGCCTACGCCACCCTCGGCGTCGCCGATTTCAATATGGGCCGCATCACCGACGGAACCGCCGCTCTCAAGCGCGCCTACGAATTGCGCGATCGCGCCAGCGAGCGCGAGAAACTATATATCCAGGCGCACTACTACGATGAGGTCACTCAGGACGTCGAAAATTCGGCTCTGGTCTATACCGATTGGAAACGCACCTATTCGCGCGACAGCATTCCGCTCGACAATCTCGCCTTGCTTTACAGTGAGACTGGCCGATACGACAAAGCGCTCGACGCCGCCAGCCAAGCCCTGCGCCTCGATCCGAAAGATCGCTACGCTTACGGAAACATGGTCTTCGCCTACATGGGACTGAACCGTTTTGGCGAAGCCAGAAGCCTGGCCGATCAGGCTTTGGCTCAGAATTTGGGCGGCCAGACGCTGCAGATCGCTTTTGCTT
>JBAUVJ010000372.1:0-1824 GCA_049583165.1 Candidatus Sulfotelmatobacter sp. | reverse complement strand
TGCGATAAATAGCTGGAGCCGCTCTTTACCATGCGAGTCTGGCTCAATCCACTGGACACAATATGCACGGTGGCTCCGATTCCATCGCGATTCGACTTGGTGCCGACAAGCCGGAAGCGAATGCTGTGATTTCCGGCGAGCTGATCATTTCGATACAGATAGGCGCTGCCATTGTTGGTGGTTAGCAAGAGATCGAGATCGCCATCGCGGTCGAAGTCCCCATAAGCGAGGCCGCGTCCAACTTTGGGCCGCTCGAAGCCTCCTCCAAGTTCACCGGCGACATCGTGAAACTTTCCTTGTCCATCATTCAGAAATAATTGCGGGGGCTGGGCGTAACCGACATTGCCGCGAATGTTGCGCACGGTCTCATCGATATGGCCGTTGGCCACGGCAAGATCGAGCCAGCCATCGAGGTTCGCGTCGAGGAACGTACACCCGAAACCCAGGCTATTCTTGGACGCGAGGCCCACGCCCGCCTGCGCTGCTACGTCCTCGTAAGTTTCTCCCTCGAACTGATACAAGCCGGTCATTTCGTTGTCGAAATTGGTGATCGCCACACCCGGCCTGCCGGAGTTGGTGAAATCGCCGACATCCACGCCCATGCCCGCGCGCGCCTTCCCTTCACTGCTGAAGGCTAGACCAGCTTCCACGCCGGCGTCTTTGAAGGTTCCGTTTCGTTGGTTGCGATAGAGTTTGTTGGGTTGAGTGTCGTTCGCGACCAGCAGATTGGGCCAGCCATTCTGATCGTCGTCGAGCATGGCTACGCCCAGAGATTTTGAACTGCTATCGAAGATGCCGCTGGAGGCAGTGACATCCTCGAAAGTTCCATTACCGCGATTGTGAAACAACCAGCAGGTTTCTCCACGATAAGCTTCCGGCGTGCAATAGGATTTGTGCTTGCCGTCAAGGCTACAGAATACGTCGTGCTCGGGCGACCACTTCACATAGTTGCAAACAAAAAGATCGAGCAGGCCGTCGCGGTCGTAATCAAACCACAATGCAGAGGTGCTGAAGGCCTGGCGCTTACCTAATCCACTGGAGCTGGTTACATCAATGAAAGTTCCTTTGCCGGTGTTATGGAACAGATGGTTCTGTCCTACGCAGGTGACGAGAATGTCAGGAAAGCCGTCGTTGTCGTAATCACCAACCGCTACGCCCATGCCATACATTTCAATGTCGAGTCCGGCGCGGATGGTCACGTCAGTAAAAGTGCCGTTCCCGTTGTTGCGATAGAGGCGCAGCGGGGAGCGGCGTTGCTTGTGGCCGGGCCAATCCATTCCATTGATCAACAGAATGTCCTGCCAGCCGTCGCGGTCGTAATCGAGGAAGGCACACCCAGAGCCCAGAGTCTCGGGCAGAAATTTCCCACCGAAAGCTCCGCTGTTGTGCTGGAACTGAATGCCGGCGTTGGAGGTTGCGTCTACGAATCGAAAGCCAGGAGAAGACGCAGTGCCGGCCGCGATGCCAAGAGCACGCAACAGCGGCAACTGCGACACGGACGCGAGCCCCGCAATATTACGCAGAAAGGATCTGCGATTCACGGAACGTTTACCAGCCCCGCGCGGATGGCGTAAACCACAAGTTCGGCAGTCTTGTGAATGTCCAGCGTATTCATAATATTGGCGCGATGAACGGCAACTGTGTTGGCGCTGAGCTCAAGGACCGATGCAATCTCCTTGTTCGACTTACCGTCCACGATCATCTGCAACACTTCGAGTTCGCGAGGAGTCAGGCCGCTGCTGCGTTCGCCTCGGAGAACGGACTCCTGCTCGACCTGCGGATCGAAAATAGTTTCTCCACTGGCAACGCGCCGCACTGCTGGTC
>JBAUVJ010000371.1:0-3649 GCA_049583165.1 Candidatus Sulfotelmatobacter sp. | reverse complement strand
TTGCGGCGCAGCTGATGCGTGGGCCTGTAATTGCGTTGCCGGGATTACTATTGGCTGGCTTGGTCTTGCCAGGATCGCTCGACGCGACCCATCATTGGTTCAGCACGATCGCGGTGATGGCCGCCGTGCTGGTTCTATTGAACGGCGATTCTTTCCCCAACATCTCAGCCGCGGGATTCCTGTGTGGTATAGCAGGCTGGTATACACAGACCAAAGGAATAGCGGCTGTCGCTGCTTTCATGGCTTATCTAATCTTGAAAAGCCGGGGAGACCGCGTACCCGCACGTGACCTATGGCTCAAATGCATCCTTTTATCCAGCCTGGCCTTGGCCGTTTTCGCCGTGGGTAATTTGTATTTCATCCAAACTGCCGGTTTCAGCCGCTGGTTATATTGCTTGATGGTTTTCCCGCTCCGGTACTATCCTTCCGTTCAGTTGAACAATTGGCGAGTTTATGGATCCGGCTTTAAGTTTGGACTCTCAAGCATCCCGTTCCTTTTTGTTCATCTCACGGTTCCGCTGGTGTATGTCATTTGCATCGTGATCATGCTTCGGCGATCGAAAAACGAACCAGGCGGCCCTTGGGACAAAATTTGGCTTCTTGTATTGGCCGGCCTCGCAATGTTTCTTGCCGTTGCCCAATCGCCTGGCTGGAAACGACTCGCAACCAGTAGTCCCCCGGCTGTGATTCTCCTGACGTGGCTTCTGAATCGATCGGGCCGGATTATGGCGAAGCTCGAAATCGGACTGGCAGCGGCGGCGATCGTTATAGCACTGGCGGGCGCGGCGAGAATCCAAACTCGCGGGGCAACTTTCCTCGACCTCCCCATAGGGAGAACGGCATTCATAGATTACCCACGCTATGAAGAATACCGTTATGCGATGGGGCATACTTGCCGCGGACAGTTCATGTTCGGGCCGCCGCCGATCCTATTCGCCTTGCAATTACAAAATCCTGCCCCAATTGACATTTTCATACCTTTCGAATACACCCGGCCAGAACAAGTGACTGCAACGATTCAAGCGCTGGAACTGAACGAGGTTCCAATGCTGATGCTCCATCCTTCAATGTTCACAGACCCGGCCTCGAAGCCGGCGTCCGATCACCTCGATCCGATTCGAGCTTATTTGGCTGGACACTATCGCGTAACCAAAACCTTCAAGACTGGCGATGAACTATGGGAGAGAATCGATAGCCCAGGACGGTGTGCTGAGTAAGCGCTAACGATGCTTCGGCTGCGCTGGCGAAAAGCCCGGAAGAATCTGACATGGTATTGGCTTCGGAATCGGTCGAGAAAACTGAAGACACTTCTCGCGGGTCCTCACGATCACCGTCTCTAGCCCTGATTTTGAGCTGCGAAAGATCGAGAAGAATTATTGGCCGGCCAAAAAAGTTCCTGGCACATCAAGACGATGTTTCGGACGCCATGTTGGTAAATTGGTAAACCTGAATCGCTGGGACATCACAGGCGGCCTTAAACGTGTCTCCCTTTCCTGCCCCCAAAAAGATCGCCTGCTCCGACTCTCCGAAAAAAAGATTGCAGAGCTCGACGCACGTGAAGCCATGGGCTCGAAAACGTGAGACGATACTTTCCGTTGAGTGGCTCACAGTGTCGATTCTTACTGCGCTTCGCTGGTCCCGGAATCCTGGCCGCCACCCTCGAGCGTAGGCTTCTGGGTGCATTTCACAGATCAAAAGCCGGCCCCGCCATTTCATCGTCCGCGCCAGTTCGCGCGCCATCGAGTCCAGATGCTGAATGTGATTGAGCACAAAGGAAGACAGCACGAAGTCGAACGCGGAAGCTCGAAAGGGCAGTTGTAAACCGTCGGCGAGGACGAGCCGGTTGCGGATTCCGACAGTTCCTCCGGCAACCTTGAGCATCGCCGCCGAGAGATCGATCCCCACCACCGGACCGGCACCCCGCGCTAACAGCCCGGTAAGCCATCTCCCCGTGCCGCATCCCAAGTCGAGAACACTGCTCCCCGCTACATCGGAAAGAACTTTCCTGAGATAACGCTCTTCCAGCGCCAGGAGTGGGTTGGGAGTTTGATCATAGTTCTCAGCCCAACGCTCATAGCCCTCTTGGACGGAAACGCAGGCGACTTCAGGGGAGCGAGCAAAGAATCCTTTCGCCTTATCGTTTGGCGGGTCCGATTGCCCCTTCTGAGTCGCCAGGGGGATCACAAGCTTTCCACTTTGGGCTTTCGAAGATCGATCATGCGCTGGGTCCACTTCAATTCGAACGGCGCCGAGTAAACCGCCAGCTTATATCGCCACGCGCTCAACGCCTTCAAGGTCATTCTTCCCCACTGCGGAAGGCGGATGTCCTGCACGGTAGGCCAGCGGGAAGAGACTACGAGTTCAAAGTTATCGATCAAATTCTTGGTGCTGGGTCTCATCCACGGAGTTTTGGGGTCTTTCTGCGTGGCGTATCGCTGCCAACGCTCGGTAGCCCACTCATCGGGAGTTTCCGGAAATTGAACCTGGTCTTCGACATTTCCATACATCTGGGTTCGTTGCGGAACCGGCGTGTAGTGTTCAACCACAATTTCGGAGTCCGGATTCAGACGCTTCAACTGGCGAATAAACTGGATGCACTCCTGCGTGTCTTTCTCGGGATCTTTGGGATTCCCGAAAATAATCGAAAACTCGGGAATGATGTCAAAACCGCGTATGCGGGACGCCAGCGCCAACGTATCCTCGGCGCGAAGATCTTTCTTCATCTCCTTCAGGGTTTCGTTATTGCCGGATTCCGCCCCAAAAAAGATCATCTTGCAGCCCGCGCGCCGGATCGCCTCGAAGGTTGCGTCCGAGTAAGACATCATGATGTCGGAACGGCCCTCGCACCACCACTTCAAGTTCAATGGCTCGATGCGGTTTGCCAGTTCCTGCGTGTGGTTCTCGCGCAAAAAGAAATTGTTGTCGTAGAACTGAACCGCATCGACACCGTAGTTCCGCGCCAGATGCCGCAGAACAGCTTCCGTGCGTTCCGGCGCTTCCATCTTTTCCCGGCTTCCGGAAAAATTTACGACGCCACAGAAGTTGCAGCGGAAGGGACAACCGATACTGGCCTGGTGCACCGCAGTGCGCTTGCCAAGAAATGTCGGGAGGAGATACTTCTCCACGGGCAACCGATGGTAGGGCAACCAGGGGAACGTATCCGGCGGTTTCATGGGGCGCTCGGGATTGTTGCGGACTCTCCCCTCCGAGTCCTTGTAGGAAAGGCCATTAATGTTCTGCATCCCCTGGTTCTCACGAAGAGCGCTTAGCAACTCCAGAAAAGTAAGCTCTCCCTGACCCCGTACGGCAAAATCGACATACTCTGAATTCAAAGCCGCCGCCGTATAGTTTGTGGCGAAGTAGCCTCCCCAAACAATTTTCACATGCGGGAAGCGGGCTCGAATCTCCCGGCAAGTAGAGACCGCCCCCACGGTTTGGGGCCCGGGCATTACCGACACCGCCAACATGTCGACCGCGTGCTTTTGAATCAAGGCGGCAATCGTTTCGGTGGGATGCAGATCGAGATTTCCATCCACGATCGCATATTCTTCGCGGCCCTCCAGAACTGCGGCAATGGACAAAATGGAGAGCGGCAAGCGGCGATTGCGATAGCGAGCCGCTTTTGGATTGTAGAGAATGATCATTTCAC
>JBAUVJ010000370.1:0-5857 GCA_049583165.1 Candidatus Sulfotelmatobacter sp. | reverse complement strand
CCAGAAATGACGTCATCCAAATCACGGATTCACGAGCTTACGTTAAGCGTCTACATATTTTCTTCACATTCATTACCGGCAACATCATTAATAAGGATAGCGTCTTAGCGGCCGGGCCAGTTGCATTTTCCAGTTTGATCGGAACCGGCCTGGTCCAGCTCGGGTGGACATATACAGCTTTGAATAGATTCACTCGTGGACTCTTCATCCGCGAGAAATTGATTGCTGCGCGGCAGAATAATTCCGGCGGCTACAAGCTATTGCAGGTTTTTGGGCCCACTTTCGCGAGAGTCACGAACGAATGGCTAGAATCGGAGAGGTTGGTTCGTGTCATCATGAATGCAACAGCGCAGAGATATTGGCCTATAACGCTGCTTCAGTACAAGAAGTGCGCCAACGACTATGCCGAGGAGCCCGCTCCTCAAGAGGTATTGACTCCCATTTTTAAGAATAATATTCGGTATTGGCTCTTCGCTTACCCCGTAATTGTGCTGCCATCTTTACTCGCTGCATTATGGGTTTTTGCCGGCCGAGTTCTAAATCGTGCAGATAAAGCCGCGGGATTCCCCATGCTTGATTGGTGAAATGAGTCATGACAGCTGATCGGTCGCTGGCATTATCGAACGCTAAGATCTCGGTCCTCATGCATGGAACAAAACGTCCATATCATCGTATTGAATTGGAATGGGTGGCGGGACACGATAGAGTGTTTGGAGTCCCTGCTTCATTTGGAGTACCCGAACCACACCGTAGTCGTTTGTGACAATGCCTCATCTGACGACTCTGTCAGCAAAATCGCGGGATGGGCTGACGGTTTGGTTCTCGCAGAATCTACCAACCCGCAGTTATCGCGCCTAGTTTCAGGACCGTACCAAAAGCCTATTCCGTACTTCGAATTGACACGCGAACAAGCAGAATCGGGCCTAGGTGACTCCGGGGCTAAGGTCATTCTTATCCGCAACGAGGTTAATCTGGGTTTTGCTGGTGGAAACAATGTCGGCCTGCGTTTCGCTCTCGCCAATCCAAATTGTCAATTTTGTTGGATATTGAACAACGATACGGTGGTCGAGCCGGATTCGCTTTCGGCGATGGTGCGCTTGATCCAGAAACAATCTGATGTCGGTCTCTGCGGTTCGTTAAATCTCGACTATCGTAATCCGAAGGAAGTTCAGGCTCAAGGAGGAATGCCATACAACCGCTGGACAGGCCGAGTTCCAAGGCTCACTCGGCGTTCAGTGGACGACTTAGACTTTTACCTCCCTCGAATGGACTACGTTAACGGTGCCTCCATGTTGGCGAGCCGTACCTTCCTCGAGAAGATCGGTTTGATGGAGGAATCATATTTCCTATATTTCGAAGAGTTGGACTGGGCGATGCGGGCTAAAGGAAAGTTCGTACTGGGATACGCCCGTAACAGTGTGATTTATCACAAACAAGGGTCGACTATCGGTTCCAGCCGTGACCGGAGAAAGCGCAGCCTGCTTTCGGAGCAGTATCTTAGTCGAAATAGGGTATTGTTTACGCGACGATTTCTGCCATGGGCGCTCCCGACTGTCTTGCTTTCGGTGTGTTTTGCCGCCGCTGAACGGCTCTGCAGGGGAGACGCTAAACGCGCAACGGCAATGCTTTCATTCATGTTGCGTGGACTGATCGCTCGCATTCCGAGAACGGCAGAATCATCGCATGCAGCAATTCAGATATGAGGCTCGGTGGCGGACTCGCTAATTTGTTTTCAACAAACTTGGCTGCATTCTTACGCCTTGTAAAGATACTCGTACTCATCCGATGCCGGATTGGTTCCCAAGGTCCATCCAGCAAGGTCCCTTTTTGCCAACTTGAATCCGCGCTCCTCGACACCGAACTTATCTGCACTGAGCACAGCACTTCGATTGTGGTTGACGTGAAGAAAGTAACCGTTAGTGATCCGGGTAATCTCGTCGAGGTAAAGATGGATGGTTGTAGGCGACATCTCTGCAAGGCTGTAGGAATTAAACGACACAGCCACCGATTTAGATGGCATATTCTTGATCTCAAAGCTTGGCATCATGATACAACCCGGCGTCGCCAGAGTCTGCTCCGACAGTTCCACCTCGCCATAGAGATAGATCGAAACACCAGGCAAAGACCGCATGAGGTAATAAGAAGCGAGAGCCATTGCTTCAGGCAGATCGAAGTCCACATAGGTCACCTGTGGATTATCTCTGGCCAAGTAATAAGCGAGTCCTCCAAAACCTCCTCCAAGCTCCACGACCAGCTTCTGGTCGCGAGAGCCCATCAGTTCAGCGATGGCATGAGCATAGTAGTGATGATAATCACTACCTGGTCGTAGAAATACCCCATCAAGCGTGGGACCGTAGGGATTTCCCACAATCGGCGCTGCCAGGACTGCAGCGGTATATTTGTTTCCAGTGCGACTCTTCCATAGCTCGTGACGATGCAGTACTTCGCACAGAATGTACTCTCTAAATTCATGCTGGATTGCTCCCCCCGAAAACAGATTCGGAATCTTGATCGGCAGACCCGCTAGCCCCGTACTGCATGGATCTCTGAAGAGGTTCCGGTACATGCGCTGCAGTTCTACCAAGTCTTCGGAGAATAGAGCCCTCATCACTGGCCCGAGCTTGCGCTCGTAAATTGGAAGCCACTCGTTGCTGACGTTAAACGCCTCGCCCGCATGTTTCTGGGCTGCCTTCGCCCGTTTATAGGAATTAATGATTCGTCTTAGGATAGAAGAATCATCTTGATCATCGCTTGGACGCGAGATAAAATAACCTGGAACTAAATCAGGCCGAAAGTTCGGATCCTTGCCGAACCTTTTCTTGCCATGCTCGATGGCCTGAATCATAGTTCTGCGATCCACGACTCTGCGTCTTATCGCCCGGTAAACTTTTCGCGGATTCCAAAGCAGTGAATAGTTCATAAGAATTCTTGTAAGGGACTCGTACTACAACAGCTCCCAGAATATTCAGGCGTGAGACTCGGTTGCAGCCGCGGAAGGCTTACGGCGGGCGTAGATCAGGCCGGCAGCTACGCCCAGCACCTGTGCGCACGATCGAGCCGCGAGTAGCGCGGGAGCCAAAATCCCGACGATGGGATCTCTCGTGGTCGCCCGCAACACGAAGGGAATCGTGCTCATGAGGAAGATCGCAAGGACTACTCCCGAAGCTGGTATTTTTGGACGTAATAGCAGATCGTAAACCACCGCCGGAAGCAGCGCAGGCAGGAACAGAAGCTGGAGCTTCATCAGTTGCGGTGTATGGCTGTCTTTCACAGCCTTGATGCGGTTTTTGCTCACCGCCAGCACACGCCAAAAAGCGAACTTATATTTCTTTTTGAGGTAGGCCCACAATGTATCGGGATGTGTATGAAAGACGATCGCCGCAGGGACAAACTTCATCGTCCAGCCGCGAGCGGACATGCGGTAGGAGAGTTCTATGTCCTCCGCGCAGGCCACCGGGAAACTGGTATCGTAGCCGTTCATCTCCAGAAAGCGTTCGCGGCGAAATCCGGCGGAATATGTGTCGATGAAGTCGATTCGAGAAAGGTTTGCCATGAGCCGGTATTTGTCTTCGTACTCGACCTGCACGAAGCGCGCCATGACGCGTTTTTGAACCGTGCGATACACTCCCTTCACTCCAACCACATCTGGATCTTTGAAGGGCTCCATCATAGCGGTAAGCCAGTCCGGCATCGGGACGCAGTCATCATCGGTGAACAGAAGGATCGTTCCCCGAGCTTCCAAGGCGCCGCGATTTCGTGCCGCCGCAGGCCCAGCATTCAACTGAGTAATCCCGCGAACGCCGCAATAGCGGGCAACAACATCTGCAGTGTTGTCGGTTGAGCCGTCGTTGATGACCAGGATTTCCGCGCCTTCTCCGCCTGTCTGCTCCGAGAGCGCATCCAGGCAGTTTCCGATGCGAGAAGCGCCGTTAAATGTTGGGATGATAATCGATACTGACATAGACTCGAACAGATCGCGGAAACATCATAAAGAATTCATCATATCAAAGCCTGCGGCCGCTGCTGTTCATTCCCAGATAGAGCGATTTCTACGGAGTATGCCAAAGTCGCCGATACTTTCGAAATTTTTGCGTCGCCCATGCGAGTCCGATAAGATTCAGCAGGCAGCAGCTGAGCACCATCCCTAGGGCTCCGTAGAGCCGTCCAAAGACAACGACGCATGCCGAGACCAGCAGCGCCCCCACGAGCGAATTGACGAACAGCACTTCCTGCTTGTGCGCGCGAAGATAACACGCCTCGGCGAATATGATGACCGTTGCAAGCATGTAAAGCAGCAACAACGCAAGAGAGGAGGGGTCAAGAAGACGCTGGGCAAACCGGAAATGCCGCCAATTCAGGTAAATACATCCGAGCCACGCCACCAAAGCTCCAGCCATGGAGACGACGCAGGATTGCTTGAGCGCGAGAAAGAATATTTGATCCAGACGTTGATATTCTCCGCGTGCGATGAGGGTTCCAAAAGGGGCGGACTTGGTGCTTACCCAAGAAACTGCGATGGCCTGAATCGCATTTGCAAGACTGAGAGACATTCCCATCCGACCTGCCTCTATGGGGCCGCGAAATGCGAACAGAACCGGACTGAAAAGCCAGAAGAGGAAGTAGCCACAGAACCAGCTTACGGCGATTCTCCACTGGAATGGCCAGACCTCTTGATTCCACCGGATTCGGTGCACGTCCGTGTGATACCTCAGCAGCCCGAGCAACAATTTACGTTTCCTAGCCAACCACAACAGCGATGCAAGCGCCATTCCAAAGAGCAGCATCGATGGTGCGAAGAGGCCGTGATGGCTTACCAGAGCGGTCCACGCCAGCACACTTCCCGTTACGGACTGCATCAATCGAAGACGCGCAACTTCCGGAACATATCCGCAGCCTTCCAGAAAAGACAGGAACGGGTCGATCTGGAAATTGAGCGCCGCCATCAATGCGGCGGTACACCAGGGAAAAGCCCAGGCAACGGTTTGTCCCGCGTGCTGATGCGCGGAAAAAAAATAAAAGCCCACAGGTAGCAATGTCCCCGCCATGAGGACTGCGGCCACCGAATACCAGCGGACCGACTTCTGTATTACAGACGCCAGCCTGGCGTGGGCAATTGGATCTCCGCCGATTTCATAATCACACGAAATAGTGAGTTGGGCTCGCTCGTGGCTCGCCATCTGCAGAATCACATAGGAAAAGCCCAGTTCAAAAATGATCTGCAGAGCGACCAAACTCCCGAAGGTGTAGTAATAGCCCTGCTCGGCGGGGGAGAGAAATCGCGCTATCAGGACAACGGTGACAAGGCCGGCCAAACTGGACCAGAATCTCGCGAGAATCGTGAATCCCACGGCCCGATCAAGCCCGAGGACGCTTCGCATCCAATGACGAAGACGCGTGATTCCTGACGGTTCCAATTCCAGCGACATCGCTTCCGTCTGACCCTCGGACATTCAGTTCCCCTCCCCGAACCGAGACGGCGACCGGAGATGTAGTAGGCTAACAGACAATCAGTGGAACCAAAATATACCCAGTCAACAACGGACGCGCGCAATCTGCTACAGCCTGAAAATTACCTGGAGCCCGTCGTAGCTTTGATTTCGTTTTGCTTTCCGCAATCTCATTCAGCCGTCAAACTCTCAGGTAGTAGGATTATAGCGTGCCTCACAAGGATAGTGAACGCATGAAAGCATTGCGTCTCCCGTGACAGCAAAAGCTGTTTTCGATAAACGGGAAGTGCAAAGTTGAAAATGTACTGAGGGGCAATCATGGGTGAGTGCAGGAACTGCGGATCAGCGATAACGAAAGAACTCGGATTCATTGGCGATATCGCTCCGTTCTTTCTAAAGCGAGTGCTGAA
>JBAUVJ010000369.1:0-5954 GCA_049583165.1 Candidatus Sulfotelmatobacter sp. | reverse complement strand
CGTGAAACCAAGCATCTTCGTCGTCGAAGACGATCCCGATATTTCCCGCCTCGTTCGTCACCATCTGGAGAACGAAGGTTTTGCCGTTCGCGTTTATCCCACTGGCTCGAACGTAATCGTCGATGCCGAGCGCCAGCGTCCGGCGCTCTTCGTGCTCGACATCATGGTCCCCGGCAAAGATGGACTCGAACTCTGCCGCACCGTCCGCCAGACCCAGGGCCTCGCTTCCGTGCCGGTAATTTTTCTCACCGCCAAGAGCAGCGAAGCCGATCGCGTCCTCGGTCTCGATCTCGGTGCCGACGACTACATCGCCAAACCTTTCAGCCCGCGCGAACTCGTGGCGCGCGTCAAGGCCGTGCTGCGCCGCTTCGAGCGTCCTCTCGCGCCCAGCCTGCTCAAGGTTGGCGAAATCGAAATCGATCCCTCCGCCATGGTCCTTACCGTTCGCGGAGCCACCGTTCCCACTACCGCCACGGAGTTCCGCCTGCTCGATTATTTCGCCCGCCATCTTGGCCGCGTCTTTTCCCGCGATCATCTCCTCGATTCCGTCTGGCGCGACACTTCCTACGTGACCCCGCGCTCAGTCGACGTGTACGTTCGCCGCATCCGCGAAAAAATCGAACCGGATCCTGAGAATCCGCGTTACCTTAAAACCGTGCGCGGTGCGGGCTACCGCTTCGAGGCCCCAAAGTGAGAGTGAGCGAGCAGTGAGAAATGGGATTTTCCTAAAGCTGATGGCGGCTTTCCTGGTCGTCATCCTGGCCGCTGCCGTGATGTTTGATCTCCTCCTCGGCGGCGCTTGGGAAGCCTCCCTGCGCTCCGAAATCGAGCGCAATCTCGTTCAAAAAACGCAACTCCTCGCGCATCGCGTGGAGACCGATCGCAGCGGCCACTCTCTCGCCGATATCGCGGCCCAGGAAGGCCAAGCCGCTGGCGCGCGCGTTACCATCATCGATTCCGCGGGAAACGTCCTGGCCGATTCCGAATCCACCCCCGGCTCAGTCGAGAGTCCTGCCGATCACAAGGAGTTCGCGTCCGCACTCTCCGGCCGCGTGGGCATCGAACAGCGCCGCAGCGCCACCATTGGCATTCCGTTTCTCTACATCGCCGTGCCCGTTTCCGGCGGCGCCGTTCGCCTTGCCTATCCCCTCTCCGACGTCGAGGCCGTTTCCGCTCAGGTGAGCCATCGGCTGGAACTGGCCTCCAGCCTGGCATTTCTCTTCGCGCTGATCGTCGCCGCTATCGCTTCCCATTGGGCCGCGCGCCGTCTCGAGCGCATCGTCGATGTTGCTGCCCGCATTGCCGATGGCGATCTGCAAGCCCGCATCCTGGAAACTTCTCAAGACGAAATTGGCCGGGTAGCCGGCGCCATCGATAAAACCGCACGCCGCGTCGAACAAAGTTTTGCCGCCGTCGTCTCCAGCCAGCGTCAGCTCGAAACCCTTCTCAACAGCATGCAGGATGCCGTCATCGCCGTCAGCGCCGATGGCCTCGTGCAATGGGCCAATCAACCCATGGCCCGGCTCGTTCCGCAAGGCACGCGCCTCCAGCAGCCTGTCGTCGAAACCATTCGCGATCCCGATTTCCTCGCCTCGGTCAAGGAAGCCGCCGCCGCGCACGAGGTCAAAACCGCGCGGGCCACATCCATCGTTCCCGGCCGCACCTTCGACGTAACCGCCGCGCCTCTGCCAGGCGGAGGCGCGGTCGCCGTGCTCCGCGACCTCACCGAAACCGAGCGCGTGGAAAAAACCCGCCGCGATTTTATCGCCAACGTCTCCCACGAGCTGCGCACGCCTCTCACTTCCATTCAGGGTTACGCCGAAACTCTGCTCGATACCACTCCCGAACACGGCGCGCCCACGCGGGAATTTCTCGAAATCATTCGCAAGAATTCTTCCCGCATGTCGCGCCTTACCGAGGATTTACTCACTCTCGCCCGCGTCGAATCCGGCGAAACTCGCTTCGAGGCCGAGCCGGTTCCGCCCGTAGAACTTCTCCACGACGCCGAAGAGAGCTTTCGTGAAATCGCCCGCAACCACGGGACCGAACTCCAAATCCAGGATTCCCCCGCCCACCCGGAAAATCTTCCACGCGTTCTCGCCGACCGCGAAGCCATCCACCAGGTCTTCTCCAACCTCATCGACAACGCCCTGAAATATGGCGCTTCTGGCGGAAAAATCGTCCTCAGCGCTCGCGCCGTTCCCCATGCCGTCGAATTCATTGTCCAGGATTTCGGCGCCGGCATCGCCTCCGAGCACCTCCCGCGCCTTTTCGAACGCTTTTATCGCGTGGATAAAGCCCGCTCCCGAGAGTCCGGGGGCACCGGCCTCGGCCTGGCCATCGCCAAGCACATCATGCTCGCCCACAGCGGTTCCATCCGCGCAGAAAGCGAGCTGGCGCATGGCTCTACCTTCGTGTTCACCCTCCCCACCTCTTAGCAGTTACGATAGGAACACAGCGGTATAATTGGCTTTTCGGCGTAGCCCGGCTTCGGTGTAAGATCGCTTTCAGGAACTCCCCCCGGAGACATTATGAAACGCATTCTGGCTCTCATTTGCTTACTCACCTTGAGTGTCGCGTGGTCCACGCCCGCCGCTGCTTCTAAACCAGAGAACCGCAGTATCGGCGAAAATGGCCGCGAAGCCCGGAGGGCCGCCAAACACCAGCAGAAAATGGTGAAAAAAAATGCCAAGCGCCAGCGCAAGGCGATGAAGAGAAATCAAAAAGCGCAACGCAGGGCCGAAAAGCGTCAGCGTCGCTCCAGATAGCCTCAGTTTGATTCCATCTTTATTGTTCGTAAGGCCGAGTTAACCATTCGCGCCTGAAGGTAGTATTCCCAACGGTCACTTGACTTACTCTCGTAACTGCCTTCCAATGTATTAACCCGTTCCCCACGCCACTTCGCTTGCAATGGGTTCATGTCTAAAAGGAAGCCAATGATCAGAGAAATCGCCCCTCGCGATCTCAGCTCCCTTCTGAAGGATTCGCCGGCTGGTGCTTGGGTGGCGCTATCCCACGACAAGACTCGCGTAGTCGGCACCGCAAAATCCATCGATGCCGCTACCCTGCAAGCGCAGTTTAACGGCGAGCAGAATCCCGTTTTAATCAAAACGCCACTCGAGGATGAAGGAATCGCGGCTGGAGTAAGATAGTGCCGCGTGAAGTTTCTCTACACAACCGCATTTCTTTACACTCCACCGCGTCCTTATCTGGATGTCGTTCTGAGAAATGGCTTCAAGACCACGAAGCTGATTGCTCTGGTAGATTCAGGTGCCGATTACCCAATATTCCCCAGCGAAGTTGCCGGCATCTTGGGAATCGATCTCAAGGGCGCACCAACATGGCCGTTTTCGGGCACTTCCGGTAAACCACAGGAGGCGAAACTGGCGGATTTATTTCTCAGCGTTTTACATGAAAACGCCGCTGATCACGCATTTCAAGAGGTCTCGGTCAAATGTGCTTTTTGCAATGACTTTAGCTTGTCCGGATTGCTCGGCCAAAAAGGACTTTTTTCGATTTTCAAGACGACATTTCATCAGCCGGAGAATTGGTTTGAAATAGATCCATGGGATTCACTTCTGCGGCAGGAGTAACTTCTCTGGCTTCCGCCTGCACTCCTTCAGAAAATCCCGATTTCTTGGCTCGCCCCGAATTTTGACGGTTTTTGGTCACCCTTAGCCCAATAAAAACCCCTAAAAATTTACAACCGCTTAACCCACGCTCGAAATAAATGACTTACCCTTAACCATTGACCATTACGTATGAGTACCGCAAAATCATCGTCAATCGGTCCAACCTTTAGCTCGCGACCCAGGGATACCCTCATGAGCACTGCCCGCCTTCAAAGTGCCGAACCGGCGCATCACCTCATCGTCCGTCGCACCATAGAGGCTTGTCGTCTCGCCAAGGACGCCGCAGCCGCAGCCGCTGAGGGCATTGCCACTGGCTCCGCGCAATTGCTGAATTCGTTGCACCAACGCGAGCGCGAACTTGACACGCTCGATATGGAAATCGACAGCGCGGTCACCTCCGTCATCACCGAAGTCGATCCCGCCGAAGCCCGCGAGCTCCTCGCCTGCATGAAGTTCATGATTAGCCTCGAACGCATCGGCGACCTGCTCCTCAGCTTCGCCAACAGCGCGCAAGCCGCCTCCGGCCGCATCGATTCCGAGGACACCCGCGACCTCACCCAAATGGCCACGATCCTCGAAAAAATGCTCACCGATGTCGGCGACGCCTTCTCCGCGCGCGACGTCGGCAAAGCCGTCGACGTTCTCCGCTCGGATTCCGAAATCGACCGCCTCCGCAATCTCATCTTCCTTCGTCACATCGAGAATCCCGAAAACATCTCCCGCCAGGCCAGCCTGCAAATCATCTTCATGACTCAGTCCCTCGAGCGCGCCGGAGATCATGCCAAGAATCTCGCCGAAGAAGTCTGCCACGTCGTCAGTGGCCACACCATCCGCCACGTCCTCAAAACCTACGACAAACCGGTCGAACAAATGTTCATCGACTACCTCCGCCGCCGCGAAACCAAGTAGAGCGTGTGGGACAGACACTCCTGTTCGCCTCCCATCCACGGGCAATCACAGAAAGTCTTATCGAATCCGATTAGTTCTCAAGAATTTTTGAAGGAAGTCCTACCAAGAACGTAACCTCAAAGCCGAACCAGAGAATCGCAACTCCACCACCGAATGCTGAGTGCTGAATGCTGAGTGCTGAATGCTGAGTGCTGAGTGCCAACCGCCTGCCGCCAACTGCCAACTGCTCCCTCACCCCTTCCTATCCAAATACCCTCCCACCACCCCAGCGCAACCCTCCACAAACCCCTGCTCCGCTCCCGCAAACGCGCTCGTAAAATAGCTCTCGATATCAAGCTCACCCACAAGTTTGTTCCTCGCCAAAATCGGGATAACGATTTCAGATTTCACCAGCGGCGATCCTGCCAGATATCGCGGATCTTTCGACACATCATGCACCACCACCGTCTGCCGGGTGCTGGCCGCGGCGCCGCAAAGCCCACTGCTAAGCGGGATACGGCCGTTCGGCGTAAAGCTTCCCGCATAAGGTCCGACCAGCAGAATGCCGGAATCAGCCGGGTCCACCAGATAAAATCCCACCCAGTTGTAGCGCGTCATCTTTTCATGCAGCCGCTGGCAGATGAGCTCCATCACCGATTTATCCGTGGGAGCGCTCCGCGCAAAATCCCGAAACTCCTTGAGAAGTTCGTCATGCACAAGCGTCATCGTTCGCCCCTTGTGTCCCCCATGCCGCAGCGTCGGCGTCTCGCCGGCCATCAACGGCAGAAATAGTTGTACCTCAGTCTACGTGGACTCAGATGTTTTCCGTAGGCCGATGATCCTAGTCGATTATCTCCACCCTAGTTTGTGGCAGTCAGCAAACCGCACGAATCCCAACCGTGGCGCCGGCGTCCCGCCGGCCATTAGTCAGAAAGCTGCCTCGCGGTCCCGCAGCACCGAGGTTCCGGATAACCCCATACCTCCGTGCGACGCAACTCACCGCCGCCCAAGGAGTGGGATGCCATAATCAAACATTCATGCAGCCCGCCGTTTCAGCCGCGCGCTTCGACGATCGTTGGCTCCCCAAGTCTGTTCTCTGCCTGCGCGATTACAAACTAAATACGTTCACGCACGACTTGGTCGCCGGAGTCACCGTCGGCCTGGTCGCTCTGCCCTTGGCCATGGCATTCGCAATTGCCTCGGGGCTCACTCCGCAAGCCGGTATCTACTGCGCCGTCGTGACCGGGTTCCTGATCTCGTTGTTAGGCGGCTCGAAAACACAGATCGGCGGCCCGACCGGCGCTTTCGTGGTGGTGGTAGCGGGTATCGTCGCCGTCCACGGCGTCGATGGCCTGTTCATGTGCACCATGATGGCCGGGGTCCTGCTCGTCATCCTGGGCGCAACCGGCATGGGCACCGCGGTCAAGTTTATTC
>JBAUVJ010000368.1:0-12460 GCA_049583165.1 Candidatus Sulfotelmatobacter sp. | reverse complement strand
GCTCTGGTGAATGCCTCCGGGCAGGTAGAACTCGGCCGTTTTTCCGAGCTGGGAACGCCGACCGATTCCTATCGCTCGCTCTTGTACCTGGAGCGAGTGCGGGAGGGCGGCGTCAACGCTCTCAAATCGTGGAGCGGGCCGGCCGGAATCGAGCATTACCTTTCGGGAGATGGCAACGGCCGATTGATGCAATCGCTGAAGTCGTTTTTGAGCAGCCGGAGCCTTCAGACCACAGATGTGTTTGGCCGGCGTCACACTCTCATATCACTCATCGCCAGAATTCTTCGAGACTTGCGTGAACAAGCCGAAAATCGATTCGGCATCAAAATCGATACTGCGATAGCGGGACGCCCTGTAACGTTCGTAGGAGCTGAAAACGAGGATGACAATCAATATGCCGAGACTCGGCTGAGAGAAGCGTTCCGCGAGGCTGGCTATGAGTCCGTGGAGTTCGAATTGGAGCCGGTAGCGGCAGCTCGTTCTTACGAATCTACGCTCGATCACGACCAACTCATTCTGATCGGAGATTTCGGCGGGGGCACGAGTGATTTTTCCCTGCTTCGTGTTGGTCCTACGATTCGGCGGAGAGGCAGGACCGTCGCCGATCTTTTGGGCAACGCCGGGGTCGGTCTCGCCGGAGATGCCTTCGATGCGAAGATTGTCCGGCATCTGGTAGCGCCGGCGCTCGGGGAGGGATCACAGATGCGTTCCCTGGGCAAGCTCTTAACCGTGCCCGGCTGGGTCTTTTCGAAGCTGGAACGCTGGCACTATCTGTCTTTGCTGAAAGCTAGAGACACAATGGAAATGCTTCGCGGCGTGCAAGGGCATGCTCTGGAACCAGAGAAAATAAAAGCTCTGATTCATCTCATCAAAGAAGATCTCGGGTTTCGTCTTCATCGGGCCGTGCAAGCGGTGAAGTGCGACCTCTCGTACCATCCCGCTGCCATGTTCAAATTCTTGGATGGAGTTATCGAAATTGAGGCCGAACTCGAACGCAGTGTCTTCGAGTGCTGGATCGCGGAAGAGCTAGAGCAAATTCAGACGTGTGTCGACTCTCTGCTCATCGCCGCTGGTGCGCGACGGGAAGACGTTGATGCCGTTTTCCTTACAGGCGGCTCATCTTTTGTTCCAGCGGTCAGGCGTATTTTCGAAACGCGTTTCGGGAGCAGCAAACTTCGAGCGGGCAACGAGTTTACGTCGGTAGCTCACGGTCTGGCGCTGAAGAGCAGGTAAGTGCGTACCCGGTGGCTCAGAGATCGGCCAACACACGATGCACTAAGGAAATCGCAATCGAGCCTTCGCCTACCGCCGAGGCCACGCGCTTCACGTTGCCGGCGCGAACATCGCCTACGGCGAATACTCCGGGCTGGCTGGTCTCGAGCATCAGAGGTGCGCGCGGAAACGGCCAATGGTAGTCGTTTAGTACGGGGTCTAGATCCCGCCCTGTAAGTATGAATCCCTTGTTGTCCATCGCAATGCAGCCCTTTAGCCACTCGGTGCGAGGAGAACCCCCGGCCATGACGAACACGTACCGGATTTCATGGGTTGAAGTCTCGCCGGTATTTTTGTTCCGCCAGGTCACGCGTTCGAGTTGCGTGTCGCCATCGAGGCCGATGATCTCAGTGTGGAAATGCAATTCGATCGCCGGATTCTCTTCAATGCGCTGGATAAGGTAGCGCGACATCGTGTCCGATAATTGAGCAGACCGCACCAGCATATGGACCTTGCTTGCCGTCTGCGAGAGGTAGACAGCGGCCTGACCGGCGGAATTCCCCCCTCCCACGACAATCGCATCGTGCTTTCCGCACAATTGCGCCTCCATGTATGTGGCTCCGTAATAAATACCCTGGCCTTCAAAGTTGGTGAGATTATTAAGTTTTGGTTTTTTGTATTGCGCTCCGCTGGCAATTACAACCGTGCGCGCACGAATTACCTGACCATCATCCATGCTTAACTCGTAGGGAGTGCGGTCGCAATTGAGTTTGGTCACGCTGTTGGCGATCGAGATTTTGGCTCCGAACTTTTGCGCCTGCGCCGCGGCGCGTCCCGCCAGTTCCAGCCCTGAAATGCCCATGGGAAAGCCCAGATAGTTTTCGATCCTGGAACTTGAGCCCGCCTGCCCGCCGGGAGATTCGGCCTCGATTACTAAAACATCCAGCCCCTCCGATGCGGCATAGACCGCCGCTGCCAGCCCTGAGGGGCCGGCACCAACGATCACCAGGTCCCGCACCTCCGACGCAGTGATGTGCGCGTTGAGCCCCAGGCACTCCGCCAACTCCTGAATTGACGGGCTGCGCAGCACGTTGCGGTTGTTGCAGACCACGATAGGAATTTCTTCCATGGTGACGTGAAAGTGATCGAGCATCTCCTGTGAAGCGGCGTCGGTATCCAAGTCGACATAGGTGAACGGATGTCCATTGCGAGTAAGAAACTCGCGCAGACGCAGCGTCTTGGCCGAGTGCCGCGAGCCCATCAGAATCACGTTTCCCTGACCGCGGTTGATCAGCATCACCCGTCGCAGGATGAAGGCGCGCATGAAGATTTCGCTCAGCTCCGCGTCTCGCGCGACGAGGGTTCGCACTTGGGCGCTGCTCATCTCTAGAAATTCACCGGCAGCCGTGACGCGGGCTCGCATAAAGCCACGCCGGCCGGAGATCAAGCTGATCTCTCCGGTGAATCCTCCAGCCTCATAGCTTGCGACCACGCGCTCGCCGTGCATGTCGGGCTGAACGATGTCCAAGCTGCCCGAGAGCAGCACGAAGCAGGGCAGGTTGAGGTCACCCGGCTCAAAAAGGATTTCTCCGACCTTCACATTTCGGACCTTGCTCAAAGGCCGGATACGGTTGATCTGTTCTGCGGTCAGAACCGGAAAGGCCTCACCACGAACATCAGCGGACAAGGGAGTTAATTGGGTAGACATGATTGCTCCAACCGAGACCTAAATCAGACGAGATGCAGACTATCAGATGAAGCTGACGCGGACTCGGGTTCAGGCCAGGCGAAAATCATTCGGGGACTAGGATGCCGGCACTTTTTCAAATGGCTGTGCGTCCACCATCAACGGCGAGTTTTGCGCCGTAAATGAAGCTGGCACGATCGGTCGCCAAGAAGACAATTGCTTCCGCGATTTCGTCCGCTGTGGCCGGACGGTCCGCAGGCGCCTGTGCCGCTAATTGTTCGAGATCTTCTCCCATTGCGTCTGTGCCTTCCGTGCGCGTAGGTTCGGGGCTCACCGCATTGACCCGGATGCCTTTGGAGCCATATTCGGCCGCCTGCCGTCCGATCCAAGGGCGAGCAGCGCGCCAAATCCGTTCCCATTGGCACCGGACGCTCTTGTGACAAGAAAGGGCATTGCTTCCTTTGCCACAACTCACGCCGCAGGAATGACTGTTGCGTCGCTGATTTTGTGAGCCGAAGCGGCGGATGAGAACAATGCTGTAAGCCCCTCGACCAGTGTTGGGTGGGTCAGGACGGCATCGCGCAGAGCGGTGTAGGGGAGTCCAGAGATCATTGCGATCTGGACGGAAGCCATGATCTCACCCGCACCAATACCGAAGGCAGTGAAGCCGAGGATACGATCATTATCGATCCCAACGACAGCTTTAATAAACCCACGAGTCTCTGAAAGCGTGCGCGCACGGAAGTTGGTTTCCATCGGAACCTTGAACAAGCGATAGGGAATCCGTTGCTTTTGTGCTTCGCTTTCACTTAAGCCGATATGAGCGAGTTCGGGATCGGTGAACAGACAATATGGAACTTGTCTGCCCGTAGTCACCCGGTTGCCGCCGGTTAGATTGGCATGTACCACGCGGAAATCGTCGATGCTGATATGGGTAAATTGAGGGCTCCCCGCAACCTCGCCGATCGCCCAAACACCGGACGCAGTTGTCTGCAGGCGTTCGTCGACCTTGATGAATCCACGGTCAGCCAGTTCCACGCCGGTCAACTCTAGCCCAAGTCCTTCCGTATTTGGAGTGCGGCCTGCTGCGACGAGCACATGACTGCCCTCTACAATCTTCTCAGCTCCATTTTGGTCAGTCACAACGGTCACCGAATTTCCCGATTTTCCTCCGACGCGCTTGATTCGCGCATTCAGAAGAACATCGATGGCCTCGTCTTCAAGCAGGGTGCGAAGGCCCTCGCAAACGTCTTGGTCTTCTTTGGACATCAAGCGTTGATTGCGATCGATCACCGTCACTTTGCTGCCGAAGCGTCGCATCGCCTGCGACAGCTCCACTCCAACGTAGCCCCCGCCGATCACCAATAGATGTTCGGGAACCTGGTCGAGCTCGAGCGCTTCGATATGTGTGAGTGGCTGCGCTTCCACAAGACCGGGAATTGCTTCGATCGTGGCTCGCGTACCTGTGCTGACAATCACATTTGTGCCTCGCAAGTGACGAATCGTCCCGCCGGCGAGGGCGACCTCCACCGTTTTCGGAGCTATGAAACGTCCGGTTCCGAAGATGAACTCGGCTCCCGTTTTGCCGTAATTTTCCATGTACATCTCGTTCAATCCGGACACCATCTTGCGCTTGCGCTCTCGGACTCCCGACATGTCAATGGTGAAGCCGTTGTGATTGATGCCAAACTCTTTGCTTCGGCGAAAATACGACGCGATCTTCGCGCTGTGAATGATGTTTTTGCTTGGCAGGCAGGCAATGTTCGGACAGGCCCCGCCAATGTATTTGCGATCTATGACCGCCACGCGCTTTCCTTCTGCGGCAAACGTCCAGGCGCCAACGGTCGATCCGGTGCCGCCACCGAGTATCAATACGTCAAATTCTTCTGGCTTCGGGTTGTTACGCAGCTGGGAGGACGAAGCTTCGAGAGTGCTCTTCATACGGGCTCCTTTATGGACGAGGGGATCGATTCTCGCCGGCGGAATTCCGGAGTTCGTTCTTTCCGCGGCGGGCGAGTTCTTCAAGCACATGCCTGGCGAGGATGCCATCTGCGCTGAGCTTTGCTCCTTCATTTATGAGTTGTAAGAGAGCATTCTCCCCCTCCTGACTGACGACGGTGACGTTCTCTATATCAAGGGTTAACGTGCGCCTGTAGAGTTCGGCCCTCAGATGACCGCCCATGGATCTCCTTTGAGAAGCAATGGTCCTCACGGCGGCTCGCGGCCCTGCCGGTGCACCGTGGGCGAATGCGAAGTCCGCGTGTTGGGCCAGTGAGGCGCAGTCGAGAACTCCAGGCGAAATGATCATTTGCATCATTTAAGAATCTTCGAATGCCAAACCGGCTATGGAAAGCCCGATCATTGCACAGCGATCCATTCGGTTTGCAATTTCGGCGCTTGGTTCAACGTCTGCATGACCACGCAATACTGTTCTGTTTTCTCGCGCAAGGCGCGCAATTGTTCGGGTGTGGCTTGAGGAGCCAGGATTTCAAATCGGGTATGAATACGCTGAAAGCCGACCGGCACGTCCTGCGATATGCCCAGCGTGCCTCGAAGGTCTAAATCTCCCTCAACCGTTACCTCAATGCGTTCGATCGGTATTCCCATGGCCGCGGCGACCATTTGGCAGGTGATTTGCGCGCAGGCCGAGAGAGCTCCGAGCAGCATATCGCCGGAACAAGCTGCCGTGCCGGCGCCTCCCACGCCCGGGTGCGCTTGTGCATCATAGATTGCGCGTCCGACGGCCACCGAGCATGCAATCGGAGTCTCGGTTTGACCACCTCGCGCCTTGAGCGTGATTTGCGAACGGGTGGGATCGTTGCGATATTGTTCCTTCAGCGGTTTTTGCACCGACTTAAGATCCATGTCGACCTCCGAATGAGTGCTCCAGCAATCCAGAAAATGCGGTGCGCCCGTGCGTGTTCCCGTGGCAAGTCAACCCTCGGTGCATCTGTTCCGCGGAGGTTATCACATGCCCAAGTTTGTTATCGGAATATCCTTGGAGCTCTCTTTTATTTCGGCTTGATGTTTTGGTTGACGCGGAACAAGTTCGCTGGGTCATAGCGCTTCTTGATTTTTGCCAGACGATCATAATTGTTGCCGTAAGTCGCCCGAATGCGATCTTCGCCCTCTTCCATCATAAAGTTGACGTAAGCCCCACCGAGTGAATATGGATGAAGCGAAGTCCAATACTCCTTCGCCCATGCGGAAATTTCTTCCTTCTTCGCGGGGTCTGGATCCACTCCGACGATCACCTCCGCCCATACCGCGTCGCGGTGCCACCAGGCCGTCGCCCCCTTCTTTATGCGGCTCGCTGCACCGTTGATCGGGTAGAGGTGCATGGTCGACTGCATCGTCGGTAGTTTCTCCGCATATTTTAGATGCTGCGTAATGGCTTCGTCAGGAAGCGTGCGAATGAAATCGGCTTTCCAATACCATTGCATTCCCGGCGGATAAAGACCATCAAACATGCTTTGCAGCGCCGGATGTGGAATTGGGCCCACCAAATCGAGCGCAGGAGTCTTGAAGTTTCGGATTGGTTTAAATGCCTTCTCCGCCTTCTTCATCGGACCGGTGTAGCACCATACGATGCCGCACATTTTCTTGTTGTACAGATGCTCGGGGAACGGTAGCCAGGGAGGCACGGTGTGGAAAGCAAAGAAGCCATAAATATCATCGGGCGCCTCGGCTATGAAGCTGCGGTACCAGCGCATGATCTCGGCCGCGTCTTCCATGGGCCACAGCATTGGGCCGCCGTAGTTGGTATGCACAGGTTGCGCCTTGAATAGAAAAGACGTCACGACCCCGAAGTTCCCACCACCCCCGCACACGGCCCAGAACAAGTCCGCATATTCCTTGGCGCTGGCACGAACGAATCGTCCGTCGGCCAGCACCATGTCGACGGCTAATAAATTGTCGATGGTCAAGCCATAGCGTCGCGTCAAATAACCGATGCCGCCGCCTAATGTCAATCCGGCTACGCCGGTCGTAGAAATAATGCCCGATGGAACCGCCAGTCCAAAGGCGTGCGTCGCATGATCGACATCGCGCCACAGCGCGCCACCCCCAACCAGCACCGTCTTCTTTTTGGGATCAACGTGAACGTAATTCATCGTGGAAAGATCGATCACCAGACCGTCATCACATACGCCCAATCCGCCCGCGTTGTGCCCGCCGCCGCGAATCGCCACCAGCAGGTTTTCTTCGCGGCCAAATCTCACGGCGGCCATAACGTCGGCCACATCCGCACAATGTGCAATCAGCCGCGGTCTCCGGTCGATCATGCGGTTGTATACCGCGCGAGCCTCATCAAAACCGGGATCGCCCGGCTGGCTCAGCTTTCCCCGCAAGCTCTCCCGAAACGCTTTAACCCGAGCCTCGCTCGGCATAGGTATTCTCCTCGAAACAACCAAGATTGACGACGCTATTGTGACAAATCCTTCCGCTTGCTAGCATACGGAAATCGGAGGTTACCACATGCCCAAGTTTGTGATCGAGCGGGAAATACCGGGAATCGGGAATCTGTCCGATGCAGAATTTCAAAAAATCGCCCGCGAGTCCGTGGCTGTTATCACGGGGATGGGTCCCGAGATTCAGTGGCTGCAAAGCTACGTTACCGGTGACAAAATCTACTGTGTCTACCTTGCTCCCAACGAGGCGACGATCCGGGAACACGCAAAAAGAGGAGGCTTCCCGGCCAACCGCGTCTCTGCAGTAAGGCGGCTCATCGACCCCACCAGTGCGGAGTAAGCACCGCCGATACTCTCGCGAACCAGTTTCCCCGATCTGTTTGTGTTTGCCGCGACGACCGCGCTCGATGGGTTGACCTAAAGCCCAGCTCTCGCCGGAGGTTGGGGCGGCCTCAGTACGTTTTCAATGGCCTTCTCGATTGGCATTACCCAACCCTCCAGCCATGCTGTCCGAGCAGTCGTGGTAGTGAGAGCCTGTCGTGCCGGATCCAGTCCTTTTTCAAGTTTCGCCTGCTCCGCGGGAGTAAGCGGAGCGCCGATGCTCTGGCGCAGCGCCGCCGACGCGCCCGCCAGCCGTAATGAGCGATCCGGTTCCGATTGCGCTGCCGCCGAGCAGGCGAAGGATTCCAGCAGACGCGCGACCCCTCGCTTGTGTTCGAGCGATTGGAAGACTCCTATGCTTTCCCGATAGAGGGAATCCGCCCCACGATAATCTCCTTGCTCGCGGGCGAGGTTGCCCAGATCGGCGAGTGAGCCGGCAATGCCCCACCGGTCGTCAAGCTCTCGAAACGTCGTCAGACTCTGTTCATACAGCGATCGCGCTACTTCAGACTGTCCTTGTTCACGCGCCACATCTCCCTGGTGATTAAGTGCCCAGGCTTCTCCGGCTCTGTCCCCCAGTTCCCGGAAAATCGAAAGACATTCCTCATAAAGCGAACGAGCGCGTGCGTAGTCTCCGTGCGACTTGACGACGTTCGCCAGGTTGCTGAGCGCACGCGCAACCGCCAACCCGTCGTGCAGATCTCTCCACAATCCCAGACTTTCTTCGAAAAGGGCCTGCGAAGCCGTCAGGTCGTCTCTTTCACGGGCAGTAATCGCTCTCGCGTTCAACGATATCGCGACGCTCCGATTGTCTTGTAACCGCCGGGCGAGCTCGAGATTCTCCACGAAAAGCGCATCAGAGACGATGTAGTCTCCTTGCTCTCCGGCGAGAACTCCTGCCGCAAAAAGAGCTCGCAGCCGCGCGTCGGTGGTTGACGAGATGGACTTGAGTTTCAGCAGTTTTCCCAACCATTCTCGGCCTTCTGCGAGATGCTCACGCATCTCCCAGAAGCGGAAAAGAGCTACGCCCAGGCGCAGCCCCCATTCCGCGTTGCCGGTTTCTATCAGCCACCCGAGGGCGGAGCGAAAGTTGTCGTGCTCAAGCTCAAACCGGTCCATCCATTCCTTCGGATTGGCACCAGTATCCTCCGCGGCGCCTTCTTCAGCCAGAACCAAACAGTAAGCGGCATGGGCTTTCCTTGTTTGCATTTCTTCTCCACTCTCCGCCATTTTTCCCAGCCCATACTCGCGTATCGTTTCCAGCATCACAAAGCGCGGTTCCCCGTCGGCTTGCTCGATCTGCCTCACCAGACTCTTATCCACCATTGATGCCATGCCATCGAGCACATCCAATTCCAAGTCCTGTTTCGTGTCGCAGACGGATTCCACCGCTTCCAAAGTGCATCCACCTACGAAAACAGAAAGCCTCCGGAATAGCTTCTGCTCAGCCGCGCTCAGCAGATCGTGGCTCCAATCAATTGTCTGGCGAAGCGTCTGCTGCCGGGCTGGCATGTCCCGCGCCCCACCAGTCAACAACTGTAGACGACTCGCCAGCCGCGTCCGCATGGCGGAAGGCGAAAGAAGCTTGGCGCGAGCAGCGGCAAGCTCGATGGCGAGCGGCAGTCCATCCAAGCGCGAGCAGATCTCCACCACAGCAGACGCATTGTCCTCCTTGAGTGTGAAATCCGGCTTGACGGCGGCGGCCCGTTTTATGAACAGGGATATTGCCGAATACTGTGACAGTACTTCGAGAGGAGGTAAGGATTTAACATCCGGCAGCTCGAGCGGTGGTACAGGGAACTCGTGTTCGTCGTAGACGTGTAGAGCGGCGCGACTCGTCACCAGAAGCTTCAGATTGGGCGCCGCGGCCATCAGTTCAGCCAGCATCGGTGCCGCAGCGAGCACGTGCTCAAAGTTGTCAAACAGAATAAGAATCGGTGTGCTTAGAGAATTTTGCAAGTATTCCTTCAATGTCTTGAGCTGCGGTTGCCCTCCCGTTTCGCGAACTCCGAGCGTCTGCGCGATCACGAAGGCGATCGATCCTGGATCGCTAACCCCCGCCAGCGGCACAAAATGAACGCCTGAAGGAAAGTGTTCCACCATGTCACGCGCGACCTCTAATGCGAGACGTGATTTGCCAATTCCGCCGGGTCCGGTCACGGTTACCAGGCGCACATCTCGTCGCAGCAACAGTGCCTTGGCGGCAGCTAGTTCCTTGTCACGGCCGACGAACACGCTCCCCGGGACCGGCAGATTGCTCAGACGAGTCTCCGGGCGGCGCTGTTGAAGATCCAAGAGGCGGTCTCGTATTGCCGCGAGATCGCGCGCCAGGTCGCTGGTTGAGAAGTAGCGTTTCTCCGGTTCTTTGGCTAGACAGCGTTCAACCACCCAACAGAGTGGAGGCGGAGCCTCCGGATTCAATGAGCCCATCGGTTCGGGCTGTTCCCGGAGAATCGCTACCATGGTCTCCGCTGCCGTGTTTCTCCGAAAAGCGCGCCTTCCAGTTACGATCTCGTAGAGCACTGAGCCGAACGAGAACTGATCTGACCGGAAATCCGACCGCTGGCCGCCGGCTTGCTCCGGGGACATATATCCCACTGTTCCTAGAACCAGACCCGACGGAGTCAGGGACGTGGTGCACAAATCCGATGGCGTTCCCTTGGGCGATGCCATCTTCGCTAAGCCAAAGTCCAGGATCTTGACCAATCCCTCGTGAGAAACCATCAAATTCTCGGGCTTTAAGTCCCTGTGCGTGATGCCCGCTGCATGAGCCCTGGCCAGACCCTCAGCGACCTGCACCGCAATTTCAATTGCCTTTCGAATTGGCAGGGAGCTTGGAACGAGTAAGTCACGCAGTGTTTTCCCTTCTACAAGCTCCATTGCGATGTAGTGACTGGAACCCTCCCGTCCGAGCTCGTAGATGGTAACGATATTGGGATGGTTCAGGGCCGAGGCCGAGCGTGCTTCCTGCTCGAAGCGGTGCAGCCGGTCATTCTCCGAAAAGGAGGGGGACAGAATCTTGATCGCAACATTACGATCGAGCTGCTTATCGCGCGCCCGATACACTTCGCCCATCCCGCCGGCGCCCAGACGCTCAACGATCTCATACCGTCCAAGCTTCGTGCCAGAAGTGAGCGCGCGCGGCGGGGGCAGTTGCAGAACTTCCGGTGCGGATGTACCCAAGAACTGGCTCCCCGCCTCCTCGTGGGAAGCGATCAGAGACTCCGCTTCGCTGCGCAGATCGGCATCCCCCTGACACGCTGAGTCAAGATAGGCCTGCCTCTTCCCGGGTTCCAGACGCAGCGCCTGCTCCAGGATTTCTTTGATCCGCTCCCAGCGTTCTGAACTCATGTGCTGGATCTCCGGGACATCTCCCTGTGTAGCCAGGCACGAGCCGCCATCCAGTCGCGCTGGACTGTCGCAGTTCCAATTCCCATTACCTCGGAAGTCTCCTCCAATGAAAGGCCGGCGAAGAAACGCAACTCAACTACGCGACTCTGTCGCGGATCAAGCTCTGCAAGCGTATTCAGGGCATCGTTCAGCGCCACGACATCCAGGTCTTTGCGCTGGGGCAGAGCCATGACGTCGCTCAGCGTGAGCATGTAAACGCCGCTTCCACGCTTTGAGGCGCGCCGGCGACGAGCGTAATCCACCAGGATCTGACGCATGAGTTGGGCTGCGATCGCGAAAAAATGCGTGCGGCCCTCCCACTCCGGAAAATCCTGCCCAACCAGCCGAAAATATGCCTCATGCACAAGCGCTGAACTCTGCAGAGTGTGTTCCGCCCGCTCATTCCTCAGATGTCGGTGAGCCAGACGGCGCAACTCGTTATAGACCAGAGGTAAGAGCGCGTCCAACGCTTCGCGGTTGCCACCCCGCCAGCGCTGCAACAGCTGTGTGACCTGACTGGGATCCCGATGCGTCAGAGGGTCGCCTCGAGGAGGAAGCACTTGGTTGAGTAGCCTATCCCTTCCCATTTCAGCTGTCAAACCATGAAAAAGGAAGAGCGCTCCAGTTTTTAGGACCTTATTTTCTTCATCAATGATCAAAGCCGCCAATTGTTTTCGCCTTTATCTGTAGAGGGGATTACGCACCCTCGCCAGAATCAGGAAATTTCCTCACAAGAAACATTAAGGAGAGTCACAACATGAAGAAGACACGGTTTGTCACCTCAAATATGTCTGTGTTGGTTGTCTTTCTGACACTTACGTCTTTGGCCTTTGCTCAACACAACATGCAGCCGGCGGCGCAAGGAGACCAGACCAAACTGGTTCAGCTTGTTCGCACCGCTACGAAGCAGTACCTCGACGTCAACAACGCCACCGCAGCAGGATACGGACCGTTCCTCGGCTGCGTTACCGGCCAGGACCATGGTGCGATGGGTGTGCACTACGTGAATGGCACATTACTCAGCGCGGGCGAGATTGATGCCGCACACCCTCAGGCCCTGATCTACGAACCGTCGAAGACGGGCGAGATGCGGCTGGTTGGCGTCGAGTTCATAGTGTTTGCCACATCCTGGCTGGCAAGCAACAACAACACTCCACCAGTACTGGAAGGGCAAGTCTTCCAATTTGTCGATAGCCCCAACCGGTTCAATATACCTGCCTTTTTTGAGCTTCACGTCTGGGCTTGGCGGGACAATCCCCAGGGTTCGTTTGTGGACTGGAATAACCAGGTGACTTGCGCGAATGAGTAAATTCCCGGGGACGATTTTGCTCACGGTTTGCCATCTCGAACCGCGAAGCAAGGTTGTCCAGGCATCGTGAAG
>JBAUVJ010000367.1:0-2885 GCA_049583165.1 Candidatus Sulfotelmatobacter sp. | reverse complement strand
CCCCGCACTGAAATAACAAACCATATACACCATATTCAGCCGGCTCCGCGCCTCCGGCAGCAAACCATAAATCCGCGTCTGGTTCGACACATGTCCCGACTGCACTCCAATGTCGAGCAGAATCACTCCCGCAATCAGCCCAGCCATGTGCCGCCCGAAAAAATAAAGCGTAATAAAAGACAGCAGCGCCGCCAGAAGCGAAAGCAAAATATTCCGCCGCGCTCCATATTTATCCGCCATGTGCCCTATAAACGGAGCGCAAATCGCACCGACCGCGCCAACCAGCCCAAACAATCCCGCCACCGCGCTCCCGTAGTGATACGGTGGCCTCTGCAAAAAGAAAACCAGCGTTGTCCAAAACGCGCTGAACGAACAAAAGAATATCGCGCCCAGCGCCGCCGATTCGCGCAACACCGGCTGGTTGCGAATCAGTCCAAACGTAGATCGAATCAAACTTACCCACGAAAGTTTTAACTCCGGCTGGCTCGCCGGCAATCCCGTACGAATCAGCACCGCCAGCACCAGCATCAGCCCCGCGCCTATCCAATAGATCGCTCGCCATCCCAGCCACGCGCCAATCAGCCCGCTAAAAGTCCGTGCCAGCAAAATTCCAAACAGCAGCCCACCCAGCACGGCTCCGACTGTCGCGCCCCGCTTCGCCGGGGACGCCAGATGCGTGGCGAACGGCACAATCACATGCACCGTCGCGGTCGTAATCCCAATGCCAAACGCTGCCAGCGCCAGCCACACAAAATTCTGTGCGGTCGCCATCAGCGCCAGGCAAATTGCCTCCGCCAGCAGCAAACTCACAATCAGCCGCCGCCGCTCTTTCGTATCGCCCAACGGCACAAACACCAGCATCCCCACTGCCCCGCCAAATTGCGTAAGCATCGCCACCACGCCCACCTGCGGCACCGAAATCCGAAACGCCGCCGCAATGCTCGAGAGCAACGGCTGGATGTAATAGATATTCGCGACCACCGCACCCACGCTGAAAGCCATCAACCAAACATGCGCCGGTTTGATGTCCTGCGTAACTTCCGTCGATGTGGACTCGGACGAGTCGGCTGGACTCGACTGTGGATGAGACTCTAGACTGATCTGCGGCACAAACTTAAGATGCTTTTGGTCCCAAATAGACTCGCCACTCGCAACCCATAGCTCAAGACTAAAATGCGCGGCCTGACCAACAAACGAATCCTCATCACCGGAGGCGCCAGCGGAATCGGCGCAGCCACTGCCGCGCGCTTTCTCGAAGAAGGCTCGCGCGTCTGCATCCTCGACCGCGACGCCCAAGCCTGCGCCGCGATTCGTCAGCAACTGCCGGGCATCTCCGAGGCCATCATCGCCGACGTCACCGACCTCATGCAGGTCGAAGCCGCATTCGCCGACGCCGTCCGCGTAATGGACGGCGTCGACGTGCTCATCAACAACGCCGGCATCAGCATCCGCCACAACTTCCTCGACATCACTCCCGAAGAGTGGGACAAAGTCATCGCCGTAAATCTCACCGGCGTCTTTTACGTGGCCCAAACCGCCGCTCGCCACATGATAGAACGTTATAAAGTTGGATCCGGCAGCGGAGTCATTCTGCAAACCGCCTCCACCAACGGCATCGTCGGACAACCCTACTATGCCGATTACAACGCCACCAAAGCCGGAGTGATCGAACTAACCAAAACCATGGCCCTGGAACTCGCACCCAAAGTTCGCGTCTGCGCCGTCGCTCCCGGCTACGTGCTCACTCCCATGCAGCGCGCCGAATACACCGACGCTATGCTCGAAGAAGTGAATAAAAAAATTCCTCTCCGCCGCCACGCCCAACCGGAAGAGATCGCGGCCCTCTTCGCCTATCTCGCCTCCGACGACGCCGCCTACGCCACCGGCCAAGTTTTTACCATGGATGGCGGCGAAATCGCCGGCGGCCTCGCCAGCCGCTAAATTGTGTGCAGTGAGTAAGGTTATGTGGGGACAGCCGCCCCGGCTGTCCAGCCTCGCGGCAGCGAGGCCCAGCCGCGCCACATCGCTAAAGTAAAAAGTCTACCGATTTATCCCCGAGTGAACCTCGCAGCCAGCCGCGCCATCCGCACCACTCGATAGAGAGGAAAAAAAGCTCTGGGCAATCGCACCGCATCCCACTCTCCCGGCCCCGGCGTAAACGCCAGCCGCGTGAAAAAACGCCAGCGGTCTCCTCTTCGTTCACGAAGCCGCATCATAAGCCGAAAGTAAGATACTTGCTGCTCCCCATACGAAAGTCCCGCCGCAACCGCCGCAGCGATCTCATCAGCAAACCTCTGCGCCGCGCCATCTGCAAGAATCGCATTTTCCAGAACCGCCGGAATCGGCACCCCCACAAAGCGATTCGCCAGCAGCAGCGTGATATGCAGAATCCGCTCCACGCCCATCTCCCGCGCCTGCGACCGAATCCACTCCCAATTCAAATTCTCCCGCTTCGCAATTTGCGCAATGTCGCACAGCCAGATCAGCCGTCCCCAAACATGCTTCGCCGCATGAACTGAGAGCACAAGCAGCAAATCCTCCGGGGAAGGAGCTTTCACGCGTCGCCCCGCAACCTCCACGCTCACCGCACGCTCAAACATGCCATCCATATCAAAATCGACGGCATAGAATTGCGGCTCCAATGCCCACTGCACCTCCAGCAAATTTTTCCCTGCCGGACTGTCGAACGTGTGCTCATATCCCGCGGCGATGTAGTCGTCTTCAGCCTCTTCGCGAATCGGAACCCGTGGCGTATATCCAAGTTCGCGAACCGCCGTCTTGACCCGCATCACATCCTTCCTGCGGACAAACAAATCCATGTCGCCCGCCTGCCGCAGCGCCATGTCCCCGTAGTAAACCTCCGACAACACCACTCCCTTATAAGG
>JBAUVJ010000366.1:0-2840 GCA_049583165.1 Candidatus Sulfotelmatobacter sp. | reverse complement strand
GCATAGTACCCGCCCTTGAAAAAGACGCAAGAGCGGGCACCCTCGGCCCTGGTGCTGTAGGCAAAATCAAAGGCTAGGCCGCCCGAGCGGCAGAGGCTCGGAGGAAAGGAGCCGACGTGGTTATCTCATCAGCCCACCCGCCTGAGCGAATAGCGAGGTTCATCGAATATCAATTGCCGGAGGCTTGATTGTGCCGAACGGTAGGCTGAGCGGGTGGGCTGGATCGGCCCATCCTTCGCTTGCGCCCAGACGGGCAGCGGCCAGATTCTCCTCGCTCGCCGGCACTGCTCCACACGCGCCAGCGTAGAGCAATAGAAATTGCTCTCCAATGTGAACCCGGCCCAAGCCTAAAAGGTCTTCTGGAAGCTGGAACTCTGGCCGTTCATAAGCGCGTGGCGAAGTATCGTCGGGTTCGCGACTCACCGTCATGAGGCGCGGTTCGCCACCGCTTTGCAGCTTGACTACCCTCAGCAGTTCTACCGAGTGAGTTCGGCGACTGGAACTTCGAATTACCGCGGGGCTACAGGGGTCTGGAGGGTTCTCTTCTTGCTTCACCATTTCCGCCCGAAGTTCGCGCCAGGCGTCAGGAAGGATGTCGGCTTGCTCCGTGCATTGGCGCCAACGAGTAATACAAGCGAAATTGAGGTCGGTGAGACGGCGGATGTCTTGCGGGTCAGCAAAGGGAGTGAATTTGACCCATCCCACCCGGCAACCTGTGCATCCAGTCGGCCCTCCGATCTGATATTCAGGATGGCGAGGCTGGTTCACGGAGAAGGGTTCAGTCCCGATCTCGGCCCCTAAGTCGTATTGGACCTGTTTGTCCCCCGCTTCCGTTCGCACGGTCTGAACGGCCATACTAATGCCTTTGCCCCCTAAAATGTTGTTTCGAATTTGAATGAAGGAGCCCACGCTCGCGACCCGCCCACCCAGGGCTCGGTACGCAACAAGGGCGGCTGTATGCTTCCAGAAGAATGCAAGGTGCCGTGAACTCTCGTTAGTCAGAGATATTTCCAGATCGCACCAAGATGGCCTGCAGACTTTTTCTTTCGTGCTATCGAACCAACGATCCTCCAAGCGGCGCGCGTCCCCGTAGGTGCTTTTGCGTAGTTCGAGGGATCGAAAGTCCGACTCAAGCCGCTCCGCGCGCCATCGCAAAATGTGCTGGTCCAGCCAAATTGTTCCCGTCAGCAAGGCTACGAATACGAGGGCGCCTGCCAGCACCCATGAGACCTGACGGAGAATCCACGTTTTCATTCTTTCATTAGACACCGGACAATGCGTTGACGGGTAACTCGGACTCTTTAGCTTTTGATTTCCTTTCTCGTTTCGATACAGTGAGTTCGCCGTCCTTGCGTTTTTGCAAGGGCGGGTGAGTAGAGATGCGGAGGCGGGTGGCCCGGCCTTGGATCTCGTCTGCACAACCAAGAAGCTGGGTGCCCCATCCTCGCGCTTTGCGAGGGTGGGTGGCGATGCTCCCCGCAGCGTCGATTTTGACTCGACCGAAAATCTCATGATACAAGCAGCATCGTACCCGCCCCTTCGGCAGGCCCAGGGCAGGCTCTTGCAAGAAACGCAAGGACGGGGCACCCATCTTCAGTCGTGCCAGCAAGGTCAAAAGGCTGGGCGCCCCCGGCTATAATCCCCGGAGGGTCAACACACATTGCTGCAGGTCACACAAGATAAGGGACGGATGAAATGGATTCTGATCCTGGGTGCGTGGACGATTGTAGGACTGTTGTTTGCCCTGCAACAGATATTGGTGGAGAAGGTACGGGGCGCGCCCGTCAACTGGGTGATCGAGGGTGTGCTCGAACTTGGCTTCTGGTATATATGGGCGGCGTGCACACCGCTTGTGATGGGTCTTGCCAAACGGTTCCCGTTGACGGGGCTGAGGCGTGTATCTCACATAACCATCCACACAATCACGTCGCTCATGATGGCCCCCCTGGCATCTGTGGCCGAATACTTTCTGAGCCTTGGAATCCTGCGGTTCGTTTTTCACATCACTGGTCCTCACGTCTTCCGGTTTCTCGGGCCGTTCGGAGCGGGTGTTCTGTTTATGAGCTTTACTGGCATCCTTACGTACTGGTTAGTAGTGGGACTGTATCAGGCGATGCACTTTTACCAGGTCGCTATGGAGCGCCAGACGATAGCGGCACAATTGGAGACACAGCTCTCCCACGCTGAACTTGAGAACCTTAAGAGTCAGTTACATCCGCACTTTTTGTTCAACAGTCTTCACACCATTGGAATTCTGATGCAGGAAAACGTGGATGCTGCGAGCCATCTGCTCGTATGCCTCGGCGACTTGCTGCGCATGGCCCTCGATCGGCGGGAGAACGAGATCACCTTGCAGAGCGAACTCGAGTTCGTCGGCAAGTATTTGGAGATCGAGCTGACACGCTTTCATGATCGCTTGAAAGTTCACATGGACGTGCCGCCTGACCTTCTCGAAGTCTATGTACCGAGCCTGGCGCTTCAGCAACTGGTTGAGAATGCCATCAAGCACGGCATCAGCGTCAACTCCGCCGCAGGCCGTCTGGAGATCTCTGCCAAACTCCACAACGGCAGAGTCAGGCTCTGCGTCTGCGATGATGGCCCGGGGCCGGCACCGGGATCGCGCCTGCGATTCGGCGTCGGACTCGCCAATGTGCAGTCACGTTTGAAACAACTCTACGGGGCCGAGTCGTCGCTGGAACTTACCGGGCGCAACGGTCGAGGCTGTGAGGCCATCATCACCATTCCACTGCGGAGTTCGCATTGAAGACGCGAGTCCTCATCGTCGATGACGAACCGATCGCCCGGCGCGGTATCCGTCGCTATCTGGCCGAACACGACGG
>JBAUVJ010000365.1:0-6542 GCA_049583165.1 Candidatus Sulfotelmatobacter sp. | reverse complement strand
GTTCTCGTATGCCTTCTTCTGGAAGGGATTCACGGGCCTGGCGATTACGATCATCGCTATCATTACGCTGTTTGTGGTAATGCAGGTGACGGGGAGGATTCGCTGGTCGGAGCACTTTGCCGCGCGTCGAGGGATGGCCGTACCTCAGGCGGAGTGATTGGCTCGCGGGGCATTGACTATGCCAGTTTTCGGTAAGCGATTGGCCTGTGGGAATCTGTCCTGAGTCCTCTTCTATTTGCCGTCATCAGTTATCATTACCGATGTCGAAAGGAGCGTTATGAAGGCTTTGTTCGTACTTTTTCTGACCCTGGTTCCGTTCCTGGTTTTGGCGATGGCTGCGGACCAGCCTCAGCCGCCGGTAGCCGGAACGCAAGCGCCGGATTTCAGCTTGCCCAGCCAAGAGGGAACGCAGGTGTCGCTCGATCGGTTCAAGGGGAAGTGGGTTGTGCTTTATTTTTATCCGAAGGACTTCACTTCGGGTTGCACCATTGAAGCGCACAACTTTCAGCGCGACCTCGATAAATACACGGCGAAAAATGCCGTGATCGTTGGGGTGAGCGTGGACGATGTGAACTCTCACAAGAGCTTCTGCACCAAAGAAGGCTTGAATTTCAAGCTGCTGGCCGATCCCGACCACGCGGTGGTGCAGAAGTACGGTTCGGTCACCGAATACAACGGGATGACGATTGCGGCGCGCAATACCTTCCTGATCGATCCGACTGGAGTAATCAAAAAGGTGTATCTCAAGGTGGGGCCGCAAGGTCACAGCGAGGAAGTGCTGGCGGACTTGCAGCAGTTTGAGTCGGCGAAGTAAGGCGATTGAGTTGATCGGCTGAGTACAGCGTGCTTTTGCGTTTCATGGCGTTATGATGTTCATCGATGGCTGGAGACGATTCCTCGAGGATATTCCGGTTCGGAGTGTTCGAAGCCGACTCCGCTACCGGAGAACTGCGTAAATCGGGCATCCGGTTGCGATTGCGGGATCAGCCATTTCATGTGCTGCTGATGCTGGTGCGACGCCGTGGGCAGTTGGTGAGCCGCGAGGAGTTGCGTCAGGAACTTTGGCCCGCCGATACGTTCGTCGATTTCGACCACAGCCTCAATACCATCATCAATAAATTGCGGGAGGTTTTGGGCGATTCTGCGGCGAATCCTCGTTTCATTGAGACGCTGGCGAAACGGGGATATCGTTTCCTGCCTCCCGTGGAACCGTTCCAGAATCAGGCGGCAGTGGGCGATGCCGCGGCTGAGGCTTCGACCGCGGCAAAGCCTCCGGTGGATATACGACTGCCAGCGAAGTCCTCTCCAGATACGCCGTTCCTGACCAGCGCTCAAGATTTGCCTTTGGTGCAGCCGGCTTATGTTCGTGGATTGTTTTTGCTGATCCAGATCATGTATTTGAGCTTTTATATTGTTGCTCTGGGCCGGTTAGCGAGCGTTGAAGACCTTTTAGATCGGGGCTTCGGGCACTCACAGATCCTGACTGTGTTGCTGATCGTGTCGGCATCCATCGGGATTCCGGTGCGGTTGTATTTGCTCTCTTATGTGTCGTTTGATGTCAAAGACCTGAGCAGCAAGTTCCTCCGGCTTTTTGCCGGAATTCTGGTGCTCGACGAGTTATGGGCCCTGGCGCCGTTTCTGCTTACGCGACAGATTGGATTGGGACTGGCCTTGGCCATCACGGCGGCGCTCATTTATGTTCCTTTCGCGCAACGAACGCTGGTGCTGATGCGCGAGCGGTCGTCGATTGTCTCTTGACAGGGTTGCGTACCCTGGAAAATACCCAGCGGTCGCTGACGAAGAAATTAGCCAGCCAGCAAATTATGACGGCGAGAAAATTCGCGCCCACTACGGGCAGATGGAGGAACCCAGCGAACAGGCGCATCATAATCAGGTTACCGAGCAGCGAGATCGAGCCGTTGCCGAGGTGAAAGCGGAGCAGTCTTTTCATTGCTCCTGACGCGGCAAGATTGGTTCGATCGACCCAGGTGAAGCGCTGGTGCCAGAAAAAATTGTGCAAGACCGCCCCTTCAACTGCAAGAGCGGTTGCCAGCAGGTAGTTCATGCCCATCGCGGTGAGCGCGGCCAATGCCGCGAGCTGAACTCCTATGCCGACGCCGCCAACAAGAGAAAACTTTAGCCATCTCCGGCTCTGCAAGCCGAGGCAATGCGATTGCGGCGCCCGGCTCATGCGATTCGCTCCTCGTTGTAGAGTTTGATCGTGTGGCGGAGGGCAGACACGACCAGCATCAATCCCATCCCCGCAATGGCGATCATGCCTCCGAGATCGAAGATTCGCACGGGGTGGTGAAATAGTTTGATCGTTGGATGCTGGAGCAGCGCCACGTTGCCGCAGGCGAGCAGAATTCGAATCTCCGTGGGCCCAAACTTCCAATAGGAAAGTTGAAACTGTCCCAGCGTGTAAGTCGCCAGGTAAGCCTCGATCGAGAGCATGAGGAACGCGACCAACATGCCAATGGCGATGGCCGGGTGAATGTAGCCTGAAAGGGCAAGGCCAGCCATGAGAAAAAATGCGGCAATCGTGTCGGTGATGTGGTCGACATAGAAGCCATAACGCGGCCTTTGCCGATTTCGTACTCGGGCGAGGGTGCCATCCAGACTGTCGCCCAGCCAGTTCAGCGCCAGGCAGACGATTCCCACGAGCAGCGCATCGGGATTCAGGCGCGCGAGGGCGTAGCAACCCCCTGCGGCACATTGAGAGACAAGCCCGAGGATGGTTAAGTGATCGGAGTTGATCCAGGAAGGGGTCCGGTTGGCCAGCCAGATCAGGGTCCGCTTCTCGGCTGTGGCCGCCAGGCTGTTTTGAACCCTAGTGGCCGAAATGAATGTGAGCGGTTGAGAGTTTTGTGCGGGGCATTTTGCAGTGCTTGCCATGGGCGATTCCTCCTTGCGGAGGCAAATCTCGCACGGCGTTCAGTTCGCCGCAATGCAGCGTGGGTCAAACGGAGAACAAACGAAGGTCCGTGGTTATTCGTATGGAAAGAAAGAGGTTGTGAAGAGATCACATCCGGTTCTGAGAATTTATACGGAAGTTGTGGACCCGGCTTTCCGCTACAATCATCCCGCCTATGCTGCGTACTGAGCTCTACGCCGATCCTGAGAATGTTTTTGTGCACGGCGCGATTCTGGAGTCGTGCCGAAGGCATGGGGAGAAGACTGCGCTGGTGGATGTTTCGTGCGGGCGGCGGTTGAGCTATGCGGAATATGGAACCACGGTGGAGGCGCTGGCGCGGGGGCTGGTTGGGGCTGGTTTGCAGCCGGGAGATATGATTGCAATTTTTCTGGCGAATTCGTGGGAGTTCTGCGCGGCTTACCATGCGGCCACGCTGGCGGGAGCGATTCCGACGCTGCTGAATCCTTCGTATCGCGAGCGGGAGGTGCGGTACCAGCTGGAGAATTCGGAGGCGGCGTTCCTGATCACCGATGCACCGAATATTTGTGAGATCAATCTGGCGGGGTTGCCAAAATTGCGGCGGGTATTTTGCACGCGGGAGCAGGGAAGTGGAGGCGAAGCATTTTCCGATTTGTTGAAGCCGGTGAGCGCGACTTTGCCCGAGCCCCAATATCGATCGCAAGAAACTTTGGCGGCGCTGCCTTATTCGAGCGGCACCACGGGATTGCCCAAGGGAGTGATGCTTTCGCATCACAACCTGGTAGCGAATGTGTATCAGCTGCAGGGTCCGGGCGCGGCGTTGATGAAGACTGACGACCGTCTGCTGTGTTTTCTGCCGCTGTATCACATCTACGGGCTGAATGTGGCTCTCAACCCGATGCTGATGATGGGGGCGACTCTGGTGCTGATGCCTCGGTTCAATGTGACGCAGTTTTGCGGACTCCTGACGGAGGAATCGATCACTACGACGCTGATGGTTCCTCCAGCGATGAATGCTTTGTGCCTGGCGGCCGAGGCTGGACAGTTTCCGAAGGAGCACAGAATGCAGTGGGTGAAATCCGGGGCTGCGCCGCTAGCGCCGGAGTTACCGCGAAGATTCACGGCGCTGACCGGCATTCCGGTGTGCCAGGGCTACGGGATGACGGAGGCTTCGCCGGTGACGCATGTCGGATTCTTGGAGCCGGAACTTTACCGGCCGGATTCGATCGGACAGCCTTTGGCGCGGACGGAGTGCCGGGTGATTGGCGCGGAGAACGCGGGTGAGCGCGCGGAGAGTGTGGCCGAAGTTGCCGCGGGCGAGCCGGGAGAGCTGGTGATGCGCGGTCCGCAGTTTATGCGGGGTTATTGGAAAGAGCCGGATGCGACGGCGGCGGTGCTGCGCGATGGATGGTATTGGTCAGGCGATATTGTCACGCGTGACACGGAGGGTTTTTTCCGCGTGGTCGACCGGAGCAAGGAAATGATCAAGTACAAAGGATTTTCAGTGGCGCCGGCGGAGGTGGAAGCGGTGTTGCTGGAACATCCGGCGGTGCGCGAGTGCGGGGTGGTGGGGCGCGCGGATAAGGCGGCGGGGGAAATTCCGGTGGCGTTTGTCGCCTTGCGCGATGGATTCGCAACCTGCAAGAAGATGGAAGAAGAATTATGCGGGTTTGTGGCCGAACGGCTCAGTCCCTACAAGCAGCCACGCGAAGTGCATTTTGTGGAGGTCGTGCCCAAAACGGCTTCGGGCAAAATTCTGCGGCGGGAGTTGAGACAGTTCGTCCGGTGAACGCTGTGGCGGAGCGGGCATGTGAAGTGCGTGGCGCGCTCCATGGTCTTTTGCGCCCTCTCCTTATATTGGGGAGAATTCAAAAAAGGAATGCATTCGATTGACTGCCTGGGAGCTGGCAATTTGATTGCCATCCGGGCTTAGTTGCGATAGTATCGCTGCCCCATGTTGCGAATCCTGTTGCTGTTCTTGCGGCGTCTGTGGCTGCCGTTGGTGGTGTTCGCCGGATTCAGCCTGATGTGTGTGTTGGTCTACAGGCGGCTGGAAGGTCTGGCGTGGCAGGATGCACTTTTCTGGATGATCCAGCCGCATGCGATCGATCCCAGGCAGGTGCACAATTCGACCAAGCTATTCTCGATATTTGTGTATTGCGGCGTCTTTGGGTTTCAGATCTGGGTGGCGGAACGGGTTGCGGTCACGATTTTCAACCGGCAGGGAATGGAGGCCTGGAGAACGATGGTGAACGACATCAGTATTGAAAGGCTGCGCGATCACTTCATCATCTGCGGCTACGGACAGGTGGGCCGCACGGTGGTGGATCAATTGAACCGCCTGGAGATTCCTTTTGTGTTGATCGAGACCAATGAAGGGTTATGCCGCGAATTGCTGAAAGACAAAGTGTTGGCCATCCAGGGGGATGCCAAGCGCCACGACGTGCTGCGGTCCGCGGGAATTGAACGAGCGCGTGGGGTGTGCATAGTGATCGACAATGACGCCGACAATCTTTACATCACGGTCACGGCGAAGGCGCTGAATCCGAAGGCGCGCATTATTACGCGGGCAGGGCAGTCGCGCTACGCGCAGGCAATGCGCAATTCGGGGGCCGACGAGGTCATCATCCCGGAATATGAAGGTGGATTGATGACGGGACGCATGATCGCCAAGTTTTATCCCGTGGCTCATCCGAATCTGGAGTAAGGACGCGCTATTTTGCCGCGGCGCTGTCTGCCGGAGTTTTCCGGCTGCTCAGAAAGCTCCAGATGGTTTCATCGGCATTCAGGGCGTCGCTGGTTTTGCCGACCTCTTTTTCGGTCATGTATTGTAGGCCGCCGGGCCAGGTGTTGCCGCCATCCTTTACGCTGTAAAGCACGACTGCGGCATTGTCCTGGCAGCCGTTGTAGGTGTAGGTTTTGATTTCCTTGTCGCCCTTCTTGGCGGGCTGAATTTTGCTCTGCTCCGGCTTTTCTCCGCAGTGGTCGAACCTGGCCCAGGTTTTGGCCGTGTCTTCGGCCGAGAGCACGTGGAAGCGGCCGGCTTTGTAGTTGCCGCCGTTGTAAGGAACGATGGGATCCTCGGTGCCATCGATAAAGACCGCGGGCACGGCGCGCGAGGGCAGGCAGATCATGGTTTTCGGCAGATCCGCGCCGACCGGGGCGACGGCTGCGATGCGGTCGGCCATGGAGCAACCAGCGCGCAGAGCCATGAAGCCGCCATCGCCTAGACCGGTGGCGTAGACGCGATGCGGGTCCACGGAATACTTGAGGGCGATCTGGTCGAGCATCTGGTTGAGAAAAGCAACGTCGTCCGGGGGTTCATGGCGATTGCTGTTGGTGGACTCGGGATTCTGTCCTCCATTTTGGCCACCACCCTGGCCGCCGCTGGGATAACCCCCGCCGCCACCTGGATAGCCTCCACCTCCGCCCGGCCATCCCCCGCCGCCTCCGCCGTGACGACCGTAGCCGCGGCGCGGCGTGGCCTGCGCTTGCTCTTCCGGTCGCACTCCGATGTTCCACTTGCCGTTGGTGGCGTTGGGATAGACGGCGATGACGCCGTTCTTATCGGCGGTCTGGTTGAACTGGGTGAGGCGCGCCATGTCGTCGGCATCCTGATTTTGCCCATGGAGAAGGATCACGAGCGGAT
>JBAUVJ010000364.1:0-4199 GCA_049583165.1 Candidatus Sulfotelmatobacter sp. | reverse complement strand
TAGAAGTCAACCTCACTGAATTAACCCTTTGCTCAGCAGGAATTCATGCGTGACATCTTTTGCGTCGCGATGCTGACCGTCGAGGGCATAGTTTAATTTCTGCATCTCCTGGTCGGAAATCTTGTCGCCCAATGCAGCGATGGCCTGGAGGAGTTCGGGATGCTGCTGAAGCGTCTGCTGTCGAATCACTGCGACCGCTTCGTAAGGAGGAAAATAATGGCGGTCGTCTTCGAGGACAAACAAGTCGAACACTGGAATCAAGCCGTCCGTAGCGTTGCCCGCGGCGATATCGATCTGATGGTTTTTCAAGGCCGGGGCTAACAATCCCAAATCCATGATACGAGGCGGTGCGGCAAAGTGCAGACCGTAGGCCGCAGCCAGCCCGGCGTATCCGTCAGGACGCTCCATGAATTCATAGCCAAATCCGGCGTGCCATTGAGCAGCGAACGCCGCCGCTTCCGATAAGGTTTTTAGGTGTAGGCGGCGAGCATCATCGCCGCGAATCTCCATGGCGAAGGTGTTGTTGAAACCGAAGGGGGGACCAAGAGTAAGCCCGAGATGAGTTTCATATTCACTTTTTACTTGTTGGTAAACTTGCGTCCTATCGCCCGCGACTTTCTGCTTCAGGATTGCAGTGAGTGCCGTGCCGGTGTATTCGGGATAGATATCGATGCGCCCTGCCAGGATGGCCTGCTGGCAGATATATGATCCCGCAAGATAGAAGCGGCGCTCGACTTTCAATTGCGTGTGCGCTTCAATTTGCTGAGCCAGAAGTTCACCCAGCATCAGCGACTCAGTAAAGTTTTTAGATCCGATCACAATCCGGTCGGAGTGAGACGGCGAACAAGACAGAGACGGAAACAGAAATGCCAGGAAGATTATGAAGAGTGCTGGGCATAGAAGTGCTTTCCGAAAGTTGCGGAATCGTCCGTGCCCAATACTTTTCATAGAGGCCGCAGACGCTTCTCCAACCATCCCAAACCAAAATCCGCCGATAGCGCCAGAATTGCGGCAGGAATGGCACCTGCGAGAATCAGATCGTTGTTCACCATTGCAAGACCGCGAAAGATGAACTCGCCGAGCCCTCCCGCGCCGATCGCGGCGGCGATGGTAGCAAGTCCGACGGATACAACCACAGCGACTCGAACGCCGGAGAGGATGACGCTCATTGCCAGCGGCAGCTCCACTTGAAATAAGAGCTGGCGATCGGTGAGGCCCATTCCTCGTCCGGCTTCCACCACGGACGAATCAACGCCGCGGATTCCGGTATAGGTGTTGCGAATTACCGGCAACAGGGCATAAAGAGTGAGCGCCAGAATCGCCAAACGATCGGCACGGGCGCCGATCCAGGGGACAGGCAGCAGAAAGCCAAACAGCGCCAGACTTGGAACCGTCTGAATAATATTTGCAGTCCCGAGCACCGGCCTGTTCCACGCCGGCCAGCGGGCGCTCACGATTCCGAGCGGTATGCCAATCAGAACCGCAAGCGCCGTGGAAATCCCCACCAGCCAAAGATGCTCGAGGGTTAGTTCCAGAATTTCTTCATGGTGCTGCAAGAAGAAATGAATGAGGTTCATGACCTGCCTCGATTTGCCGCCGAGTCCAATCCATCTCCAAAAGCCTGCACGTAAGCGGCGGCCAAAGGATCACTGGAGTGCAAGAAATCTTGTGGGGAAAGAACCGTGACCAGGCGTCCTGCCTCCATGAGCGCGATGCGCGAACCCAGCCGCAAGGCCTCGCGTAGATCGTGAGTCACAAAGACCACGGTTTTGTTCAGGCGTTGCTGGAGCGTCAGAAACTCACGCTGCAACTGATCGCGGGTGATCGCGTCAAGGGCACCGAAGGGTTCATCCATCAGAAGGATCGCCGGATCAGCAGCCAGCGCGCGGGCCACTCCAACTCTTTGCCGCTGTCCACCCGAGAGCTGATGAGGATAGCGCACCGCGACCTCGGGATTCAGTCCAACCAGATGCAAGAGCTCTTCAACGCGAGCATGAATGCGCTCGGCAGGCCAATCGTCGATGCGGGGGACCAGGCCGATATTGCGTTCGACGTTGAAATGCGGGAACAGGCCGACATCCTGGATGACATAACCAATGCTGCGCCGCAGGCGTATCACGTCACTCCCGGCTGTGGGCGAGCCATTCACGCGGATTTCTCCACCGCTAGGAGTGAGCAATCGATTGATGAGCTTCAGTGTGGTGGTTTTGCCCGATCCGCTGCGCCCTAGCAAAACCAGAGTTTCGCCTCTATAAATCTTCAAGTTCAGCTCTCGCAATAGCGGCTGGCCGTTTGGCAACGCGTAGAGAACGTCGCGAAATTCGATTACCGGCTCATTGGCAGGAGTTGGATTCATGTCGAATTAATCGATAAGAAATTGGTTCCTCAAAAGGCTTCCATCAAGAACATGTTTGCCAAGCATACCGGAGTTGGAGCGCAGGCGCAGCTTAGGATTTGGGGCTAACACTGAAGAGAGATTCCCAGCGCGCAGCATCCAGAGAGCTAATAGACGATCAGGCTCCCTGCCACTACGATTTCAATAGATGATGCGGAAATCAGCTCGGGTATGAGTGTGTCCGGTTCACGCCATTTTATTTCCCTCGCGATGGTCGTGCTGTTCCCGCTCTCGCTTTTTGCGGCGGACACGGGCTCTGCCATATTGCATACTCGCGGCGGAGTTTGGGTGAATGGCGAAGAGGTCGCGGACTCTACCGCCATTTTTCCCGGAGATTCGTTGGAGACAAAATCGGGCTTTGTGGCCAATCTCGACACCGAAGGTTCGTCGATTCTTATCCAGGGGGAATCGGTCGTGAAGTTTCAGGGCAATTACCTGGTTCTGGAACACGGAAGCGTGGCAGTTGGAACTTCCACTTCGATGAGTGTGCACGTGAATTGCCTCAACGTGGAACCCCTATCGAATGATCGTACGCAATATGATGTGACTGATTTGACTGGAAAGGTTGAAGTCGCAGCCCACAAGAACGACGTGAACATCAAACAAGGCGGAGCCCTTGCCAAACCGTCGGCAGCGAGTAGTGCATCTCAATCCGCCACGGTACAGGAGGGGCACCAGGCCGCGCGCGACGAAACCATAGCTTGCGGAGCCCCACCTCCACCTCAGGGCGCCGGCAGCGGCGGTGGCATGAACACAAAATGGATCGAGATTGGCGCTGGAGTGGGCGGAGGAGCTTTAGTACTCTGCCTCTTGCTGTGCAAAGGCACTCCTTCGCCGCCGGCTAGCCCTTGGCAACCCTGAGTCGGGGCTCTTGTCTACGGCTGATACGAATTCTCACTTTGCCATTACATGCCATCCGCGAAACTTCAGCAGAATCTGATAATGGGGCGTATACTTGAGGTCTTGACCTCGAAGACACCCTGACAGCACGTTGCGCCTTCGCGATTGAGAAGACTCCCTGAAAGGCGAGAAACGTGGTCAACCTGAGGGCTCCCGGCATTCTCTCCGTCGCAGGACTGCGGCCTCAGAATCCGTTTGCATACCGGAGTTGAGGGTGCGCTCGTAATTAAGCGTTGTACCGGGCGAGTCTTATCCAATCAGAACTGAGGAGACCGAATGTCTGGAATCAATGGCGACAAGGCTAGATTCAATCGGCGTCGCAGGCAAAAAATCAGCCGCCGCCTGAGCAATCAAAAGATGTTGAAAGACTTGGCGGAGAATAATTTGACGCCTCCCGCGGCGCCGACCAACCTCAAAGAAAAGCTAGCATGACGACGCTCTAAAGCCACAGTTGCAACCGCGATTCGCACCTGAAAAAGAAGGACCCTATGAAGAACCTGTATGTGGGCAATTTACCTCACAGCACAACCGAAGCGGAGCTTCGCGGCGTGTTTGAGGCGCATGGCGCAGTCGAGAAAGTGAGTATTGTTACCGATCGGGAAACCGGTCGCGCGCGCGGTTTCGCTTTTGTTGAAATGACGAATCCGGCGGAAGCGGATAAAGCGGTGGCAGCGCTGAATGGCAAGGAACTTGGCGGCCGCGCGTTGAAGATTAATGAGGCCAAACCGAAGACCGATGCGCCGCGCGGCGGAGGCGGAAAGCGATTTGGCGGCGGTGGAGGGAGCGGCAGTCGCGATGATTATCAGGGTCACGCACGCCAGCCTCGCGAACCGCGCTGGTAGCACGCACGAGATAGTTTCGAAGAGATCAGGGTTTTGCGCGGCTGATAGCCGGTGGCATGTAC
>JBAUVJ010000363.1:0-1683 GCA_049583165.1 Candidatus Sulfotelmatobacter sp. | reverse complement strand
GAGCGACAATTCCGTAGAACTCCGGTTCCTTAAAAGTGAGAAAGAAATCCGACATGTGGATCCATGCGCCAAGTTCCCAGCCAGGGGGAATGCCCGCCGGGTCTGGGCGGAGCGGATCACCGCCTTGCGGAGATCGGAACATGGTGTACGCGGCCTGCACGAACTGGCCGTAGAAGAATGCTTTCGCGGGATCGAGCGGTTGGCCCATGAGGCGGCCTCCTTCGAACGAAATGAGAACTGTTCCCTGGGGTTCGTATTAATAGTGCGGATAACAACTCGGCGGGGCCCGACTGCAAAAAACAAAATCAACTATACGCGGGTTGGGGATTCGTCTTCTACCAGCCAATCCATGGCTTCTTCTCTTGTATTGAACGTGGGGAGGTCGCGTTGAGAAAAAGTCTTGAAGTGTTCATAGAACACATGCGGCAGGCCCTCCGTTCCCACCCACGCCGACCGTTTCACGTAGGGGCGGTCAAGCACCAGGACTTCCTTCATTCGCGTGGCCACATCCTTGTCCACCTCCGCGCCGGTGAAGTCGGCTAGAGTAAGCATCGATCCCGGTTCGTGGCGCGAGATATCCGCGCGGATCATGTCGAGCAGCAATAGCATTTCTTTTGCTTCGCAATGCGAGAAGTCAACCAGGTAAACCGCATGGCCCTTGTGCTTGATAAATTGCAGCCGATGGTCGAGCGAATTTTCGTGTGCGCTCATGACAGCAGCGACTCCACAACGCCGTAAGCGCCGTCCAAGGCCGCATCCAGCGCGCCCGGATCTTTTCCGCCGGCTTCCGCGAGATCGGGACGGCCTCCGCCTTTGCCGCCAACTTTCTGTGCCACGGGGCCAATCACTTTACCGGCTTGCACGCGGCCGGTCAAATCTTTGGTGACGCCGACAATGAGCGACACATTGCCATTCGACGCCGAGCCCAGCACGACCACGCCCGAGCCAATCTTATCCCGCAGTTGATCGATCAGAGTCCGCATCTGGGCGCGCTCAAGATTGTCCACGCGATGGGCCAGAACCTTTACGCCTTTTACATCTTTAACTTTGTCGCCGATGTTGGCCGTGCCAATCGAAGCCGACGCCGATTTCATGCGCGCCTGATCGAGTTCGCGTGCCAGCCGCTTGATCTCGGCGTCTTTCTTATCGAGCTCGGCTTTCAGCGCGTCGGCAGGAGATGCAAGAATCTCCTCGGCAGAGGGTGCCCCATCCTTGCGCGTTTTTTGCGCAAGGGTGGGATTAGCAAAAGTTGACACCACTTTTTCCAATTCGTGATCCATACGAAAATGCCGTAACGATCCCTCGCCGGTGACGGCTTCGACGCGCCGCACGCCAGACGACACGCTGCCTTCTTTCAAAATCTTGATCAGTCCAATTTCGCCGGTTGCGCCGGTGTGCGTGCCTCCGCAGAGCTCGGTGGAAAAATCGCCGATGCGCACGACGCGCACCTTGTCGCCATACTTTTCGCCGAACAGCGCCATGGCATGATACTGATTGATGGCCTCCTCGATGGGCACGTCGGTGATGGTTTCGACGATCTGGTTGCGCAGCACTTCTTTGTTGATGATGTCTTCGATGTCCTGAAGTTCTTCGTCTTCGACAGCGGCGAAGTGCGAAAAATCGAAACGCAGATGATTCGGCGCCACCAGCGATCCCGCTTGCTTCACGTGCTTGCCTAAAACC
>JBAUVJ010000362.1:0-12584 GCA_049583165.1 Candidatus Sulfotelmatobacter sp. | reverse complement strand
CAAGGTGATGGGTTGGCTCTGCGTCGTCCCATCGACAACGCTTCCGAAGTTCAGGCTCGCAGGGGTGATGCTTAGCTGTCCGGTTGCGGCAGTCCCCGAACCTGCAAAGGTCACGCTTGGAGCTGTTGAAGCATTGCTCGCGAAGGAGAGAGCGCCGGATATGCTCCCGGTGCTTTGCGGCGTGAAAACCACCTTGAAGGATGCGGTCTGCCCCGCCGGAATCGTCATCGGAAAAGACGCTCCGCTCAAAACAAATTGCGAGCTGCTGCTGGAGTCGGAAGAGATGGTTACGCTCGCCCCGGTGGCGCTCAAGGTGATGGGTTGGCTCTGCGTCGTCCCATCGACAACGCTCCCGAAGTTCAAAGAAGCAGGTGAAACCGTCAACTGCCCGATCACAGCCGTTCCCGCGCCGGCGAGAGATACGGTCGGCGTGGTGGAAGCATTACTGGCGAATGAGAGAGAGCCAGAAGCGCTCCCGCTGGTTTGCGGCGTGAACGTAACTTTGAATGAAGCGCTCTGCCCCGCCGGGATTGTCATTGGAAAGGACCCTCCGCTCAAAACAAACTGAGAGCTGTTGCTCGATCCAGACGATACCGTTACGCTTGCACCGCTGGCGCTCAGGCTAATCGACTGCGTTCCCGTCGTTCCATCGGGAATGCTCCCGAAGTTCACCGAAGCCGGGGTAACCGTCAGCTGTCCCGTTACAGCCGTTCCCGCACCCGTGAGGGGAATGTTCACCGACGCAGATCCAGCGGATGCGTTGCTGGCGAATGAGAGAGCGCCAGAAGCCATCCCGGTGTTTTGCGGCGTAAACGCCACGTGGAACGAGGCGCTCTGTCCCGCAGGGATTGTCAACGGAAAGGAGGCTCCGCTCAAAACAAATTGGGCGCTGCTGCTGGAGCCGGAGGAGACCGTTACACTCGATCCGACCGCGCTCAGGCTGATGGTTTGAGTTCCCGTCGTTCCATCGGGAATACTTCCGAAATTCATGGAAGCGGGCGCGACGGTGAGCTGCCCTACAGCCGCTCCCATGCCCGTCAGAGGTATGGTCAGCGCTTTTGGTCCGACAACGAAAAGGCTGCCGCCGACCATGCCGGCTGATGTTGGGGTAAAGACAACATTCACCGTAACGCTCTGCCCCCCGCCGATAGTCATGGGAAACGCCGCCCCACTGATCGCGAACTCGCTTCCCGATACCTGAATGGACGAGACGTTCACTCTCCAGGAATCAAGATTACTCAGCACAACGGGTATGGTCGAACTGCCTCCCATCGCCACCTGGCCAAACGAAATAGCGGCGGGGCTGGCAGTAATGGAATACCCGTTCGTGCCGCTGCCGGCAACCTCAATCGTAAAGTTGGCGTTCGTTGCATTGCTGGCGAACGTGACCGTGCCGCCTCTCCATCCCATCACCGTCGGAGTAAAGTTGACATTCACATCGACGCTCTGTCCCGCCGCCAGGACCAACGGCAGGTTCACGTTGGATACACTGAATTCGGGGTTCCTCACCGTGACTCCCGAGATCGTCACACTCGCCTGCCCGGTATTGGTCACGGGGACAAGCAAGGTCTGGGTCTGACCGAGCACGACGGCGCCAAATTGCAAATTATTTGGCGAGCCGACTAGCTGCGGTGTAGGAGCTTTAGCCTCTGCAGGCGTGCTACAGACCAGCGAGATCACTACGGAGATCGCGAAGGAGATGGTTAAGAAGTGGATCGTGTAGACGACGAGAGAACGGATGCTGGATTGGGGGAGTCGCATACCGTCAGCTTGAACGCGGTGGAACGACGGGTGTAGATTCCGTCAGTACATTAGGCCCCATGTCCAATAGTTCATAGTTCCAGATTAGGAATCTCTTCGAAGACCAAAAGTATGCGAACGCTCATTCGTTCCTGGAAATCTATTGCCTGAAAATGAGGATCGCTGGCGTCCGCGAGCGACAGTGATGTGCGTTCTTAAGCAGCACTTATCCCCGACTGAGTCCGGGACTGCATCACCAGCGATGCTCTATACTGGTGCCGTCGAGATGAAAACTTTCTTTCTAGAACCTCGTAAGCACGCGCTCGGCAAGGTCGCGCCCGGAGTTCCGCAGTGATCAAGCTGCTAAGCGTGGTTGGGGCGCGTCCCAACTTCATGAAAATCGCGCCCATCGTTGATGAGGTAAAGAAAGTCGCTTCGATTGACCATTGCCTGGTGCATTCCGGGCAGCACTACGACGAACTTCTTTCCGGCAACTTTTTTTCCGATTTGGGCCTGCCCAAGCCGGATGTGAATCTTCAGGCCGGTTCCGGCAGCCACGCCGTGCAAACCGCCGAAATCATGAAACGCATCGAGCCGGTTCTGCTCGAATACAAGCCCCAAATGGTTCTGGTTGTCGGAGACGTAAATTCTACGATCGCCGCGGCGCTTACCGCCGTAAAACTCGGCATCGGCGTGGCGCATATCGAAGCGGGTTTGCGCAGCTTCGACATGTCCATGCCTGAGGAGATCAACCGCAAACTAACGGATGCGATTTCTTCCCTGCTTTTTGTCTCCGAACAAAGCGGCATGGAGAATCTGAAAAATGAAGGCGTGCCGCCGGAAAAAACTTTCCTGGTCGGCAATGTCATGATCGATTCCCTTCTCCGGCACCGCGAAGTGGCCGCAAAATCGCCCCTCCTCGACCAGCTCGGCATGCGCAAGAATGGATCAGGCTGTCGACCTTACGGAGTCCTGACTCTGCATCGGCCATCCAACGTGGACGATCCCAAAATCTTGCAAGGCATTCTGAGCGCAGTACACACGGTTGCAACCGAGTTTCCGGTCTTTTTCCCCATCCATCCGAGAACTCGAAAGAATATCGAGAGTTTTGGGCTTGCGCGCTATCTCACCGATCCAGACAAGGCGGGAGCCACAGGAATTGTGCCTCTTGACCCGCTCGGTTACCTCGACTTTCTTTCTCTCAACGACCGGGCACGCATCGTCCTCACAGACTCCGGTGGCGTGCAGGAGGAAACCACGGTCCTAGGAGTGCCGTGCCTCACGCTGCGCGAGAACACGGAGCGGCCCGCAACCGTTGATCACGGCACCAATCAAGTGGTGGGAATACATCCAGATCGTATTCTCGCGGCCGCTCAACAAATCCTCCGGAAACCGGCCCCCGAGCCGCGGCGCCCTCCCCTTTGGGATGGCAAAACGGCAGCCAGGATCGTGGCAATACTCCGCGCGCATCTCCAGCGGGAAAATCTCGCTTAGGCGAAACCTTCCCAGGTTTGCAGACCTGCCCGGATCGACTAAACTACCTGCAAAACAAATGAACCTCTCCGTAGTCATGCCCGTGTACAACGAACGCGCCACGCTGCGGCAAGTGGTCGACCGTGTCCTGGCCGTCGCGCTCGACATTGAATTGATTTGCGTGGACGATGGATCTACCGACGGCTCGCGCGAGATCCTTGCAGAATTGCAAACTCAACATCCCCAGATTCGCGTTCTGCTTCAGCTTAAGAACATGGGGAAAGGCGCCGCGCTTCACCGTGGCATTCGCGAAGCGACGGGGGATTTCGTTATCATCCAGGATGCCGATCTGGAATACGATCCCGCCGAGTACACGGTATTGCTGGAGCCGCTGGTTGAGGGCCGCGCCGATGTCGTCTACGGATCGCGCTTTCTTTCCGCCCGCCCGCACCGCGTGCTTTACTTCTGGCACTCCGTGGGCAACTGGATCCTTACGTTGCTCTCGAACGCACTTACCAATATCAACCTCAGTGACATGGAAACCTGTTACAAGGCTTTTCGCCGCGAGGTGATCCAGTCGATCCCGCTGGAGGAAAAACGCTTTGGCTTCGAGCCTGAAATCACGGTGAAGATTGCCAAGCGAAAGCTTCGCATTTACGAAGTCGGCATCAGCTACTGGGGCCGAACCTACGAAGAAGGCAAGAAAATCCAATGGAAGGATGGAGTGCGTGCGCTCTGGTGCCTGGTGAAGTATTGTCTTACCGAACCAGCGGTGGCCGCCACCCAGCCGGCGGACGACGCGGTCTCCCTTGCAAGAAGCTCGACCGCCGGCAAACTGCCGCCTGTGGACTGAATATTGTTAAACCGTCGCCGTTCGCCCACTTCGCGGCCAAAACGGCTTTCTAACAACCGCGCCCAGGTGATACTCTGTTGATTAAGCTTTCCGGATCTCCTCTCCTTTTAGCACCTGCATTCGATTTCGCTCCGGCCGGCAAAACTGGGATTTAATCCAGTCAAAGACAATAAAGGTAATAGACAAGACAGCAGGAAATCTTCAGGAGGCTTCGCACTTGACCGCTTCAACCAGCCATCTTATTTCGCCGCACGGCGGTGAACTCATTGACCTCATCGTCCAACCAGAAAGAATTGCAGAGCTGAAGGCCCATTCCAAGGAATGGCCTTCGTGGGATCTGACGGGCCGCCAGCTTTGTGACCTGGAGTTGCTGCTCACGGGCGGGTTTTCTCCGCTGCGGGGATTCATGACCCGCGCCGACTATGACGGCGTCTGCCACAACATGCGTCTGGCCAACGGCGTTCTTTGGCCGATGCCGATCACTTTGGATGTCACCGAAGAATTTGCCAAAAAGCTCACGCCGGGAAACAGCAAAGTCGCGTTGCGCGATCCCGAAGGGGTGATGCTGGCAGTGTTGAACGTGGAAGAAGTCTGGCAGGCTGACCGAAAGGCCGAAGCCAAAGCAGTTTTCAACAGCACAAGTGCCGCTCATCCCGGGGCTGATTACGCCATTAACAAAGCGAATCCCTGGTATGTGGGTGGGAAGGTCGAAGGGATTCAGATCCCATCGCACTATGATTTCCGCAACCTGCGATTGACTCCCGCCGAGGTTCGTGCCGAGTTTGCCCGCGTGGGCTGGCGGCGTGCGGTTGCGTTCCAAACCCGTAACCCTATGCACCGCGCTCACGTCGAACTGGCGTTCCGCGCCGCTAAGCAGGTTGAGGCCAATCTGTTAATTCATCCTGTCGTCGGTATGACGAAACCCGGCGATGTGGATTACTACACGCGCGTGCGCTGCTATCAATTGCTGCTCCCGAAGTTCCCGCAGTCGACCGCCAAACTTTCATTGTTGCCGCTCGCCATGCGTATGGGCGGACCGCGCGAGGCCATCTGGCATGCGCTCATCCGCAAGAATCATGGCTGCACGCATTTCATCGTCGGCCGCGATCACGCTGGTCCGGGCAAGGATACCGACGGCAAGCCCTTCTACGGTCCCTATGAAGCGCAGGAAGTTTTCAAAAAACACGAAGCCGATATCGGCGTCACCATGGTTCCTTTCAACATGATGGTCTACCTCGAAGACCAGGACAAATACGTTCCGGACGACGAAGTGAAAAAGGGCGATCGTGTGCTGAACATCTCTGGCACCGAGCTTCGTGAACGCCTGAACGAAGGCCGCGAGATTCCGGCATGGTTTACCTATCCCGAAGTTGTGGCGGAGTTGCGCCGCAGTTTTCCGCCGCGCAACAAGCAGGGTGTAACCATCTTCTTCACCGGACTTTCCGGCTCCGGAAAGTCGACCATCGCAAACGTACTGCTGACGAAATTTCTGGAAACCGGTGGGCGTCCGGTCACGTTGCTCGATGGCGATCTGGTCCGCAAGAATCTCTCTTCCGAACTCGGATTCTCCAAGGAGCATCGCGACATCAACATCCGCCGCATCGGTTATGTAGCCTCGGAAATTACCAAGAACGGTGGAATCGCCATCTGCGCGCCCATCGCACCCTACGATGCCACGCGCAAACATGTGCGCCAACTGATTGAGCCCCACGGAGGATTCATTCTGGTGCACATCGCCACCTCGGTGGAAGTCTGCGAACAGCGCGACCGCAAGGGCTTGTATGCCAAAGCACGCGCTGGAATTCTCAAGGAATTCACCGGCATCTCCGATCCTTATGAAGCTCCAACCGACGCCGAAGTCACCATCAACACCGGCGAACTGTCCCCGGAAGAAGCGGCGCAGGAAATTATTCTGCACCTGGAACGGGAAGGCTTTATCGGAACGACTGCGCAGTCGGCTTAAACACTTTGCGGCCAGCGTCTAGGGAATGTTTGAGAGGCTGAATCCGGCATCGTCATGGATCTTCTGATCAAGAGCCTCATCGGTTTTGGAGTGGGCACCCTCATCGGAATGACGGGAGTCGGGGGCGGCGTTCTGCTGCTCCCGATCCTCATCTTCGGTTTGGGCGTGCCACCCCTTCGCGCGGTAGGCTCGGACGCGCTCTTCAACTTTCTCACCAAGATCGGCGCCAGCATTGTCCATCTGCGCAAGGGGACGGTTCGCCGAAAAGTTGTTCTGGCGCTGGCCGTCGGCAGCGCGCCCGGATCTTATCTTGGCGTAAGTTTTCTGGTTCACTTGCGAAATGTCTACGGCAACGGCGTCAACCACTTCATCACCGTTGCCGTCGGTGTCTTGCTGATTTGTATTCCGACGTTCTTGTTCTTCCAGAAAAAAATAGAAGAGCGCGCGGCAGCCCGGCCGCCGACCATGAAATCGTTTGCCTGGATGTCGCTGATTGGACTGGTCGCCGGCTTTCTCGTCGGCATCACTTCCGTCGGCTCAGGCAGCATTGTCATGATGATGCTTTTGTTGTTCTACAGTTTTCAGCCGAAGGTCATGGTCGGCACCGACATTGTGCACGCCCTGCTGCTGACCGGCGTCACCAGTTTTCTGCATTTTCGGATGCATAATGTCGATGTCCATCTGGTCGGAGCGCTTTTGATCGGCTCGGTACCGGGAGGACTGCTTGGTTCTTATTTGAGTACGCGGGTTCCAGTTCCGTGGCTGAGGCGCATTCTCTGCGCCGTGCTGCTGGCAACCGGCGCGCGCATGTTGATGGCTTGATTATCCAAAACGGTCGCGTGTTTTATGGGTTCACCTTCTTACGCTCAAATATTGCAACGCATCCAGGCTGCGCTGGAAGCCACGCGCCCAGTTTTTGCCCGCTTCACGCCGGGAGCGATTGAAACCGAATACAAAGCCGGACTCAATCCCGTAACAGAAGCCGACCGCGCTCTCGACGCGGTTTTGCGCCGTGAACTCCTGCGCGATGGCGAGGGCTGGCTCTCGGAGGAGAGCGTCGACGATCCCATCCGCTTACAGCGCCGCTGTGTTTGGGTGGTCGATCCGCTGGACGGCACCCTCGAATTCATTCAGGGAATCCCGGAGTTTTGCGTTTCGATCGCGTTCGTTGAGGATGGCCGGCCAGTGGCCGGGGGAATCTACAATCCCGCAACTGACGAAACTTTTCTGGGATCGATCGACTCTGGCGTTACCTATAACGGCAAGCCTTCACAGGCTAGCCAACGCAGCAGCCTGGACGGCGCCGTGGTTCTGGCAAGCCGGAGCGAGCTCAACCGAGGCGAATGGAAATCGTTCGAAAGTGCTCCTTTTAAAATCCGCGCCATGGGTTCGGTGGCATACAAACTTGCACTGGTCGCCGCCGGCCTGGCAGATGCAACCTTTACCCTGACTCCAAAGAACGAATGGGACGTGATGGGAGGCGCAGCGCTCATGAGGAGCGCAGGCGGTTTCGTCAGCACGCTCGAGAAGACATCACCCACTGCTAATCGCTGCAATCCCCTGCTCTCAGGCCTGCTGGCGAGCGGACCTTTTTTGAAAGATGAAATGGTTGCCCTGTTAGAACCACATATCCGAACGGCCAGCCAAGCGCGATAGCTCTTACGCGGTGACACTCCCCATTTGCGATTGCACAACAACACAATCGTTCACGCTAAGCTGGGGCGCACCGTTCTGGTAATCGTGCCTCAACAACAATTAAGCAGAAAGCGAATAAAATAAAGCTCCGCCTTGGCCATACGCGAGCTGCGGAAAGGGCAATCTTTGACGGACACAAATCCGCAGCGTGCGATTTCCATTATGGCCTTTCCTCGCGAGGGCAACAGTTACTCAGAATGTTTTTATCCCCCGCTCGAAGCCATCGGCGTAACAATTTACCAGGGAGAATTTTCAGGGCGATGGCTTCTCAAGCATCTCCGCAATATTGACTTTGTTCATATCCACTGGCCATCTTTTTTCTACAACGACTCTCAGCGACACAAATCCCTTCGCAAGTTTGTCCTGTTCTTATTCTTTCTCGCGCTCGTCCGCTGGCGCGGGGCGCGCCTGATCTGGACCATTCACAATTTGTATCCACATGAGCCCTCCATAATCCCGCAACTTGATCTCTTGGCCAGGCGGCTCGTAGTCGGCATGGGATCGCTCTTTTTCGTGCATGGATCAGCCGCTGAGGCTGACGTGCTGCTGGAGTTTCCCTCGCTTGCCGGACGGACCGTCCTGATCCAGCACGGTCACTTTGTCGGCTACTATCCAGACACCCTCACGCGCAGCGCAGCGCGTGCCAAGCTCGGGCTCGCGGAAAATGATTTCGTATTTCTCTTCATCGGTCTGTGCAAGCCCTACAAGAATCTTGAATTTCTGATCTCGCAATTCGAGCAGTTGCCAGGAAATCCAGTGCTGCTGATTGCAGGAAAATTTCAGGATCCGGCCTACGAGGCGGCAATACGAGCCGCAATCAGCCGTTCCTCGGGCCGCATCATCCTGCACTCCGGTTTCGTGCGAAATGAAGATATGCAAATTTACCTGCGAGCTTGCAATGCAGTCGTAACGCCCTACACTGAGATTCTGAGTTCCGGGTCAGCAATTCTCGCTCTGAGCTTCGCCCGCCCGGTGATCGCACCCGCAATTGGAGCTCTAAAGGATTTAATCGTCGAAGGTTGTGGAGTGTTGTACGACCCATCGAAAACCGGGAGTCTGCGGGAATCGATGCGGGCCGCGATGGACGCAAAATTCGATGAAGCCTACATCACGGCGGAAGCGTTGAAGCTGGATTGGCGGAAGACCGCAAACATCGTCGTAAACGGCTTGACTGGCTTGCTCAACAAAACGAACTCGCATCAACAACATGCTTAACTCGTGCCAGCCCGGGACGGCAGCGATTTCGGTGTAGACGCCTGGGTTAAACTGTAGGTCGCGCCTCGCTGGCGCACGAAATCATGAAGACTTCATTTTTGTCCGGTCTTCTCCGATCACAATGACGGAAATGTCTGTTGGGCCACAAACCACAGCGCCCGGGGCGCGATCGAAGTTTTCTCCTCTCGTCCGCAATGTTTTTTCCAATTGGCTTGGTTTTGCCGTCGCTAGCATTGTGTCGTTTTTCCTTTCTCCATTTGTGGTACGCCATCTTGGAAATTCAGGCTATGGAGTCTGGACGCTTACCATGTCCCTCACCGGCTACCTGGGCCTTTTGGACCTCGGTGTGCGCGGAGCCGTGACCAGATACGTCGCCAAATACCATGTGCAGCAGGCACATGCAAATACCAGCAAAGTAGTCTCCACTGCTTTGGCCATCTTTCTCGCGGGTGGGGCGATTGCCATCATTCTTTCCATCGGCATCGGGTTGCCGGCTCTCAGGTACGTCAAGATGCCCGCCGATTTTCAATTTGCGGCACGGGTAGTAATTTTTCTCACCGCCATCAATATTGCGATCTCGATGGCGACCGGAGTCTTTGGCGGAGTGGTCGTAGCCCTGCAAAGGCAGGATCTGACGAACGGGATCGAAATTTCAAACACACTTCTGCGGGCGATCGCAATTGTCGCTGTACTCCACCACGGCTGGGGTCTGATTTCATTGGCAGTCGTTCAGCTCTCATTCGCAATATGCGCCGGCACTGCTTATGTTGTAACCGCTATCCGTTTGTACCCGGAATTCAGGATCGATTTCAGCGAGTGCGACAAAGAACATTTCAAGCTGATTTGTTCTTTCAGCATGTATCTGGTTTGCCTTCGGCTGGCTTCAATTCTGATTTTCTATACCGATTCAGTTGTCATCAGTGTTTTTCTTCCTGTCAGCGCGGTAACGTTCTTCGTGATCGCGGGCAACCTCACGAATTATTCCCGTGGCATGCTCAGCGGCATTTCCACGGCGGTTACGCCCGCGGCGAGCGCATTGGAAGCGCGGGGGCAGGTCGAAGAACTGAATCGAGTGCTGTTAAAGGGCACGCGATATGCAACCATGATTTTCCTTCCGATCGGTATCACTTTCCTGATTAGGGGAAGCTCTTTCATCGGACTGTGGATGGGGCGCTCGTACGCGTCCCTTTCCGGGGAAGTCTTGTCGGTATTGACGGTCGCACTTCTATTCTCGGCGGGAAATGGCGTGGCCGGCTCAATGGTCCTCGGCATCGGCAGGCACAAGGGCATCGTACCGGTCGCCCTGGCAGAAGGGCTGAGCAATTTAGGTCTCAGCATCTTACTTATCCGGCACTATGGGATCGTCGGAGTTGCGGTGGGAACCGCAGTCCCCAACCTCCTTGTAAACCTGATCTTTTGGCCCCTATATATACGCCACGTCTACGGGATCGGCATTCCGAAATATGTCTTTTCTACGTGGATTCGCCCGGGACTTGCAGCTCTGCCGTTCGCGCTTTGCACGTATAGCGTTCAAAAATGGTGGCCCGTTTCACATGTGGGATTTTTTTTCGTCCAGACTGCTTGCTGTCTACCCGCAGTTGTCATCGCATTCTGGCTTTTTTGTTTAACCGCAGGTGAGCGTCGAGATTATCTCCGGAAACTGCGCTTCCCCGCTGTTGGGAAACCGGCCCCTGCTTAAAGCTCAGCGGGCTTTTCCAACCTGTAGAAAACTCTATGCGCGACTCGATTGATGGGAGCGTAGTAGGCAATTTTTTCGAAGGGAACGAATATCCGTGGAAAACGATGGAAGAATCGCCAGACAATCGGAAAAACAGCACCATAAACATTGGTGACCGGGCAGTCATCTCCAATGATGTGCCGAATTTCTCCGGGCATTGAGCCACGCTCTTTTTGCGACCATCGTTTGTAAGGTCCAACTACAATTCCGTGCAACGCGTTATCAAATTCCAACACCAGTACTCCCCCCGGCTTTACCACGCGCTTCATCTCGGTGATCATGTCGCGCTGCGCCTCCAGGCTGAACAGGTGAAGGAAGTTGAGTGCGGTCGCGACATCGAAATATCCTGCGGGGAATGGAAGCTGTTGCGCGTAGCTGCGAACCACACTTGAAGCCGGGTGTGATGCCACTTTTTGCGCGGCTCGGAGGAGCATCTCATGGGAGGCGTCGGCTCCGATCGCCAGATTTGCCTGTCCTGCAAAACCCGCCAGTCCCCGGCCCGTGCCGCACCCTACATCGAGAATTCTCTTTCCCGCTAACGGGCCGACGAGTTTGCGGTACGCGTTCTCAGTAACTTGTTTCTTGTAGAGGTCGGACGCTTTGGTGTAGCGGACCTCGTCATAACTTGCGACGTTCCGGTAGTCGGTCTTCGAGTCATCGTAGCGGACGACTTCGAGATCAGGGCTCATAACTCTCAGCGAGTAGCGACCGCAACTGCGGAAAGAGACATCAGCCAGCGCTCGATCCTCATTGACCTGCCGGGAGTCAGAACGGACGAGCGGTCGTTGATGATCCGGAGGGTCGCGTTCACCTCATAAATTCTCAGGAGATCGGCGTCGACCTTGCCGCCATAGCTGGTGAAAAACCCGCGCTTCAGCGATTCGATCGCACCGCGATCGTACGCCGTCCGGTTCGCCAGAAGCGCAAGATAGGCGGACAAGTGAGCCAAGTCCCGATAGATCGGCGCTTCATGCCAGTAGCTGCCAAAATCCACAACTCCAGCACCCGTCCGCCCGATCAGAATGTTTTGCGGCAAAAAATCGCCATGTGCCGCCGCCGCCGTAACTATCGATCCAGCCAGGCTTCTGCTGGTTGCTTCCACTCTGTCGCGAATCTTCTGCAACGTGGCGGTGCTCAAGCCCAGCTCCCGTGATCGATAGATGTTGGAGTCGAGCTCCCGCAGGTAGTTGTTGTGATGGTGAGGTTCGCTCTGAGCGGCAGTTGCGTCGTGAAATTGCCGCAACCATGCGCCTACGAGTAATCCCACGTTGTGCATTGACTCACGGCTGAACTTGCCCTTCAGGGCATTTGCCTGCCGGCGCAGGGTGGAGTCCAGTGAAACACCCTCCACGCCGCTCAGAACCAACATTCCTTCCCGTTCAAGAAACAGCAGCGGACGAGGAACGGAGGACCCTAGAGTGTTTCCAGCCCGGCTTTCAACTTCTTCCAGCGCTGAAAATTCCGTGCGCAGAGCGTTCTCAATGGCGGGACTAAGAGTACGCGCGGCCTTGGCGACGACGAAGCGTTCTCCGCCGGCACTCGGAAGACGATACACACAAGCGTTTCGGCTCGTAGCGTTGGGTACGAAATTGGTAACAGCTTTGAACTGAACTTCTTCGAACCGCAGTACCATACACCACCCGGTCTATAAAGGGAAGCATCCTGAGATTCCATTTTGGAATGCGGCATCTCACGATATATACTTAACTATATAGACTTACTATACATTAAAAATGCGGCATTTTGCTGCTACTTTTAACTTTGCCGGCTTTCGGCAATCGGGCTTGCCAACCCAGACCCTCGGCTCTCGGCTGCTACAATGGGCACGATCCCGCGCGGGCAGTATGTGCCACTTCCAACGATCGGCCCGATCAATAACTCTCATTTCTGTGAGAACACATTCGTAG
>JBAUVJ010000361.1:0-2108 GCA_049583165.1 Candidatus Sulfotelmatobacter sp. | reverse complement strand
GAGCAACGTTGTCGATGGTGCCGGAGCCGCTGAGTGTAAACTGAACATCCGCGGCCGTAGTTCCTGGAGGCACAACGAAGTCAAAGCTGAAAGTGCCCGAAGCGTTCGCAAATTCTCCTGTTCCTTCCGTGACGGTCGCCGTACCAGAAAGCGCGTCGGGACCCGCCGTGGCCGGGCCCGATGCGGTAAGTGTCCCAGACGCCAAACTGAACGTGAAGGACGCGCTGATTGTTTGGCTGGTGGCGCCTGAGCTTGTGACCGTCACAGCCCCCGCTCCGAAGGGAGCCAATGTTCCCATACCGCTCGCATTGATGCTGTTAGGATTGCCAGTTCCGCTCCCGGTGAAGTTAAGGGTCACCGACGCTGAGGTTTGCGCAGCCGCTGGGGCTGCAAGCACACATGTCGACAACACGATTCGAAGAAATGTTCGTGAAAAGGTTCTCGTCATGGTATGCTCCTAGCCGTTCCGCACAAGGTTAACCCGAGTAGCGAGAGAATTCAAAGATTAAATGCAGTGTTACTTGACGGCGACAGTTACGGGCGCGCTTTCGAAACCCGCTACTGTGATTATCAGTGGAACGGCGTCGCCTGGGGTGATGCCCTTGGGGACGTAGGCGTTCACTTGATAGAGGCCGGCGAATCCTCCCACCAGGCCGCTGAAGAAAACCTGGGCCGGCTTGCCGCCAATGGTGACTGTAGTCTGATTCGTAGTGGTGGCCGGATGTGCGGAGGGCGCGGCGGCGCCCGCTACCACTGGCGGATTCACTGGGCCCAGTCCGGTGCAGGAGATCACGATGGCATCGCCGGCGCTGATGGGATGCGCGGCATCCACCGGGACGCCGACGCTGCTGCCTGGTTTGAAGTCGTTGACGATGCCGGAACCATCGGCATTCGCGAAAACGGCCGGCTGAGCCGGAGCAATGACAACGGGCTCCGGCACCGAGAGCGCCGGACCGTTGGTGACGATCAGTTGCTGCGTAGTATTGGGCGGAACATCATACGGGATGACCGCGTTCACTTGGCCATCGCCGGCGTATTGTAGCGGGAGCGGGCGGCCTCCCAGCGTCACTTGAGTAGCCCCGAGCTGGGTGGCGAGCGGTAACGACGGGGCGAAGTTCTGTCCGGCGCTCAGATGCACGCCGTAGATGGAGGTGAATCCGCCCAGCGAGAGCGGCTGGTTCGGTGAATACTTTGCAGCACTGACCACACCGCCAGAGTAAACGGACGGCGTGATGGGATTGGCCTGGAGCGACCCTCCGATGCTTTGCGTGCCTTGGAGCGGCGGGGCAGCTTCGACGGCGTTCACGGTGATAACTACCTGCGCGCTCGCGTTGCGCGGCTGCCAGGTAGCGCTCCAGAATCCGTTATCCAGCGATGTGAGCGGCAGCGAAGGATCGCTGTCGGAGAAAGAGGCTGTGACGTTTCCCGCAGTCATGAGATTGCCGCAGTCATCGACGATGGCCACTTGAATGGGCGTCGGCCAGGCCGCCACGGTAGAAAAGTTTGCGCCGAGTGCGGTGAACACCGGCAATAACTTGGTGGGCGTACAGCTGCTGGAGGTTGCAGGAAGTGCGTGAGACGTGTTAGCGCCGCCACCTGTAGCAGGCACTACCAGCAACACTGAGATGCTGCGCGAAGAGCCGTCTTCGGCAAAATGCAATTGGATGCTTCCCAAATATACTCCCGCGGCCAGTCCGGCGACCGGCTGAACCGTAATGGTGGCTGGGCTCGCGGAACTGACGGGTGCGCTGGTAGGTTGCACGGTGAACCAGGGAGTGGCTTGGTTAAAGGTGGTTCCGGCGCTGAAAGTCAGAGTCGATGTGGATGGGTTGGTGACCGAAATCGTTTGGGCTGCTGGAACCGTGCCGCCGGCCTGACCAACAAAGATCAACCCGGTTGGGCTTACAAATGCGCCCAGGTCCGTTCCAGCCGCGGCGACGTTCAGAACCACCGACGCGCTTTGGGGAGAGTTCGCCGCGCCGTTCGCCGAGATCTGAACTTGTCCGTAGTAATCGCCTGCCGCGAGACCGGCCGATTGGATGCCGATGCTGACCGATCCGGAGGCGGGTGCCGTGAACGCACCAGAAGAAGGCGAAACAGACAGCCAC
>JBAUVJ010000360.1:0-3236 GCA_049583165.1 Candidatus Sulfotelmatobacter sp. | reverse complement strand
AACTCAGGTTGTGATTCAAGACCGAAAAGCGAATCGCTCTCACGCAATTTCTTCATTTCATCGTCCGGGTGATTTCCAGGATGTGGGTTTTGATGAGATTCTCAGGGATAGGTTTGCATCGAAACTGAGAAATTCGCTGGCATAATGATGCCTCGGGAAATGTCACGTTTAAAGACAACTAGCGGAAACGCCTTATGAATAGCGTATGGCGCTCGGATCGATAGTAGCCGACTACGTAAATGGTGGCCTTGCCCTTGGTGGAGTAGATCACCTGGCGAATACGCAGTATGGCGGAGCCTTTCGGCAGCACGAGCATTTCCGCGAGATGAGCGTCCGCCGGGGTGGCATCAATTTCCTCGTCGGCATAAGCCAATTCCACGCCGTAGTCGTGCCGCAAGGCGGCAAACAAGGAACTCCTGCCCAAAGGGGCGTTCACCAGTTCGGAAAATTCAGAAGCCGGAAGATAGCAGGTCTCCAGGGCAAATGGTTCCTCGCCGGTCAGGCGAAGACGCACGATCTTGACCATTCGGCTCGCCGCCGGTAAGCCCAGACGCGCGGCCACTTCCTGTTCGTCCTCAATGATCTTGGCCACCAGCACGCGGGAACGCGGCGCCAGTCCGCGGCTGGACATGTGCTCTGTATAACTCATCAGCTTGTTGAAATGAATTTTCGGCGCAGCCACAAACGTGCCGGCGCCGCGCCGCCGTTCCACAACCCCTTCGCGCTCCAGTCCCGCCAGCGCATGGCGCGCCGTCATCAGGCTTACCTTGTGGGTCTTGGCAAGTTCGCGCTCCGAGGCCACCGCGTCGCCGGGATTGAGCTCAGCCGCATCAATCCGCTTGCGGATGCCATTTTGTATCCGCTTGTAAGCGGGCGTTCCGTTTCGATGGTTTCCTGACATGAGCGCTTCTTAAGACTATGTGCTGGCAAATTGGGTAGCAATTGCTGACCGAGGCTCATAGCTCTCCCCGGTCGCGGTTGTCAATGTGTCTTGTGCTATATAGCTCAGAATAGGCTCACGTGTAAAGGAAAAAGCGCTCGGCGCGTCGCGGAGGAGTCCTTTGCATTGACGCCATTGCTATAGAGCGGAACAAAATGCTGCCCCGAGGCGCTCCGTGGTCGCTTAGCCAAAATAATCGAAGAACAACGCGTTTATTAGCAACTTATTCGTGATTCAGGAAACCGATTCGCCGAATCGAAGAATCGGCACCACTTCCCGCCAGCCGCCCTCGCCGAACCCGTCACCAGGGTGATATAGAGCTCTTTCAAAGCTGCGCTCAAAAGATTTCCACAGCCACCCGCATTTTTTTCTTGACCATGAACTATCGCGTGCTATATAGCATAGTGCGATTCTATTAGGCGCCAATCTCGACGCCCAGTTGAAGCGCTCTCAGGAGGCTGTGCGATGAAGAACCTAGCTTGTAGATTTGCCGTTCTGCTCACGCTGGTTGTGACCGCCGGGATGATCACATCCGCGGTCGGCCAGGAAGTGACCGCCGCAATCGTTGGCACGGTGACCGATCCCAGCGGTGCACCCATCAAAGGTGCCAACGTCAAAGCAACGGACACGGAACGCGGAACCGTCTGGAGTGCGGAAACCAGTGAGAGCGGCACCTACAACCTGTTGCGCCTGCCGATCGGAACTTACGGTGTCAAGATAACCGCGCCAGGATTTCAAACGGCTGTACAGGCGCCATTCGCGCTGGCCCTGAATCAGACCGCGCGCGTCGACGTGCAGTTGAAAGTGGGCAAGATCAGCGAGACCGTTGAAGTAACGGGCTCGGCGCCGATCCTGCAGACGGAGAGCACGGAAGTCAGCACGGTCATCGATTCCAGAACTGTCACCGATCTCGCCCTCGCTACCCGTAACTATGTGCAGCTCACCTTGCTCTCTCCCGGAGCGGTCTCGGTAGATCCTGCCAGCATGAATCTCGGATCCCAAACCGCTGAGGAGGGGGCGCGTCCTTATATCAACGGAAATCGCGAACAAGCCAACAACTTCCTGCTGGACGGCGTCGATAACAACCAGGCCTCGGATAACCTGCCCGGTTATGCGCCTTCCCCCGATGCAATTGGAGAGTTCAACCTTATTACTCAGAACGCCTCCGCCGAGTTCGGCAACTACAACGGCGGAATCGTGAATGCCACCATTAAGTCAGGCACCAACCGGTTCCACGGCGATGTATTTGAATTCTTCCGCAATGACGTCTTCAACGCCAACAAATGGGAGAATGGCCTGCCCCTGACTGGCCCGTTGCCCACGCCGAAGCTGCGCTGGAATATGTTCGGTGGCACCCTCGGCGGCCCAATCATCAAGGACAAATTATTCTTTTTCGCTGACTACCAGGGTGGCCGTCTCGACCATCCGGCTTCCACCAGCGCCATCACCGTTCTTACTGCCGCCGAAATCGGAGGCGATTTCTCCGCCCTTTGCCGGAAAGGATTTACCAACGGTATTTGCAATGACCGGGCAAACGATCCAAATGGGAATCCGACTCTGGTGGTCGACCAACTCTACAATCCGTGCGCGGCTGGAACAGGCGGAAATGCCGGAACCTGCTCGATTCTGTCGCCCTCGCAAAGGCCAGCCTTCGCGGGAAATATTATTCCCACCAACATGCTGAATCCGGTGTTCACGGCAATGGCCACCAATGCCCTGTACCCAGCCGCCGTGAGTACTCTATCGAGTGGCTTTGGACAAGCATTCAACACCGTCGATCAACAATACAATTCGGATCAGGGTGACATCAAGGTTGACTACAACGCATCCGCTAAAGACCATATCAATGCCCGGTTTTCGAAGAGCAATCAGTATGATCCACAGACCAATTCCGTGGCTTTGCTGGGAAATAAAATAAACGAGGCTTATCTGCTGACCGGATCCGCCAACTGGACCCATACCTTCTCGCCGAACCTGCTCAACGAAGTGCGCTTTGGCAAGAACAATATCAAGCTCAATAACGGGTTGACTGCATTCGACAACTCGGTGGGTTCCTTGGGTAATACCATCGGAATCGCCGACGGGAATCCGAGTGGAATTACCGGCCTTCCAGAGTTTGGCTTCTCCGGCGGTGCCATTACCAATATTAATGCCGGCACATTAACCAATCTGGGCGCCGCAAGTGTCGACGAGCAATTTTCCTCCACCGTGACCCAGTTTGATGATGTGCTTATCTACACTCATGGACGGCACGTTATTAAGACGGGCTTTCAAATGAATCGCTACAACCTTAACG
>JBAUVJ010000359.1:0-6479 GCA_049583165.1 Candidatus Sulfotelmatobacter sp. | reverse complement strand
GCCATGAATGCATCCTTGTCGCTTGCAACCAGCTCTTTCGCGCGCCGGATCGCACCCTGCATCCCTTCTTCATCGGGAGTGCGTTCCACTTCCGCTCCCAGCGCTCGCATGATGGTTACTTTTTCCTGCGAGAAGTTTTCCGGTACAAACAACCTCACCTTGTAACCGCGATTCACTCCAATCAACGCCAGGCCGATTCCCGTATTCCCCGCGGTCGCTTCGACAATCGTCGCTCCGTGCGCGAGTTTTCCTTCCTGCTCCGCCCTGCGGATGATCCCGATGGCAGCGCGGTCCTTCACGCTTCCGCCCGGATTTAAGTATTCAAGTTTGGCGAAGATGTCAGCCGACCCGGAGGGAACCAGCCGCTTCAGCCGCAACATGGGAGTTCCACCGACTAGATCTGTAATATCGTCGGCGACCCCGAGGTGGGAGACTTCAGATGTTTTTTGATGCACGCTACAGGTTAAGGGGGATACTCGGCAATCGTCAAACCCTCGCAGCCTAACCTTAGTCTGTGACCCAAAGTCTGGATCTAAAACTGATTCTTTTACTTCGTCCCAGAAGCCGCGGTTTGCGTGCCCGCGTAATATCCGCTCTTGGTGCGCACCACCATCTTGCTGTGGCCTTTCGCCTTCGCATCCACGCGGATCGTACGAAATCCGCCTGTGCCCTTAGGGTTCGTCGGCTTATATCCAATCGTGTATTGATTGCGGATGTCGTGCGCAACCTGCCGGCTGATCTCATCCACTTCGTCCAGCGTCCTAGGAAAAAATGCCAGCCCTCCGGTCCGTTGCGCAATAATTTCCAGCGCTCGACGAGCGCGCTTGGGATGTTCTTCATCTCCCAGAACTCCGATCGCGTATACCGACGGCCCGTTTTCCTCTTGCAGTTGCTTCACCGCTTGCTCCAGGGTTTCGCGGCTCGCGTTGTCTTCTCCATCCGTCACCACGAACAATACTTTCCGCTCCAGCCTCGCATCCCGTTTCAAATGATCGGCGGAAGCCACGACCGCTTCATAAAGCGCCGTCCCGCCCCTGGCGTCAATTTTCTCCAGCGCTTCTTTCAACTTCAAAAGATCATTGGTGAAATCCTGGTCTAGATAATATTCGTCGTTGAAGTTCACCACGAACACTTCGTCCTGTGGATTACTCGACCTCACCAGATTCAGCGCCGCCTGGTTCACCTTGCTGCGTTTTTCGCGCATCGACCCCGAGTTGTCAATCACGATTCCCATCGCCACCGGAATGTCCTCATGATGAAAGGAGATGATGGTCTGCGGTTTTCCATCTTCGAACACACTGAAGGCACTGCGGCCCAGGTCGGTGACGATGCGCTGCTTGTCATCTATAACGGTGGCGTGCAGCAGGACTTCATCCACGTCCTTGCGAATGACAAAAGTTCCGTTGTCCTGGGATTCTCGCTGTTGGCCTGAAGGTGCCGCAGTTGTTTCCGATTGAGGTTTTTTCGACGGACTCTGCGCCGCTTCCGATTGGTTTCGGAAAGGCTCTCCGCCAGAATGGCCGTCAACAGGCTGCGCCAGCACAGCAACGAGAGCCGCAATCGCGCATTTTAGGAAAATAAAATGGTTCGCACCCTTACTCTTCGGGCGCGTAATATCCGGTCCTGGCATACACTCGCAGTGGCGGCAATCCTTTCGGCGGCAGTAACTTCACTTTGATCTTACGCCATTTGCCATCTCGCACGTTGTTCAGCGGGCGATATCCCAGCACGTATTGATTGCGCAGTTCGATGCCAATTTTCGTCGCCACGTCAGCGAGGTCGTTGGGATTGTCCACTGTGAAGGCCCGCCCTCCGGATAACTCTGCGATTTCGCCTAAGAGCGCCGGCCCCAGCCGTTCTTCTTCGGTGGGAAAATACCGATCGTAGATGCCAATTGCGTACACCATCACATCCGCTTCCTTTACCAGCGCCTTGATTTCGTTTTCGGTGTAGCGGCTGTGATTGTCGCCACCGTCAGAAATAATCAGCAGAGCTTTTTTCGGATACTTCGCCTGCCTCATCTTGGTGACGCCCATATAGATCGCATCGAGCAGCGCGGTCCGCTTCCGTGGCACGGTGAATACCAGCTTGCCCTGGATATCGTCCACCGAGCTGGTGAAATCGCTGACCACCTCCGGTTCGTCAGAAAAGGTGATCATGAAAAACTCATCCTGCGGGTTGGCGGTTTTGAAAAACTCCACCACTGCATCCTTCGCCCGGTCCATCTTGCTGCTCATGCTTCCGCTGGAATCGAAAATCACTCCCAGAGAGACCGGGGCATCTTCACTCGAAAACGATTTGATCTCTTGCCCCGAGCCGCCCTCGAAAAGCTGAAAGTTATCCTTCTCCAGTCCAGTCACCAGCCGGTTCATCGGATCAGTTATCGTCACCGGCACCAACACCAGATCCGCACTCACCTTTAATGGACGTATGTGGGTATTCAATGACGAAGGAATGACGTTGTCCTTGGCCACTTCATCTTTTGACCGTGGCGCCACGTGAACGTCGTTCACATCAGTCTGTGCGAAGGCAGGCGCAGATCCCAAAATTGTGCAGAGCGCCAGAATCAGGAATCCAAAGGAAAAAGCAGGAAAAATCGACGGACTGCGCAAAATTCTGCGCAACAATACGCCAGTCAGGTTCCAGGATCGAATGCAGTCGAACTTCTCAGGTCGGACCACGCGGCAAGCTACCTGGCGCTCATCCTCGTAGGACATAAGCACCCCAATTTGCCGCGATAGTATCACAGCTTTGCTCAAGTGGCTGCCCTATTTTTTGTCAAATCTCGGTGACAATCCCAGACTGGACAGCCCATTTCATGGGTTTCAATCCGGTTCGCTTTGCGCTAAGCCGAAATCCGCCGCAACCTTGTTACAATCAAAAGCTTCCATGGCTGACATTCATCCCTTCCGCGCATTTCGTTATGTAAATGACCCGCAACGGCTTTCTTTGGATCAGGTCGTTACTCAACCCTACGACAAAATCACCCCTGCCCTGCAGGATCGTTATTACGCGGCCAGCCCTTATAACCTTGTCCGAATCATCCTCGGTCGCGGCGAAGCCGACGACAATCCGGCAAACAATGTATATTCCCGGGCCGCCAAGAGCTTTCGCGACTGGCGACAGGAAGGCATCCTCCGGCGGGAGTCCGTTCCGTCTCTATACGCCTACTCCCAGCGCTTCACTCCCCCCGGCTCCAGCACGGAGCTGGAACGGCGCGGCTTTATCGGCCTCGGCCGCATCGAGGATTACTCCGCCGGTGTCGTCTTCCGCCACGAACAGACGCTGGCCAAGCCCAAGGCCGATCGCCTGGATCTGCTTCGGGCCACGCGCTGTCATTTCGGCCAGATTTTTATGCTCTACGAAGACTCCGGCCAGATCGAATCGCTGCTCGCAACTCCTGACGATCCTGTCATCGCCGTCACCGATGAATACGGAGTTCTGCACCGCGTCTGGCAAATCTCTGATCCGCAACTGATTGATTCCGTTCGCAAAGCCATGAGCGACAAAAAACTCATCATTGCCGACGGTCACCACCGCTATGAAACCGCGCTCAACTATCGCAATGAATGCCGTGATAAAAATGGCCGGAATAACGACGGCCGGCAAAGCGAAGCCTCCCACGAGTTCGTCATGATGACCTTCGTCAACATGAACAGCCCCGCTCTGCACGTCCTGCCCACCCACCGCGTCGTGCACAGCCTGGCGTCGTTCGACGCGGAGGCGTTTCGCAACTCCGCCCGAGCATTTTTCGATGTCGAAGAGGTCGACGGTCCGCTCGACGCTTCCCGTGCTTCCACCATTCTTCGTCAATGTGGACGAGCCGGCACCACCATTCTCGCCGTCACGCCCGACCGGGGGTTTCTTCTCCACCACCCCAACCCAAACGCCGCCCACGTCTTCGCTGGACTGTCCATCCGCCAGCAGTCGCTCGACGTAGTGCAGTTGCATAAAGTCTTGCTGGAAAATGTTTTGCACCTTAGCGAAGAATCCATCCGCAACCAACAGAATCTCGCTTACGTCCGCGATGCGGGTGAGGCACTTTCGCACCTGCAGGGCACGCCTCGCGCCACTGTGGTTTTCCTGATGAACCCCTGCCGTGTCGCCCAAGTCCGCGACGTTGCCTTCGCGGGCGAGGTCATGCCCCAGAAATCCACCGACTTCTATCCGAAACTCCTCAGCGGACTGACGGTCTATGCCCTCGATTAGCAGGGCGACAGCTCACGTGGGAACAGCCCCTCAAACCTGCCCTGAGCGGCGCCGAAAGGGCTGTCCAGCCGGGCGAAGCCCGGCAGCCTATCACTGCTCTCGCGCACTCCTTTGCCTTGCAATCCCCCTCTTTGTCTCCACATCCCTCGCCGCCCCATCCGAAAAGCGCCTCGCCATCTACTCCACCGCCGCAAACTATTCCCTCCCCATCGTGCAACGCCAGGGTCGCGACTACGTTGGACTACTCGAACTCCTCGATCCCCTCGGCACCGTCAGCGCCAAAACCGACGGCTCCCGCTGGCGTATCCACTACAACAATATTCTCGGAGAATTTACCGTCGATAAAAACCACGCCCTCGTCCAGGGGCGCGACGCCGACCTCACCGCAAAATTCATTCTGGAAAACGGACGCGGCCTCGTCCCGGTCGCTTCCCTCAATTCTCTTCTGCCTCGTTTCCTCGGAGGTCCGGCAACTCTGCACGAAGAGTCGGGCCGTCTTTTTATCGGCAGCGTTGCTACCCACTTCACCGCCTCGGTTGCCGCCGACGATCCGTCGCGCTTAGTCTTTCAATTCAGCGCGCCCGTTAATCCCTCGGTGGCCACCGAGTCCGGCAAAGTGCGCATGACCTTTAACCACGAACCAGTCACCGCGCCCGCATCCCCAACGCTCACCTTCTCCAGCAAGCTCATCCCATCCGCCACTTATTCGGAAAGCAACGGCGCCGCCGAAATCACCGTAACCACCACGGTCCCTCTGATGGCGACCTTCAGCAACGATGGCCGAACCGTTACGCTCGCGCCGCCGAAGTCACAAACAGCAGCGGCAGCTACTGCTGCCGCGACCACAGCTGCAGCCGCAAAGCCAGCAACCTCTTCGCCGCAAAACCCTCTGATCCCGCAAGCTCAGCCGCCAGCTCCGTCCTCGGCTCCACGCCGCTATTTCGTAGTCGTCGACGCCAGCCACGGTGGCGCAGACCGCGGCGAAGCCCTCAGTACCACGATGGCCGAAAAAGATGTGACTCTCGCATTCGCCCGCCTGCTTCGCCAGGAACTCGAAAGCCGGGGGATTTCCACCCTCGTCCTCCGCGACTCTGACGCCACCGTATCGCTCGACGATCGCGCCTACTTCGCTAACTCCACCCATGCCGCCGTGTACATCGCCCTACACGCCGCGTCGAGCGGCCATGGCGTTCGGCTCTACACCGCAATGCTCCCGCCACCTGATGCTGACGACCGCGGTCCCTTTCGCTCCTGGTCTACCGCGCAGTCGCCGTCCATTCCGCTCAGCCAGGTCACGGTCGGCGCCATTGCCGAGACCTTGAAAAGGATTCAGGTTCCGGTGCGCACTCTCATCGCGCCTCTCCGTCCACTGAACAACATCGTCACCGCCGCCATCGCTGTGGAAGTTGCTCCTCCGGCATCCGACGTCTCCGCGCTCAATTCCCCCGACTATCAGCAACTCATCGCCGGAGCAGTCGCCAACGGAATCTTCGCCATTCGCTCGCAACTCGGAGCCGCGCCATGATTCCACGACAATGATTCCCCGCCACTTCATCATCGCGCTCTCCTTTCTCCTGGCAGCCGTGCTGGGCATGAGCATCTATGCCTGGCACATGCGCGGACGGGCCGCCGCCACTCCCGTCATTCCAACCGACACTCGTCCCGTCGTTGCTCCCGTCGCCGGATCAACCGAGCGCGTGGCCCTTTTCGTGGCCTACGATGACATTGGCGTCCTCCGTGCCCAGTCGGCCCAGATTCCCATGCCTTCGGTTCGCCAGCAGCGTGCCGAAGAAGTTCTCCGCGCCCTGATCGCTCTCTATCTGGATAAATCCTCGCCTCACGTCTTGCCGCCGGGTTCGGATATCCGCAGCGTCTACCTGGTCGACCCAGGACTCGCCGTCATCGACGTCAATGCCGCGCTCGCCGACGGCCACCGTTCCGGCGTGCTCGCCGAAGAACTCACGATCGCCTCGCTGATCCAGACTCTCTCCGCCAACATCCCCGGCATTCAGAAAGTGAAAATTTTGGTGGAGGGCAAACAGCGGGACACACTGGCCGGCCACGCCGATCTTTCAGATTTCTTCGACGTCTCTGCCGTAAACCAACTAACCTCGCAACTCCAGTCAATCCAGTAGATGTTGAGCTGGGCCATGTTTCATGAACTGGTTTCGTGAAGAGCACCGCTTCACAGCTTGCGCAGAAAACTCAATGAGGAATTGTTTTGAAGGGGCGCGGCTTCTCGCCGCGCCGTAGATGACCCAATATTATTT
>JBAUVJ010000358.1:0-2079 GCA_049583165.1 Candidatus Sulfotelmatobacter sp. | reverse complement strand
GTGTGATATCGGTCACGCACCCCGACACGAAGCGCAATACAACGCTCAGCTACGCGTCGTCCGGCAGCACGACGCTCAGCAACATGTACGGGACGAGCACGTTCAATTTCAGTTTTCCAGACGCCTGGCGTCCCGTTTCAATTGTCACACCGGATGGAACGGTATCGCGCCAGTGGGACACGGCAGGGAATCTGACGCAGAGGACGACTCCCGAAGGAAACACCCAGTACACGTGGGACAGCGCCAACCGGCCAACGAAATCATTTGCGACGGTCGCCGGGAACAAGACAATCACGACAATTGAGTACAACGATGCTAGCTCGCTGCGTCCGCACCTGGTGGCCACGCCGGGCAGGATTCGAGCGTTTGTTTATGACTCACACAACAACGTCACGGGCTACGCAGAGCAAGAGACAACCGACGCCACAGGCGAACTAGGGATGCAGGCAGCCAAGGCTAGCAACATCCTGACGGTTGGTGCCGGCTACGATGGGGCAGACCGTCTGACGTCGGCCACGATTACCCAGAATGGCACGAAGACTGAAGACTGGACCTACACGTACGACGCAAGAGGCAACATCGCAACGACGCAGGATACCGTGTCGGGTTGGTCGATGCGGACGCTCGATCGTGATGCTGCGAATCGCGCTACCGCTATAGTAGGCAATAGCGGCCAGGCAGCTATTAGTTACGATGACCGCGGCCGTGTGTCTGTATTTCAGTACGACGAGAAGGCGAGTGCTGCGAACGGCGGGCTCGCTCGAAAGCTCGTGGTTCGGTATGGTTATGCACTGGATGGAACTATATCGACGCGTGCCGCGACAGTGGCGACGAATGGCGGTGCTGCGCAGGCGATTAGTGATGCTGAACTGGATGTTTGGCTTACCAACTGGGAGTTGGGTAACGAGCCGGTTTCGCCGCCGGCTAATCTCACGGGGCTGAAGTCTGACCCGGACGCATCCGTTCCAAGGCTTTGCGTTGAATGCTACATGACGTCAAAAGCAAAGCTGACCTGGAAGCTCTTTGGGACGGAAATAGACGCCGCATACGGAAAGTCGGGCGACACTGTGGAGCTGATACTAAGCGATCAGTCTCAGGTTCCCTATCCGGCACTTGTGCCAGATTCGACCCGTTCCGCAAAGACCGCAATGCTTTACAGCAGAGTTTTCGGAGCCGGAACCGGCGACGGTGGAATGGTAAAGTGCGGTGGCAGGGAAGCTCACGAAAGTGAGTGCTATGCGCAGTATGAAAACGATATGGACGAATGCACGGCGATTTACAAGCCGATGCTCGACATTAGGCGGCTCGCGCTGTGCAGACAAAAGGCGTTTGACAGATATCAAGCGTGCAGAGGATATTGATGGCCAAACATACTTCCTATTCTGTGATTCTTACCTACAACCAAGATCTGCAACAACTCATCGTTTGTACGGTCGATGCGAACAGCCTCTCCCCGCTCGTCGCTGGAAGAATGGGCGTGGTCATGGCTGATGAACACAACTTCAAGCTTGACGACAAATTTGCGCGACAGCTTGGAGTTGGAATGCTCAACACGATTGCTCTGGGTCAGCCGGAACTCAAGCAACACATGACCATTACCCCGTACCCACGTGACGGATCGAACGGTGCAAGGCTATCGATAGCCGAACATAAGCCGCATTCTGTAGCCCTGTCTTACATCGACAGTCCCCGACAATTGCTAGTGCATACCGTTGATACGGCCAAGCTGGGCCCGCTCGTGGCCGGACGGATGCATCTGCCCGTTTGGGATGTACCCGATCCCAAGATTGACGGCGAATTCGCGCGGCGACTTGGAGTCGGAATGCTCAACTTGATTGCACTAGGTCAGCCTAACATCGAGCAATTCATCACCGTCACGCAGCAGCCAATCGAATAGTCGTCGAAACTTTGATATAGCGAGTTGCAAGGAAGGTGCCCCAAAGCTATAACCCGAAAGGGACGGAGAACAACGTCGCCCTTTCCCTAATGCGTCTATGCATCGATTGCTTACCCGATAGACGGTGCCAGGGGCGTTGCGCTGGGCAAGCGGCTAGCCACAAGCATTCATAGATCATTAAG
>JBAUVJ010000357.1:0-4151 GCA_049583165.1 Candidatus Sulfotelmatobacter sp. | reverse complement strand
GATGTATCCCGATCTACAGAAGGAGCTCGACACGTTCGAGCGCCGCACACCTAAATCCGCCGCAGCCCACAAGAAGAATCTCAAACGAATTCCACTCGGAGTGGCCAGCAATTATCGTCATTACGATCCTTGGCCGATCTTTGTGAAGGAAGGCAGCGGCAGCAAATTTCGCGATGTTGACGGCAACGAATACATCGATCACAATCTGACCTTCGGCGCTCTTATGGCCGGGCACTGCCATCCCGCCGTGATGAAGGCGGTTGAAAAACGTCTCTCCACCGGCACCATGTTCGGCATGCCGCATGACATGGAATGGGAACTTGCGGAAGAAATCTGCGACCGCTTCCCGGTCGAGATGGTGCGCTTCGGCAACAGCGGAACCGAAGCCACGATGCACGCCATTCGCCTGGCTCGCGCCGCAACCGGCCGCGACAAGATCATTAAATTTGAAGGCGCCTATCACGGCCTGCATGATTCCGCGTTGGTCAGCGTCAAGCCCCATGCGCCAGATTTCGGCGATATCGACAATCCGACTTCTGTTACGGGTGGCTTGGGCGTACCTAAGTCAGCGATTGCGAATGTGAAGATTGCCACGTTCAATGACCTCGCCACTGTCGAGCGCCGCTTCAAAGAAAATCCCGGCGAGATCGCTGCGATTATTCTTGAACCGATTCTCATGAACGTCGGGCTCTGCATACCACAGCCCGGCTTCCTGAAAGGCCTTCGCGATCTCGCCACAAAATACGGCGCGCTTCTGATCTTCGACGAAGTGAAAACCGGCGCCAAGCTCGGCTGGGGTGGAGCCAGCGAGTATTTCAATGTGCAACCAGACATGATCTGCCTCGCCAAGTCGATCGGCGGAGGCTTTCCTTTGGCGGCTTTCGGCGCCAGCACGTCCGTGATGGATCTCATCTCGCAACACAAAGTTTTCCACGGCGGCACCTACAATACGAATCCGGTTTCGATGGCCGCCGGACTTGCCACGTTCCGCGAGGTGCTCACGCGCGACAATTATGCGCAGGTTGACAAGCTTGGCCAAAAACTCGCAGATGGCTACCGCAAGACCATTGCAAAAGTTGGCCTGCAAGCTTACATCGCGCAAGCTGGCGCCAACGGTGCGCTGATGCTTTATCCGAAAGAAATTCGGAACTACCGCGACTGGACGACGGTCGATATCGACCTGTGGCGGCATTACTGGTTTGGTATGGTCAACCGCGGCGTGATGGCCCAGCCTTATTGGTGGGACGAGCAATGGACGATTTCCGTTCAGCACACCGAGGCGGACATCGATCAGCATCTATCTGCTTTCGGCGATATCGCGGCATCGCTGGCCAAAGCGCAGCAAGAGCGCGCCGAGCCGGTAGCAGTCGCGCACTAGATTGGTTGGTGACCTATGGGAGGCGGGCACCCGTGCCCGCCTCCCATGCACCAAGAATGCTTATGGGGGACAGTCGCTCTCGGCTGCTCCTGCCAAAGGTAAACGAGTCGGGTTGTGCCTTGAAGGGTTGCGGCTTCAGCCGCGCCGAAATGAATAAATAAAAAAGTGGCTTTGGCCGCTGAGGTTTCGAACGTCCACCACCACCCAACCCGCCACTCAGCCTCACCTCATCCGCGCGCTCGGACGCCGCGATCTGGTCTTACTCTTCGTGGTTGCTGTTTTCAACCTGAATGTTGTGCCGTCAATCGCGGCCAACGGCGGCGTCACCATCTGGCTCTGGATCATCTCGCTTCTTCTTTTTTTCTGGCCGCAAGGCATTGCCGTCATCGAACTCGCCCATCGTTATCCCGGCGAAGGCGGCGTCTATCTCTGGGCCAAAGAAGTTTTCGGCGACTTCCACGGATTTCTTTCCGGCTGGTGTTACTGGACCAACAACATGCTCTACGTGCCGACGGTTATGCTCTACTTCGTCGGCGTCTCGGTTTTTGCGATGGGGCCCGGGCACGCCGGTTTGGCCGATAACAAGACTTTCGCGATGGCTGCGTCCTTGCTATTGCTGGCGGTCCTCACCGTTCTCAATATTGTTGGCCTGGGAGTTGGAAAGTGGCTCAACAACCTCGGTGCCATCGGCACATTCCTGGCTGCCGCTGTTCTCATCGGATTAGGAGTGACCGTGTGGTCGCGATTCGGAACCACGGTGACCGCCGCGGACTTTCGAATCCCGCACGACCCCTGGTTCGTTCTCAATTCGTTCGGAGTGATCTGCTTCGGACTGGTTGGACTCGAACTCGCGTCGGTGATGGGCGACGAGATTAAGGATCCCCAAAAGACGTTACCTGGCGCGGTGGCCTGGGGCGGTGTAGTATCCGGCGCGCTCTACATTGGTGCCACGTTGACCCTGCTCGTTGCCATTGGCAAGAACGACATCAGCGTGCTGCAGGGAATCGTGCAAGCGGTCAGCCACATGGCCGGCAAAGTTGGCGTGGCCTGGATCATTACGCCGTTTGCGCTAATGCTGAGCCTCTCCATCGCTGGTATCGGCTCGGCGTGGATGGGCGGCTCGGCGCGAATTCCGTTTGTTGCGGGCCTTGATTCCTACATGCCCTCATGGTTGGGGAAGGTTCATCCGAAATACGGGACTCCTTATGCCGCGCTCATCGTGCAAGCGGTGGTCTCGCTGGTATTGATCGTCATCAATTTCTATGCATCTGGAGGCGTGCAGGAAACCTTCCAGACAATGCTGTCGCTGGCGGTCGTCCTGCAGTTAGTTCCGTTCTTATACGTGTTCGCCTCGCTGCTGCGATTTGCTCGCAAAGCGGATCTGAGAGACGGCCGCTATGGCCGCGGCACCCTGGTGTTTGCGGGTTCGAGCGGATTGCTGACCACATCTTTAGGAATCGTGCTGGCATTTTTTCCCGCCAAGCAGATCACTTCGGTATGGAAGTATGAAGCGAAGATGTTCGGATTCACGCTATTCTTTCTGGCGCTTGCCGCATTCTTTTTCTTCGTCTACGGCCGCCACAAAGCTCAGCAACCCCAGATTGGAAAGGGCGCGGCTTTAGTGGTTCCGCTGGCTGCTGACGAGGGCTGATTGCTGGCTGTCGACAAAGCTGATTCGTGTGTAGCGATTGTGGGTGGCGCAGCGCTTCAGCGCTGCGATAAGAATTGCGAACTGGTAGCGGCTTTAGCCGCTGAGGTAACCAGCTCAGGTAAACAGGAGGTCGAAACAAAATGCCCGGCGGAATCACAACGGACGTTCCAAAAGAAGTTCGCACTTATCAGATGTACATCAACGGCGAGTGGGTCGCGAGCAAATCCGCAAAGATTTTTCCCGTCTACGATCCCTCGACGGAAGAAGTAATTGCCCAGGTCCCCGATGCCAGCCCGGACGATGTGAACCGTGCAGTAGCCGTAGCCAAAGCCGCGTTCGAAGATGGCCCATGGGCAAGTACAACCGCGCAGGAACGCGGCCGCGTCCTGTTCCGCCTCGCCGAAAAAATCCGCGCCAACTCACCTGCTCTCGCCGAACTCGAATGTCGCAACACCGGCAAGCCAATCGTGGAAGCCGAGTTCGATATCAACGACGCGGCTACTTGTTTTGAATACTACGGCGGCCTTGCCACCAAAGTCGTCGGATACGTCAATCCGGTTCCCGACAACGCGATGTCTCTTTCGCTCAAGGAGCCGGTCGGCATCGCCGGGCAAATAATTCCCTGGAACTACCCACTGCTCATGGCCGCTTGGAAGCTGGCTCCGGCAATCGCCGCGGGCTGCACCTGCGTGCTCAAACCTGCCGAGCAGACACCGCTCACCGCGCTCGAATTCGCTAACTACTTCGCCGATTGCGGCCTGCCCCCGGGCGTGGTCAACATCGTCACGGGCTTCGGAGAAAGTTGTGGTGCTCCGCTGGTTCAGCATCCCGATGTGAACAAGATCGCCTTCACCGGCAGCGCCGCTGTCGGCAAAATCATCGTGAAACAGGCCGCCGACACCGTGAAACGCGTTACGCTCGAACTCGGCGGAAAATCGCCGAACATTTTCTTCGCCGATGCCGATTTCGAGGCCGCCATCGACGGCGCGCTCTTCGGAGTCTTTATCAATCAAGGGGAAGTCTGTTCCGCTGGAAGCCGCATCCTGGTGCAAAAATCGATCTACAAGAATTTCGTTGAGGCAATGACGGAAAAAGCCAAGAAGATCAAACTTGGTCCACCGC
>JBAUVJ010000356.1:0-7857 GCA_049583165.1 Candidatus Sulfotelmatobacter sp. | reverse complement strand
CCCAAACCCGAGCCCGTGGAAGCACCCAAGGTGGTAATGAATCAGTTCGCTGCTCCGCAGATCAAGATGACTTCGGGTGGGGCGCGTCCGCAACTTTTGCACACGGGAGATTTTCAGGGAAGTCCGGTAGCGCCGACGGTGAATGCCGCAGTGCAGAAGGTGCAGACCGGTGGCTTTGGCGATCCCAACGGTTTGAAGGGGGAAGGCAAGCAGGGCGCGAAGCTGTATGCCGCGCAGGCTGGATCCTTTGACATGCCGGCCGGTCCGGGACAGGGCAATGGATCGGGCGGAGCAAAAGGCATTAAAGGCACAATCGCCAGCGCTGATTTCGGCAACGGGATCGCGACCGGCAGCAAGGGCGACGGCCGAGGCAGTGGGGTTTCTACCGGCGGATTCGGAGCTGAGCAAGTTGTTCACAGCGGTCCCAAGATCGCACAAGCGGATGCCGGACCAGCCACCACACCGGTGGAGATCACATTCAAGCCTCAGCCGGTTTACACCGACGACGCTCGCAGTCTCAAGCTGGAAGGCGAAGTTCTACTGGAAGTAATGTTCAACGCCAATGGAACGCTGCATGTGAACCGCGTAGTCCGCGGTCTTGGTCATGGATTGGACGAAGCGGCCATAGCGGCCGCCAACAAGATGCGGTTCAAACCCGCGCTGCGTATGGGGCAGCCAACGGACTCCACCGCAGTGGTGCACGTGGTCTTTCAGCTGGCGTACTGATTTTGCATACGCGGCTTGGATACACGGACGGATTCGTCCGAAAGATTTGTTAAGCGGCCATGAGGCTGCACATGAATTTGGACTGGCAGTCAGAGAAACATTGGTTGAGACAAACTGGTCGTAAGAAATTCGGAGAGAGAAAGACATGCGCACCTCGCAATTGATATTCACGGCAGCACTGTTGGTCGCGGTAAGTTCCGTCGCGCAACAACAGCCGGACACGCAAAACTCGGCACAACCGCCTGCCCCTGAGGCGACGCAGACGGTGCAGCCGTCCGCGCCATCCGCGGCCGCGCAACCGGCAACGGCTCAGAGCACAGCGCCCGCGCCTACGCCTTCGGCTCTGCCTCGACCCACTACCATGGATCAGGTTGTGGATCGCTTCATCGAGCGCGAACACGGACTTATGAAAGCTCTCGCCACCCGCACGCCGGTGGTGGAAACCTATCTACAGAATCTGACCGCCGATCCGCAACTGGGCCCCGTTCCGAGCGAGGACCATTATTTCCTCGGCCGTATGGATATGGGCGAGACGGTTGACCGCAAGGACTATTTGAAAGAGCAGGACAAGGGCATGGAGACGCGCCTCATGGGCGGCTTCAACAAACTTTTTAAGGTGCAATACCAGCCTCTCGGCTTCTCCTGGATGGTTTACGCCGACCGTACTGATTTTGACCGTGAACACTACGAGTTTCATTACATCCGACGCGAATTTCTGGGCGATGTCCGCTGCCTGGTTTTCGATGTCACCCCGAAGAAAAACGCTGGCAGGGGGCGGTTCCTCGGCCGCCTGTGGGTAGAAGACCAGGATTACAACATCGTTCGCCTGAACGGCACTTATGTCCCGGCGCCGCGTAATTCCTATTTCTTCCATATGGATAGCTGGCGCCTTAACCTCATTCCCGGCTACTGGGTCCCGTCCTACATCTACAGCGAAGAAGGCGACTTCAGCGCCGGCGTAAAAAACAAGATCGCCTTCAAGGCGCAGACCCGCATTTGGGGTTACGACTTGAAGAAGGAAGGAAAAGACGACGAACTCACACAGATTCGCGTGGACAGCGTAAAGGATGAAAGCGCCGCCGCGCAGGATGCTTCTCCGCTGCAAGCCGAACGCGAGTGGCAGCAGCAGGCGGAAGATAACGTCATTGAGCGTCTTACCAGCGCGGGACTGCTCGCGCCCGAGGGCGACGTCGATCGCATTCTCCTGACTGTGGTCAACAATCTCGAGGTCACCAACAATATCGACTTGCCGCGTCCGGTACGCACACGCGTGCTGCTCACCGCGCCGCTGGAAACTTTCAGCGTCGGCAACACAATTGTGATCAGCCGTGGATTAATCGACGTGCTTCCCGACGAGGCCAGCCTTGCCGCTGTGCTCTCGCATGAACTGGCGCACATTGTGCTTGGCCATAACCTGGGCAGCAAGTATGCCTTCAACGACCGCATGTTGTTCTCCGACGACTCCACCTACAACAACCTGGGATTCAAACACATTCCGGAAGAAGAGGCTGCCGCCGACAAGAAAGCCATCGAATTGTTGAAAAACTCGCCCTACGCGCAAAAGCTCGACAATGTAGGCTTGTTCCTGAAGGCATTGCAGGCGCGCTCGGGTCAACTAAACGCACTCTTGACCACGCACCTGGGCAATCCTCTGGCTGAGAACGGAACCATCACCCGTCTGTCCGCTCTTTCCACACAGGGTCCGGCACTCGACAACGCCAAGCTGGATCAGGTCGCCGCTTTGCCCTTGGGTGGGCGCGTCAAGATCAATCCCTGGGACGACAAGGCTGAAATGGTGAAAGCGGCTCCGGTAGCCATCACCTCGGCGCGGGACAAAATGCCGTTTGAAGTTACGCCGTTCTACCCGCGATTAGCTCGCTGGGGCGCACCAGCGTCTCAGAACGCATCGCCAACCACCGCCGCCAATTCGCCGAACGGCAACTAACTTTTACTCCAAGTTGCAACAAGACACAGGCCGGGATCCGGAATCATCTTCCGGGATACCCGGCCTTCGTCTGTTTGCGGCTATCGCCGCGGTTGGGATGACACCACTGGAGCTATCAACGAGGGTTACTGGAAATCTGTTCTGGGCGGCGAGCAAACGGAGTCAAACCAGCGGCTAATGTAGACCTCTGCGTGAGCCTCTCCACAGAAATGCCGGGCTCCATTGGAGTTTGCAGTATCTATATTCCAGCGGAGCACTGTGAGTTGAGTATCGCCGCATTGAATTACGAACCAGTGTATGGGGTGATTCGTAATCGTACCGCAGATTTCACATCGGAATTCCTGAAGAGAGGTCATCGATATCCCATTGTGCAAGTTGTCCACGTTTGGCGTGATTAGAAATCATTGATGCCGGACGAAACAGTATAGCTGCAATGGATTCGGCGTGAATTCAGCGCAAGGGTCGGAACTAAGCTGGGATTACGGTTTCTTCTTCGCTTTTCCTGGCAGTCCCACCGGATTCTCGTGGGTTCGCTCGCGGAAGCTTCCCCGCATGCCGGCGGCCAGCGAAACGCTCGACTCACCAAACTTGTCGCGTAAGCGGTCAGCGGCGGCCAGCGCGTCTTTCCAGCGCTGCTGGCGTCCACCTTCGAGCAGATTGATCTGCTGCGTCTGGGCCTCGAATGACGAGGCCTGCACTCCCAGGAGCCGAATATGCCTGCCCTGCTTCCAGTTCTTGCGAAACAGCGCGCGCACCTGCTCGAAGATTTCGCCATCGAGTTGCGTGGGCGCGGGCAGACTATGCGCGCGGGTAATCGTGGTGAAGTCTTTGTAACGCAGCTTGAGTTGAATGGTGCGCGCGTGAAACTTCGCTTCCCGCAAGCGCCGGCCAACCATTTCGGAAAGCCGCATCAAGGTCGCTTCCAACTGATTTACATCCGCCGTGTCTTCGTTGTAGGTATGCTCATGGCTGATGGATTTCGCGTCCGTACCGGGGCCGACTTCAGCATCCGGAACTTCTCGGTCAAACCATCCGCCAGCATCTTCTCCGCGGGCCTTGCCGGCGAGTGCCAGCCCCCATTTGCCGAATCGTTGCTCAAGGTCTGATTCTTCCAGCCGCGCCAGGTCTCCGACTTTCTTGATGCCGAGCGCGTGCAGGTGGCTCTCCATCACCTTGCCGACGCCGGGAATTTCGCGCACGTCGAGGGGCGCAAGAAACTTCGGCTCTTCTCCGGGGACGATCCACAGCACCCCGTTGGGCTTCGCTTGCGCTGACGACACTTTCGCAATCAGCCGCGACGAGCCGATGCCGATCGAGCAATTCAGCTGCGTTTCTTCCTTCATCCTCCGGTGTAATTTATGAGCGGCGAGCAGCGGAGGGCCATGCAGGCGGGCTGTCCCGGACATGTCAAGGTAGGCTTCATCGATCGAAGCCATCTCCACCTGCGGCGAGAACTCCGTCAAAACTTTATAAACTTTTCCCGAGCATTCGCGATAGCGCTCTGGATGTCCATTGACGAAGATGGCGTGCGGGCAGAGCTTGGCTGCGGTTCGCAACGGCAGGGCCGAATGCACTCCGAACTTGCGCGCCTCGTATGACGCCGCCGAGACGACCCCACGCTCGTTCTTCTGACCCCCAACCACGACAGGCTTACCCTTCAACGAGGGATCGAATAACTCTTCCACGGAGACGAAGAAGGCGTCCATATCAACGTGGAAGATGGTGCGGGCGAAAGCCGGCATGTTGGAGGTGGCGGCCATGAGCGGATTGTAGCAGTCTCCAGACGGTGCTTTCGCTCTCTGTTTCAGAGGGTGACGCGCCTGATTCGCGAACTCGCACAGTGATAATCTTGCAATATGGCTCCCGATACTGACGCCAGCGCCAACGTTCATAAGCTTGTTCGATCCTCGGCGGGAATCGTATTTGCGCTGATTATCGGGTTGGTCCTCGGAGTGGTCTTTGTTGGTTCGATTGGGTGGTTAATGCTTTCGCGAAATTCCGGCCGCGCGCTGTTGAGCCATATGTGGTCGGCAGTGACGGGAAGCACTCTGAGTATCGACGTAAGCCAGCCTGCGGTGGTCAATCGCATTCAACGGCTGCAACGGCTTGAGACTGTTGTTTACACCATGGACAAGCTGGTAACCGGCGCGAAGGAAAACCCGATCTTCCCGGATTTTCTGGCCGGGGATCGGCTCCTGCTGCTGGCGCACGGCGAAGTCGTCGCTGGAATTGATTTCTCAACCATGAAGTCGGGCGACGTAAGAGTGGATGGCCGGCACATCTATTTACACCTTCCCGCTTCGCAGATCTTCAGCACCCGGATCGATAGCGCCAAAACCCGAGTCTATTCGAGACAAACCGGGCTACTCGTTCCTACAGACCCGAATCTCGAAACACAAGTGCGGCAGGAAGCCGAACGTCGGATGCAGGAGGCGGCTTTGGCCGATGGAATATTGCAAACGGCCCAACAGAACGCAGCTTCCACGATCAGCAGCCTATTGCAAGGGCTTGGGTTTGAGAAGGTTGAGTTCGAATAGGGGCGTCGGGAAACTCTCATTTTTTAGCCGGCCGTTCGGACAGAGGTTCGGCATGCTTTCATCCGCCGCTATTTCGAAAGACGTTCCAACAGGAGGCTGTTGCGAGCTGCTGATTGATCGAAAGCATCCATGACCGGCGCAGTTCCACGCCCCTGCCGCACCCGCTCATAAACCTTCCCGTACTCCCGCGCCGAGGCGTTCCAGGAAAAATCCTTGTTCATGCCGTTGCGCATCAACACTTGCCAGGAGGTTTGGTCGCGAAATGCCAGCAGGGCGTGCTTGATGGTGAGCAGCAGCGATTCCCCGTTATATTCCGTGAACTTGAAGCCCGTGCCTTTTCCTGAGGGCGCATCCCAGGGCTCGATCGTATCGTCGAGGCCGCCGGTGGCGCGAACAATGGGCACGGTGCCATACTTGAGGCTGTAAATCTGGTTCAGGCCGCAGGGTTCATATCTCGAGGGCATCAGGAACATGTCCGACCCGGCCTCGATCTTGTGGGCGATGGCGTTGTCGTAAGCCACTTTCACTGCGATCTTGTTGGGGAATTGTTTGTTGAGCCGGACGAACATTTCTTCGTACACTTTGTCGCCCGCGCCCAGGGCGACCACGATCATTTCTTCGCGCGCCAGCCGGTCCATGATCTGCGCGATCAGGTCGAAACCTTTCTGCGCGGCAAAGCGCGAAACGATTCCGATTACCGGCACCTTCGCATCCGCATTCTTCACGCCGAAAGCAGCTAGCAAATCCTGCTTGCACTTCGCCTTGCCCGATAAATCCTGAGGCGAATATTTTGCCGCGATGAACTTATCGGCCTGCGGACTCCACTCGTCGTAGTCCACACCATTCAAAATTCCAGTGACGGTGGCGGCACGGTCGCGCAGCACGCCTTCCAGTCCAAAACCATATTCCGCGGTTTGAATTTCCTGGCTGTACTTTCGGCTCACCGTGGTGACGAAGTCGGAATAGGTGAGCGCGCCCTTCAGAAAATTTACCTGCCCGAAAAATTCCATCTTCGACATAGTGAAAAGATCCCAGGGCAGCATCAGCAGCGGCAACGTCTCTGGCGGGAAAAGCCCCTGATAGCCGATGTTGTGAATGGTAAACACCGTTCCCACATCGCGGAAGGCAGGATCCTCGGCGTAAACCGTGCGTAGCAGCACCGGCACCAGCGCCGATTGCCAGTCGTGACAATGAAATATTTGCGGGACACCCAGAATCTTCGAGGCTTCCAGCACCGTGCGCGAGAACAGAGCGAAGCGCTCGGCATTATCCGGGTAGTCGCCGGCTGGGGTGCCATAAAGCGCGTCACGATCGAAGTACTCCGGATATTCGACAAAGTAAAAGCGCACTCCCGCCTGGCTTCCGCCCGTCACCACTGACGCGAAGCGATACTTATCATCGAATGGAATCGTGATGCTGCGGACGACCGTGGCCGGATCCGACAGTTTTGTTTGCTTGTAGCGGGGCAGGTACACGCTTACCTGGTGCCCTAATGCGGCCAGTGCGCGAGGCAATGCACCGACCACGTCGGCCAGTCCGCCGGTCTTCGAAAACGGGACGCCTTCCGAAGCTGCAAACGCGATGTGCATGAAACCTCCCGGACCGGACCCGTTTTTCACTAGCGCACGATATGATGGATGAGCGTTGCGGGACCTAACCATCCCGTGCGCCATGCACGCGGGCTGACTTTTCAGTCTATATGCCCGAGGAAAAGAGGGTCAACGTGCCGAAGGCCGTATCCACGCGCCGCCCGCAACTCAAGCCCAAGCTGGGACAGCACTTCCTTGCCGACGACGGTTTTGCCTTGCAAATCGTCGATGCTCTAGGAGATGTCTCGCAAAATACCGTGCTCGAAATCGGTCCCGGACGCGGGGTACTCACTTCCCTGCTGGCCAAGCGAGCACGACGCCTGATCGCGGTGGAACTGGACCGGGTATTGGCGGCACAGCTTCGCCTGCGCTTCGGCACGTTCCCGAACGTCGAGGTCATCGAGGCCGACATTCTTTCCATCGACTTCGATTCTTTGTTTGGACCGAGGCCCGGCCTGAGCCGTCCCGGCATCGAGTTCAAGCCTGCGCCTGCACGAGTGATCGGAAATCTCCCTTACTACATTACATCCGACATTCTGTTGCGGCTCTTCGATTACTCGAAATACTTTGAGTCCCTCGTCATCCTGGTGCAGCGTGAAGTCGCTGACCGCATTGCCGCCAAGCCCGGCAGTAGCGACTACGGGCTGCTTTCCGCCACTGCTCAGCTTCACGCTCGCGTCGAGAAACTATTTACCATTCCGCCGGGAGCGTTTACGCCTCCGCCCAAAGTCCACTCCACCGCGTTGCGGCTGACAATAGCGCCGCGGCAGAAGGAATTGGGCCTGGACGGAGATCGCCGGATCGAGGAGGGATTCATCGACTTCCTCAAGCTGTCTTTTGGCCAGAAACGCAAGACTCTGTGGAACAACCTTAAGTCCGCTTATCCGGAAACTCGCCTGCGCACGGCCCTGTCGCAGGCCCGGGTAAAACCCGGTGCCCGCGCCGAAACTTTAAGTTTGAAGGAAAATGCCACGCTATTTCTTGCCTTGCGGCGGAACCACGACGGCTCGTAGCATAAATACGGCAGCGGCATTTTTCTCGCGAAGAAACTTCCTTGAGC
>JBAUVJ010000355.1:0-21148 GCA_049583165.1 Candidatus Sulfotelmatobacter sp. | reverse complement strand
CAGAAGTGCCATCAAACTGGACCCAGGTTGTGGACCCAGCCAAGCGATCCTTCAGGCGCGATAAGTGAATATTCCAACTACCAATCTCGAAATCAAAATCGTGTTGGCCGTCCTGCTCATCAGAAGTTTGTCGAACGTCAGCTTTCGACGCATCCGAATTCCGCTGCACAGATTCATCCTGCACTCGTGTATCTGTCGTGATCCAGTTTACTTCCCAAGTTTTGCCTGCATCATCCGAGAATGCTTGTTCAAAATGGCAAGAATTTGGTGTGATGTCCGACCAGATATTTCGAACCAGGATGCTTCTGCCATCAAATGGTTCCATATCGTAAAACTCACCGCGGCCATTCTGGAACTCGCCGACCGTGGGCACACTCAGGGTCCCGACCTTACTGCTGGAATAGTAGAGGCTCCATTGGTGGGACTGGGGATTGTACAAACGTAGAGACAGATTCTCGATGTGACCCGCGGCCGGTCCATCGGCTTCGAGCTCCACCAGATTCGCGCGGCCATTCCAAACTCTTCGAACGACGGAAGTGCCGTCGAATTCGACCCAGGTAGAAGAACCGGATAAAGGATGCAGGCGGCGCGATCCGTGAGACTTCCAAGTGCCAATCTCAAAGTCAAAATCGTGTCGTCCATCCCGTTCCGAGGGAACGCTTTGAGGAGTGGCATTCGCTGGGGCCGGATTCTGCTCCGATACGATTGCATGAACAGGGTGCAAGAAGACAACTAAGCTGCACGCCAGCAGATACTTTGGAAGGGATTTGAGCGCTTTCATGTGAGAAAGCTTAAAACCGTATAGTGGTCGACCTCAATATCCACTTTGGCGTGTTACGATATAACCACTTCGAGAATATCTTTCGATGAAGCGCATTCCCGCCAGCTTCCTCCCACCGATTGCTCTCGAACCCCGCTCGAAGACTCCGATGTATCGCCAGTTGTACGACTGGTTTCGTAAGGCAATTATCGACGGGCAGATGAAGCCTGGACAGCGCGTCCCCTCGACCAGAACCTTGGCCGTGGAGTTGAAGATTTCTCGCATCCCAGTCTTGAATGCATACGAACAGTTGCTCGCGGAAGGATATTTCGAAACTTTTGTGGGCGCGGGAACGTGCGTGGCCAGCTCCATCCCAGATGAAAAGCTAAGTCCACTCTCCCGAAAGGCGCGGCCGACGTTCCAACAGAAAGTAAGTGGAGGGCCGAGCCCCCGCCGAATGTCGCGCCGTGGACTGGCGTTGACGTGTTTGCCGACGCAATCATGGCTGAACATCGTGGGTGCATTTCGCGTAAGCCTGCCCGCCCTCGACCATTTTCCGATAGGCATCTGGTCGAAGCTAGTGACGCGGCATTCGCGAAGGCCTGCCAAAGGCATCATGGGATATGGCGACGCAATGGGATATCTGCCACTCCGCGAAGCGATCGCCGAATATCTTGGCGCGAGCCGCGCGGTGCGATGCGAGGCCTCTCAGATTATGGTGACCACAGGATCACAGCAGGGCTTGCAGCTTTCCGCACAGGTTCTGGTGGATCCCGGAGACCGGGCATGGATCGAAGAGCCGGGCTATCCCAGCGCGCGCCAGGCTTTCATAGCCGCTGGGGCTCACTTGGTTCCAGTTCCGATCGATCATCAGGGCATGAACGTTACAGAAATTATCCATCGCGGGCACAAGGCGCGCGCAGTTTATATCACGCCATCTCACCAATATCCCCTGGGCATGACGATGAGCGCCTCACGCCGTATGCTTCTCCTTAATTGGGCCGCGCGCACCGGCGCGTGGATTATTGAAGATGACTACGACAGCGAATACAGGTTTGGAAGCCGCCCGATCTCATCGCTGCAAGGCCTGGACACCGACGGGAGAGTCATTTATATCGGAACGTTCAGCAAAGTAATGTTCCCTGCCTTGCGATTGGGCTATGTGGTTATACCCAGCGATTTGGTACCCGCATTCGCCGCCGCAAGAGATGCCGCCGACGTTTTTTCATCGACTCTCTATCAGGCCGTCATGACCGATTTTATTCGCGAGGGGCACTTCGCCCGGCATTTGCGCCGAATGCGAATGCTCTATAGGGATCGTCGGCAGGAGTTGGTAAAAGCGATGCAAAATGAAATGGGAGATCTGGCCGAGGTGGTCGGTTCTGAAGCGGGAATGCATCTTGTCGCATTGCTAGCGCGGGGCGTCAACGATGTGATCGTTTCAAAGAAAGCTGCGCAGAGAGGCATTTCGGCAACGCCCTTGTCGACGTGCTATTTGAAACCTCCAACGAGGGGAGGACTGATCCTCGGCTACGGAGGCACCAACGCGCCACAGATTCACGATGGAATCCGCAAACTGAAGCTGTGCCTACTGTAGTGTATGGCTCGATGAACCGGACGCGGTGCTTCCGCTGATGTTGTAGCGTTTAAGCTTTCGGTAGAGTGTAGCGCGGCTAATGCCAAGCATGCGTCCAGCAAGCGCTTTATCGCCCTTGACTTGTTCAAAAACGCGTTGGATGGTGGCGCGTTCGATGTCTTCGAGATCGGTGGTGGAAAGTGGAACCGTGGCCGCTCCATCGCTCGAACCCAATTCTGCGGCAGCCGCGAGCTCAGAAACCAATTCGGGCGCGGGTTCCGAGCCCGGTCGCGGCGTGGATGAATTTAACGCGGCAATGGTTGGCGGGAGATCACCGAGGTCGATCAGAGTGCCGTTGCCCAGGGCTACAGCACGCTCCACACAATTTTCCAACTCGCGCACGTTGCCCGGCCATTCGTAATTCATCAGGGCCTTCATCGCGGCGTTGGAAACGCGTAAGTCTGAGTCAGGAGCGTATCGCTCGCAAAACCAGTTCACCAGCATTGGTATATCGCTGCGGCGATCGCGCAGCGCGGGGACATGTACGGTGACAACATTCAGCCGGAAGTAAAGATCCTTGCGGAAGGTTCCATTCTTATACGCGGCTTCGAGATCGCGATTGGTGGCGGCGATGACGCGCACATCCACTTTGACCCGCTGGTTGCTGCCCACGGGGCGAACTTCTTTCTCCTGCAACACGCGCAACAGCTTGGCTTGCAATTCGAGCGGCAGTTCCCCGATTTCATCCAGGAAAACCGAGCCCGTGTCGGCGGATTGAAAAAGTCCCTGCTTGGATTTCAAAGCGCCCGTGAATGCGCCCTTTTCATAACCGAACAGTTCACTCTCGATCAGCGTGGGTACGAGCGAACCGCAATCCACGGCCACGAAGGGACGATTGGCGAAGGCTCCGCGGAAATGAATGGCGCGTGCAACCAACTCTTTACCGGTCCCACTTTCACCGGAGATGAGAACTGACGTGCGCGTATCCTTAAGCCGCGACGCCACGCGCAGCACTTCCTGAATTTTGGCCGAGGATCCGATGATGCCGTGAACGGCAGTTTCGGAATCCATCCGCTGACGGAGGAATTCGTTTTCTTCGACGAGGCGCACTTTCTCTGCCATGCGCCGCAGGAACAAACGCAGTTCATCGAGGGGAGCAAACGGCTTGGTAATGTAGTCGTAGGCACCGAGCCGCATGGCTTGTACGGCCGTTTCTATGGAGCCGTGCCCGGTCATGAGCGCAACTTCTGAGCGTGGCAGAAGCTTCTTGACCTTCTCCAGAAACTCCAGGCCGGACATGTGCGGCATCACCATGTCACTGAGGACCATATGGACGGGTTGCTCTTCGAGCAGAACGAGAGCCGACTCGCCGCTATCGGCTTCGAGGCAGATGAAACCTAAAGCTTCCCCTACTGTGATGCAGAGCTTGCGAATGCTCTGCTCGTCATCAACCACAAGCAGTCGGACGCGAAGTTCATCTTTCATTGACGCAGAGTTCACCGGGCTTTCCCCATGGTCTTTTCGACGGCAGAAATTAGATCCTGCACGCGGAACGGTTTTTCGAGATAAAGCGCACCGATCTTGCGCAGAGTGCTTACAGTTTCTTCATTGGCGTAGTCGCCGGTAATGATCACAACTTTGTCGACAAGGTCGGGGCGATTCGCGGAAATCCAGCAATGAACCTGCGCGCCGTCTACTCCTCCGGGCGTACGCATGTCGGAAACGACCCCGAGAAATTTCCCTTTTTCCAGCAGGCGCAGGGCTTCGGCTCCAGACTCAATGCACACGACCTCATATCCATTACGCTCCAGCGTGGCGCTGACCAAAGCCATGATGGAAGGCTCATCCTCGATGAGCAGAACAGGCAAAAGAGATTGTTGAATGGCTGAGCTTGTCATTTTTGTAACACTCCTGCCGCCACACCCAGAGACGCAGTGTGGGGGGCTGCGGGAAAGCGGACAATAAACGTCGCTCCCTGCCCGTCGGTATTGTTGTGGCAGAGAATCTCCCCTCCATGCTCCTTCACGATGCCGTAGCAGATGCTCAGGCCAAGGCCGGTTCCCTTGCCAACCTCTTTGGTGGTGAAGAAGGGATCGAAGATGCGATCGGGATGCGATATCCCGTAACCATTGTCACGAAAGGAAACCTCGACAGCGTTGCCGGCCTTGGTAGTCATGATCTCGATGCGGGCCGGACGGCCTATTTCGTGGACGGCATCGTAAGCATTGTTCAGGATGTTCAAAAAAACCTGCTGCAATTGATGCGCGTCACCCATGACATCAGGAAGATCCTCGTCAAGATGTTCGATGATGTCGACACCGTGGCTGTTGAAGTCGTAAGAGCGAAGTTGAATCGTGCGGCGGAGAATCAGGTTGAGCTGCACGGGGTTGCGCTGTGGCGGCATTTGCCGGGCAAAGCTGAGCAGATTCTGCACGATAGTCTTGGTTCGCTGCGCTTCCTGCAGGATCACACGAAGGTCTTTACGCGCCGTCTCAGGAACCTCGGGGTTTTCCAGGAGCAGATCGGCGAAGCCGAGGATTGCGGTCAGCGGATTGTTCACTTCGTGGGCAACGCCTGAGACAAGCTGCCCGACGGCTGCCATTTTCTCGGCATGAACCAACTTGTCGCGCAGCTCAGCCGAGTCCGTGATGTCGGTCATGACAACGACAATGCTGTTGATGTTGTTCTGCTCGTCGCGCATCGGGCTCAGGTTCACTGAGAACTGGCCGATGTGACCGTTGCCGCGCATGATCTGGAGTTCCAGGTTATCGACCTGCCCACCGCGCAGAATCGTCTGCAACGCGTCCGCCAAAGGACGCACGTAACCGGGCGCAGCCAACTCCAGCAGAGGGTGTCCTAGGAGTTCGCGTTGCTCAAAACCGGCTTCGTACCAGCGGCGGTTTGCATAACTGATGAGGAAAGCTGTATCGGCAACCAGGATGAGGCTCTGAGTGTTGCTGAGAATCTTGCCGGAGAAATCTCGCTCTCGCTGCAACTCGGATTGGTACGTGTGCAGGCCGGTGACATCGAGCATCAAGCCACGAATCTGCAGCAGCTTTCCAAAGTTGTCGTACATGCCGAAGGCATTGATCAAAACGTAAATGGGAGAGCCGTTTTTGCGGCGAAGCGTGGCTTCAAAGTTCCGCATATGGCCGTGCTCCTCCATCGCCTGGCTGTGCAGCAGGCGCTGGTCAGGGGAAAAATAAACCTGGCTAGGGATATCAACCTGCAGGAGTTCTTCGCGCGAGGCATAACCCAGCATCGCGACCAGAGCGTCGTTCACCTCGACAAAGCGGCCTTCCGGGGTGCTGAAAAACAATCCTTCCTGAATATTGTCGAACAGTTCGCGGTAGCGGCGCTCGGCTTCGCGGCGGTCGGTAATGTCCTTGAGCACGTGAATGGTTTGCAGATTCTCGCCGGAAGCGCCATGCACTCGCGAAGTGGAAACCAAATAAGTGCGATCAATCGCCGGATGCACGAATTCGTCGCTTTCGTCGCCCATGGACCGGCAAAAAGGACAGGAGTAAAGAGTAGGCTCACTGGTAAGGGCCAGCAGCGCCCGCATGTTGACGCCGATCAGTTCGCTGGGGGCAACTCCGATCATCGCCGCCAGCGAGCGGTTTACCCGCAAAACCTTGTCGGTTTCATCGTGCACCACGATAAAGTCGGTGATGGCGTCAAAGATTTCCAGCCAGTGGCGGTTCGCCTGTTCGATGCGAGTGAACAAGCGGGCATTTTCCAAAGCCATGGCAGCATGGCTCGCGATGGCTTCCAACAAGTCGCGGTCATCGCCGGCAAGCGGACGGGAACGTCCGGAGATACAAAGCAAACCGGCAAGTTCTCCGCTCGAACTGGGAAGGCGCACCACCACGCAATCCGACCAATCCAGGCTCGAAGCCAAATCCCCACCAAGCAACTCGGAAGCAGCTCCGGAAATGATGGCGTCGCTGTTCTTGGTGACCAATTTCGACACAGCATAGGCAAAGCGCTGTTGCAGAGCGTGATCCTCGACACGGGCGCGATGGGCTTCATCGTTCTCCGAAAAATTGCCGGGCTCGTGACGCTCGGTAACCGACGGCTGGGCGGCGTGCGGCAACGGATGCAAGGCAACTGTCTGGAACCGTCCATCTTGGACGAGCACCAATCCCCCGGCTCTTGCGCCGGCTAGTTCGATGGCACGCTCGACAAATTTATGGGCAAAATCCGGGAGCCGCAGCAGCCCATCGATTTCCCGGGCAAGTTGAATCAGGACATCCGAACGCCGGCGGTTATGCTCTGACAGATGCAGGTTGTGAGCGACCTCCATGACCACTGATACCTGGGCAGCCAAGGCACGGGCGCGGCGCACATCCTCGCGCGAGATGCCGGTACCATCCAGGCGGTCAAGCACGCCGAACATGCCGAGCAAAGTACCGGAAGCGCCGAGCAACGGTACGGCAAGCAACTGCCGTGCCTCGTAGCGGGCGATAACTTGCTGATCGGCGCCAGCTTCCTGAGTGACATCGTCCGACCAGAAAACCTCTTTGGCGCGCAGTGCACGAGTGGCGATGCCTTCGGGGAAAATGCTATCGGTACGGTGCACTTTGCCGCGAACCACGCTGTGGCGCACGCGAAACTGATCGTCTTCGAGCAGCGCGATAAAACAACGGCCGAAGCCCAGGAAGTCCGAGGCGCGGACAACAAAGGCCTGCAAGAAATGTTCCAGATCGCCGCTGGAGCTGAGTTCGGTGGAGATCTCCAGCAACTGATGAAGTTCACGGGCCTGTGCTTGCGCGATGGAACCCAACTCGGCGTGAGCCATGGCCACAGCGCCAAAGCCCGCCACCGCGGAGACCAATGACTTCTCTTCCGAAGTAAAAACACTTTCGGTACGCGGATAAACCAGGATGGCGCCTTGCGTACGCGAAGTACGGAATGGAGCTGCGATCAGGATGCCCGGGGAAATAACGCAGCCCAGCGAGTGCTGATCGCTACTCACGGAAACGGTAATGGCCTCTCCAGCGGAAACGGCACGTTGGGCCAAATCAGCAGCGAAGCGGATGGTCTGGCGATCATGGCGGGCGCGGAAAGAGGTAGCCAGTTGCGGAGTCTCGGCAGAAACGGCCCGCAGCTCGAACGGGCCTTCACGCTTTAGAAGCACCGAAACCAGGCGCGTGCGCAATAACAGGCGGAGACGGTCGGCCAGCGCCTCCGTTACCGCATCCACATCAGGAGTTCCATGCAACGCGGTGGCAACCTCGGCGAGAATCTCGGCGCGGCGATGTTCCTCCCTGGAGACTTCCCCGAGCCGTGCCGCTTCCAGCAGGCTGCCCAGTTGTCCGGCAAGGACGGTCGCCTTTGCCGCAAGATCCTCACTAAAAAAATCATTCCTGGAATCATGCAGGAAAGTGGTTACGCCGATGACTTCATCAAACACCACCACGGGAGAGACCATGAGCGAACGAACGTCGAATTCCTTTGCTGCCGGGAAAGTGTCAGACCCTACGCGATTGGCAAAGGCGGTACGGCGAGAGCGAACCACCTCGGACAGGATCACGCTCTGCTGAGGAAGCGGACGCAGCCCAATGAACCCCTCGCCCAGTACGCCGTCCGCTTGTTCTCCGACAAGCTCATCCCCGTCGTGACGTCGCCAGAAACAAACCCCACTGCACTGAATGAATTCACGGGTAAGGCGGCAGAAAAGCTGGATCAACGACCCGGGATCGGTGCGCTCTGCGGCCTTGGCCGCGATTCGCAGAAGGAGTCTTTGAAAAGCCTCATCGGAGTCGGTCTGGATTCGGGCTTCCGGCGTAGCGTTGCCTCCTGCGATGTTCAGAGCGCCACCAGTTGCCGATAGAGGATTTTAGTGATTCTCACAAGTGATTGAATCTAATGGAAAACTAACCTGTTATCTCAATTTGAGTCAAGTGAAATGGAAAAAGAGGTGCCTAACTGGCAAATCCCGACATTTTTGAGAGGAATCGCTCTCACCTTGAGAATGATCCGTCTGCCAGACCTAAGATGAGACGCCACTAATTCGCGCGCGCGATCCGTGAGACGGCGAGCCATTTCGGCTTAAGCCTCGGTTTTACATAAAGATCCCTCGTGTGACTTTGGTTTTTTTCAAAAGTGACGCATGGCCCCGACGTTGCTCCGGCAGGATCACCTGGATTATTGCCAAGGAGGAATTGTGTCTTTTCGGAAAGCTGAAGTGTTGTTGGCAGTAGTTGCAGTCGTAGCGGGAGCGGGAACTCTGAGCGTTCGTGGTCAGGACTCTGGGAGCGAGATTGTGCGCCGAGCGAAGACCAAAGTGCAGGCGGTCTATCCCGATCTGGCACGAAAGATGAACATCACTGGGACAGTAAAGGTGCAAGTGGTAGTCGCCCCAAACGGCACCGTAAAAGACGCCAAGGTTATCGGGGGACATCCGGTACTGGCCAATGCCGCGCTGGATGCGGTCAGGAAATGGCGTTTTGAACCGTCGCAGATGGAGAGCACGGGAGTCGTGGACTTCAAGTTCGAAGCTCATCAGTAGAACGGCGGATAAGGTGGCCGGAGGAAACGGCATGACGATCGGCAGAAAGCTTTATAAGAATTTCGGAATCATCCTCAGCATGGTGGTGGTGCTGTTCATCGTGAACCTGCTGGCGGTGCAACGGGAACACGCCGCCAAGGACGCAGCCAGGGCCTCGCTCGAGTTGGCGGACGCCACCAATGAAGTGCGCTTCCAGATGATGCAGAACCGCCTCTATCTAAGCAACTACCTGCTCAGCGGCGACAGCCGGGAAGTGGACCGGATGAACGAGGGGCTGCACACGCTCACCGAGAAATTACAGCAGGGCAAGTCACTGGCGAATTCCGACCAGGAGCGCTCGGCTCTCGACAAAGTGGAGCAGTTGGAGCAAGCCTGGAACAAGGAGTTCGCTCAGACCCTGATCGACAAACGCAAGGACGTGGACTCAGGCAACGCCACGGTCGCCGAATTACAAATCTACTACCTGCAAAAAGATGCTTCCTCATGGGTAAAGAATTCAACTGACGCTCTCGATCTGGCAGATGGAGAAAATCGCAAACTGGTGGAAGCGCGGCGTAAATCGGATGAAACCGCCAGCACTCTCACCATCATATTTTCCATCATCAGCACGTTGGTCGCACTCGGCGTGGGGGCGTTTATCGCGTTTACTACTGCGAAGTCGATCACCGAACCGCTCACCAATCTCATGACCGTGTCCCGGCAGATCGGCGATACCGGCGATCTGGAACATAACATCGACGTAAACCGGCAGGATGAGATCGGTGAACTGGCTCGGACCTTCGCCAAGATGGTCACCTATCTCAAGGAGATGGCGGGGGTCTCCGAAGCTATCGCTGGAGGAGATCTCACGGTAGAGGTGAAGCCGCGCTCTCCGCACGATACGCTCGGCAACGCTTTTGCGCGGATGGTAGAGGGCTTGGGACGGCTGGTGCGCAGCGTGCGCGACGCTTCGGCGCAGGTCGCCAGTGCATCGGGACAGGTGGCCAATGCGTCGGATGACTCAGCCAAGATCGGATTACAGGCATCCTCTGCCATCGATGAAGTCACCAGCACCATGCACGAAATGAGCGTGAACGTGCAGAACATGGTGAAGAGCACGCAGGTGCAGGCCTCCAGCGTGAGTGAGACTTCAGCCTCCATCGACCAGATGGTAGCTTCGATCCAGCGCGTGGCCGACACAGCCAAAGTGCTGCTCGATATTTCAAATCGCTCGCGCGAAGAAGTGCACAGCGGCATCACCACCATGGAAAAGGCCACCGACGGCCTGAACCGCATCAACGCCACCATTACCAGCTCCGGCGAAATCATTGGAGCATTGGGACAACGCGCCGACGATATCGGAAAGATCATTGAAGTCATCGACGATCTGGCGGAACAAACCAACTTGCTGGCGCTGAACGCGGCTATCGAAGCGGCTCGCGCCGGAGAGCATGGCCTGGGATTCGCGGTTGTAGCCGACGAAGTCCGCAAGCTCGCGGAAAAATCCGCGCAGTCGACCAAGGAAATTTCCGAGCTGATCCAGAGCATTCAGAAGGAAGCCCGCAAGGCCGTGGAGAATATGGACCGCTCGACCGGGATTGTGAACGAAGGTCTGGATCTAGGCGGCGAACTCAACGGGGCGCTCAAAAAGATATCGAACGTGGTCACCGAAGTTTACAAGTTCGCGCAGGAGATCGGCGCGGCCACCAATGAGCAGTCGCACGGCTCCTCGCAGATCGCCCGCGCCACTACGCGCCTGAACGAGATCACCCACGAAATCAACTCGGCAGTAGAAGAACAAGCCTCCGGAGCGCAAGCCGTGGTGAAGGCCATGGAGCGGATGCGCGAACTGGTGCAGCAGTCGACCTCCGGATCAACCGAACTAGCGGCGTCGGCCGAGCAGATGACAAAGATGTCGCGCGGCCTGCTCGACTTCATGGATCGCTTCACGCTGGGCGAGTCGGCGTCGCGGCTGGCGCCGGACGAGAGGCCGCAGAATGCCAAGCGAGCCTCGGCGGGATCGCGTTACTAGGAACGTTTACCAGGAGAGACCAAACCAGCGATGAGTCGCGAACTCCATATCGTGGGTTTTCAGATTGGGCGTGAGACTTATGGCGTGCCCATCACTTCCTTGCACGAAATCGTGCGCGTGCCGGAGATCACTGCCGTTCCCGACGCGCCAGACTACCTCGAGGGTGTGATTAACCTTCGCGGCAAAATCGTTTCGGTGATGGATTTACGCAAACGTTTCGGCATCAAGCAGGTTGCGCTCAAAAAGGGAAACCGGATTCTGGTGGTGGAACACGCCGGAAGACTGGCGGGGCTGATTGTGGACTCCGCATCCGAAGTGGTGAAGATCCCCAGTGAAGATGTTGAAGCTCCGCCCGCCGCATTTCAGGAGGGCGGTTTGAACTGCGTCACGGGACTCGGAAAAGTTCGGGGCCGCCTGGTCGTTCTGCTGGACATGAGCAAACTGTTGGCTCCGGCCAACCTGTTGCAGACAAAAAGCACTGCTGAAAGCAAACCAGGCCCGGCAGAGGCGCGCGCAGCGTCGGCAAAGTGATCCAGCGCGATGGCTTTTATCCGAAGCATGGCAAGTGACGGGCAAATGAGACGAGAGAAAGCATGAGTTCAACTGGAACGGCGCCGGCTCCTATTTTGACCGAAGCGGAGCTTCGTCTTCTCCAGGCGCTGGTGTATCAGGAATGCGGCATGCATTTTGACGAGCGCCGCACTCACTTCCTCCAGGACCGCCTGCTGAAACGACTGAAGGAGTGCAAGGCCGATTCCTTCTATGCCTACTACCGGCTGCTGATCAGCCAGGACGGCAAGGCAGAGCTGGCCAAGCTGGTGGAGAACCTGACAGTTAATGAAACCAGCTTCTTTCGCCACAAGGCACAGTTGGATCTTTTCCAGAAGTATGCGCTGGAGAACTTGCTCAAGCAGAAGCAGGCGCACCGGGAGTACTCAATTCGTATCTGGAGCGCAGGCTGCTCTACCGGTCAAGAAGCCTATACCCTGGCCATGATGTCGGTCGACTCTCTGGCTTACTACTACCTGCGCAATCCTTTGCCTGTCGAACTGGCTCTGCCTAAGCCGCTGATTCCTCCGCCTTGGCGTGTGGAAATCCTGGCCAGCGACATCAGTTATTCGGTGCTGCGCACGGGGCAGGAAGGCGCCTACAACGAACATCAGATGAGCACCGTCGATTACGGCTTTCGCCTGCGCTATTTCGACAAGGTCGGTGACCGTTACGCGATCAAGAAAGCCCTGAAAGAAATGGTCCACTTCGACTTTCATAATTTGAAGACGGAGTACCTGCCGCAGCGCAACGACGTGATCTTCTGCCGGAACGTGATGATGTATTTCGACGAAGCGGAGCAGAAGCGCCTTATCGAAAAGTTTTACCGCTGTCTGAATCCCGGCGGCTACCTGTTTGTTGGGCACGCGGAAAGCCTGCTGGGGCTGACCGATAAATTTCAGATGGTGCACCGCGACAGTGGAACCGCTTATCAGCGGATTGAGGTGCGAGAGTGACGGATTCACCCGATGAGCGCGGAGCGGAATTGCGAGAGTTGTTCTTCGAAACTTCGCAAGAGCTGCTGCAAGCGCTGAACGAAGAATCTCTCAAACTGGAGAACCATCCCGGCGACGAGGAGATTGTGCGTTCGATCCGGCGCACCGTGCATACGCTGAAGGGCGATTCGGCGGCTTGCGGACTGCGCGAACTGAGCGAACTGGCCCACCAGTTCGAGGATGCGCTCTCCCTGGAAACTGCCGCTGCGCACGGAACGCTGGCCGAAATTGCCCTTACCGCCGCAGATGTTTTCGCGGCCATGCTCGTGTCGTATCACTCCGGAAGCCGGATGCCCGCTACTGACGCACTACGCCGGAGAATCAGCGAACTGACCTCCGCCCCAGCCACAAAGAAGTCGCGGGCAAAGAAAAACTCTTCCACAGCCGGTGTGAAGTCCGCCAAGGACTGGACCGATGCCGAGAAGCGCGGCATGGCGAAAGCGCAGGCCGCTGGCCTGGCTCTGTATGACGTGACGGTAAAGATTGACCCTCACTGCACCATGCCAATCGCCGCGCGGCAGCTGATTCAAAACGCAATCAGCGGGATCGGGCAAGTTCTGGTCGTGCGGCCGGATGCAAAATCGCCCGCTGCCACCAAGCAGGTGGAGTTCATATTTGCCACTTCGCACTCAGAAGCACAGATTGTCGCGAAGAGCCAAATTCCAACCATCGTGGCGGATGTGATTGTGACCTTGATCGCGGCCGCAAGCGGAGCGAAATCCTCTCCGGGCATTGGCCATGCGAAACCGGCAGATCCATGCTGGTCACCAACAATTGCGGGCCATACTGAGCAAACTCCGGTGCCCGAGTCTGCGGCAGGGGCTGTTGAAGTCCAGCCTGCCCTGCGTGAAGCGCAGACTGCGGCGCCCGAACCTCTGGTACAAGCGATCACTGAAAATATTCTGCGCGTGGAAGCAGGCCGGATCGATAGTGTCCTCAACCTCGTCGGCGAACTCATCATCGGCAAATCAATGCTGCAACAAGCTCTGAATGAGTTTGGCAAGCGCTATCCCAAGGAACTGCTGCGCGGAAAATTCGCCGATGCAATGGCCTTTCAATCGCGGGTTTTGAACGATCTGCAACGCTCCGTCATGAAGATACGCATGGTGCCCGTGGACCAATTGTTCCGGCGCTTTCCTCGCATCGTGCGCGATGTGGCGCGGCAGTGCGGGCGCGAAGTGGATCTGGAACTCAGCGGACAGGAAACCGATCTTGACAAGGGCATCCTCGATGCGATCGCCGAACCGCTCACCCATCTGGTCAGGAACGCGGTCAGTCACGGCATTGAGTCGGCCGATCAGCGGCGCAGCGTGGGCAAGCCGCCGCGGGGAACGATCCGCTTAAACGCCATGCATCAGGGCAATCAGGTGGTGGTCGAGATCAGTGACGACGGTCGCGGCATCGATGCACAGAAAATACGCTCTAAAGCGATCGAGATGGGACTCGTCACGACCGAAGAAGCGAGCCGCTTGAGCGAGGCCGAGACGCTCGAATTAATCTTCCGGCCGGGATTCAGTACGGCTGAACAAGTAACCGAGGTCTCCGGTCGCGGGGTTGGCATGGATGTGGTGCAAAGCGTTTTGCACCGGCTGAAGGCCACGATTCACATTGAAACGCGTCCCGGCCAGGGCACAACCTTCCGCCTGAAACTGCCGCTCACGTTGGCCATTATCAAGGCCCTGATGTTCTGGGTGGAGCAGCGCTTGTACGCCATTCCATTGAACGCAGTAAACCAGATTGCCCGTACGACCGAGGCGGAAGTTCACCAGGTGGATCACTACGAAGTCTTACAACTGCGCAATCAAGTGCTCCCACTCTTGCGTCTGGGGCGTCATGCGGTCGCGGCGACAGACCGCAAGTCCATCAAGCTTTTTGTTCTGGTGATCACGGTGGGCGAAAAAAAATACGGACTGATCGTCGATGCTCTGCAAGGAGAAGAAGAATTGGTGATCAAAGCTCTGGACGACCAGACTTTCGCTACCGATCTGGTGAATGGAGCTTCAATCCTTGGGGACGGGAAGGTTGTCCTGATCCTGAATCTGCCCGCTGTGGTGGAACACGTCTCGCGGTTACGCCCCGAAGAAGCGGGAATGACCAACTTTGGACTCTTGCTGAATCAGGCCGATCGAGCCCGCCTGGCACTGAGCACATCGGGAGGCCAGGCATGAGTACGAAAAAAGTGCGGGTGCTGGTGGTGGACGATTCCGCATTGATGCGCAAGTTGATTCCGCAGATGCTCGAAACCGACCAGTCCATCGAGGTGGTGGGTACCGCGATGGACGGGAACTTCTGTCTGAAAAAGATCGAAGAACTTAAGCCCAACGTAGTCACGCTGGATCTGCAAATGCCGGGTATGAACGGCATCGACACCTTAAAAGAAATCATGCGCCGGCAACCGCTCCCGGTGATTGTGGTGAGTTCGCATTCCACCGAAGGGGCCTCGATCACATTCAAGGCTCTCGGATTAGGCGCTTTCGATTTCGTCACCAAACCGCAGGATGCCTCGGTGCATATGGCCGATGCGGCTCGCGAGTTGATCGCAAAAATTAAAGTCGCTGCTGATTGCAAGGTGGTGCGTCCCGGAACGTTGCGGGCAGCACCGGCGCGGCCTGAAAAGATCGCGGCCTCAAAATCCGCGCCGCCCCCCAGTCGCACGATCGCCATCGGAATCTCCACCGGAGGACCGCAAGCTCTTGAGTTCCTGCTTGCGCAACTTCCGGCGGACTTTCCAGGAACGATTCTTGTCGTGCAACACATGCCGGAAGGCTTTACCGACATGTTTGCCCGTCGCCTTGATGAGCTCAGCGCCTTGCGAGTGAAGGAAGCCCAGTCGGGAGATGTGATGCAGGCCGGACGCGTGCTCGTCTGCCCCGGAAGCCGGCACATGACGGTCAAGCGGCTGCCCATGGGCGATATTGTGGTGCTGAATGACGACATTCCAGTGAATGGGCACCGCCCCAGCGTTGACGTTTTGTTTAACAGCGTGGCCGAGGAATTTGGCCGGTTCGCAATTGCGGTACTGATGACCGGCATGGGCGAAGACGGAGCGCAGGGTTTGGGGGCAGTGAAGAAGGCGGGAGGTATGACGATCGCGCAGAGCGAAGATTCTTGCGTGGTCTACGGGATGCCTAAAGCCGCCGTTGAACGCGGCTATGCCACGCGAGTCGTGGGTTTGGACGTGCTTTCGTCCACGTTACAAGCTCTGTGCGGCCGTAACGAGAGTTCGAAAGAGGGCGCACCCGCGGGGAATGCTTTTCGCGCCGGGCGCTGAATGGACTCTGGACAAACTTGTGACGCAGGTCTAGTGACTTGAGTCATCTGGCCGGCGGGAGACCGCCATGATGAAATTAGAAAGGGGAGGTTGCTATGGAGCAGTTTGCAGCTGTCAAACGCAGTAAAGACGGACAGGCAGTGCGCTATCTGATCGTGGACGATTCGGTATTCGCACGCAAGAATCTGGCCCGAATGATCGAGACCTTCGGCGGGCAGGTCGCTGGCGAGGCCGGAGACGGGCTCACCGCGATCAGCGAGTTCGATCGCACTCATCCCGACATCGTGCTGATGGATATCACGATGCCGCAGATGGAGGGCATCGAAGCCGCGGAGAAGATCGTGCAGGCGCACCCAGATGCACGCATCGTAATGGTCTCTTCGGTCGGTTATCAGGAAAACATTGTGGCTGCCTTGCAACGCGGGGCTCGCCATTTTGTGCAAAAACCGGTAAAACCCGAAGTCCTCTACGAAGTCATCAAGTACGTAATGGGAGAAGACGGCGCCGTGGTGAACGCGACCGGCGCGGGAGTCTAATCGCATGAAGATGGAATTGATTCAGCCTTTCATCAACGCAGCGGACGCTGTGTTGTCGCAAGGCCTGCAGGGCACCACCAAGGTGGGCAACCTCTCCATGGAAGAGGAGGCCTATCGCCGCAAAGGCGTCGCGGGCATGGTGGCGCTTACAGGCGACATTGAAGGGCGCATCATTCTGGACCTCGAGCCCCAAACCGCCTTGCGCGTGGCCAGCCACTATGCGGGCGCCGACTTGCCTGAATCGGACGGGCTGATCAAAGAAACCATTTATGAACTGGCGAATCAGGTCGTCGGTAACGCCGTCTGCGCGCTCAACGATCAGGGCTTTCACTTCCGTGTTCATCCTCCACTCTTGGTAACCTCCGCTGAGGGCGAGAAGACGAGCGAAGACGTTGAAGCGCTGGTCATCTGTTTTGAAACCTCCTTGGGCAATGTCTATATGAACGTTGCCCTGCGCTACAACAAGCGCCGCATGTCCGATCACGCGACGGTCGGCACTTAGTCCTTTCATAAAGAAAAATATTCTGCCGAAATCGAGCGAAACCACTTTACAGAATCGAATTAAGATCGGCTGCGATTTGAAAACTCCCTGCTTGCATCGGTATTGATCTCCCCTCTGTCTTTTCCATAAATGCTACGATTACCCGATGGACGTTAAAGTCCCGTCGACACCAGCCCAAGCTGCTGCGAATTTCCAAGGACGTACGGTTTTATCGTTTGAGAGCCGCCGTTCCGTGGAAATCGGCAAGCTGATCGAAAACTATGGCGGGCAGGCTTTGCTCGCGCCAGCCACTCGGGAAGTTTCCGCTGATGCCAGTGCCGACGTCTCGCGTTTTGCTTCCGCCTTGCTGGCAGGCAAACTCGACCTAATCATTTTCCTGACCGGCGTGGGCACTCGCGCTCTGGCCCGCGCCGTTGAACCGTTTTGTTCGCGGGAACAATTTGTGGACGCGCTCCGCAAACTCCCCGTTCTTGCGCGAGGGCCGAAACCAGTGGCCGCGCTAAAAGAACTCGGAGTTCCCATCACCTGGAATGTCCCGGAACCGAATACCTGGCGGGAAATTCTGCAAGTGCTCGAAGCAAACCATATACCGCTGGGGAACCAGCGCGTCGCTGTGCAGGAATACGGAGTCCCGAGTAAAGAGTTAGTCGACGGTCTCATGCAGCGCGGCGCCGAAACACTCACCGTTCACGTCTATGATTGGGCGTTGCCCGAAGACCTGACCCCACTCAAGAATGCGATCGCTGCCCTGCTCGATAATCACGTCGATGTGGTTCTGTTTACGGCGGCCGTCCAGGTCCACCACTTGATGCAAGTCGCGGCCGCGATGAATTCCAGAGAGACTCTGACTGCTTCCCTGCGATGCACAATGGTTGCCTCCATCGGCCCAGTCACATCGGAAGCACTGGCCGAATTCGGCATTCCCGTCCAGCTCGAACCGACTCATCCAAAGATGGGATTCCTGGTCAAGGAAGCCGCAGAAGCCATAAATGCAGATCGCGTCCGGCCTTGAACTCGCGCACTCTATTTATTTTTATTCAAACCGCCTCAGGCTCGGATTGGAAGCAGTGGCCGAGAATCATCATCCGAATCTTCCTCCGGGTCCGCAAACCTTTGCAGTTCTGGATATCTCTGAATCAGCGTCGGCGGAGCCGGCACTTTCTTTTGGCTTAACATGGCCCTCAGCTCGAGTGCATTCACGCCCGCTTTACTCTCCCAGTGGTTGTTGGTTATTACGTAGGTCGTCTGCGCCCGTCCGGCCACGCTCTCAATTCTTTGCTTCCAGGCGCTGAGCTCCATCTCGCTGTAAAGATAGTTGTAACGGTCGTTGCGATTGTCAGAATCGAACCACTGCTCATAATTGCGCCCGTGCAATCGGACGTAACCGATCGCACCGGTCACGTGCTCAGTGGGCGCCAGCGAACGTCCCACAACGGGCTGATCAATGTTGCAGAAGCCCACGTTTTTCTGCGTGAATGCGGCCAGTGTTTCAGCATTGTTCCAACTGGAATCCCGCACCTCGACCACGCGCGGATATTCGATGAATTGACGCAGCAGGCGATCGAGGTATTCGCGGTTGAGCGGAGTGTTTTTGAATGACACGGGAAACTGGATGAGCAGCGCTCCCAGCAGCCCTTCCCTAGCCATGGCGTCGAGGCCTTCACGCGTGCGGCTTTCGTCTTCGTCGGTGGGACGAATGGTGGCGGCGGAGGTCGGTTCCATCACTGCGAGTGGCGAGTGCGTAAACGCCCGGTAAAGTTTGGCTGTAAATAAAAAATTCTTGTTCACGGCCGCGACCTTGCGGCACCACAGTTTGGCCAGTTCCGGCTTCAGCGGCCCGTAGAACGATGTATTGATCTCCGTCGTATCGAAGAAGCGCGCGAGATATTCCAACGGATGCTGCTTCCGGCGCTGCATCCCAGAAGGATAGAAGATGCCATCCCAGTCTTTATAAGACCAGCCAGCCGTTCCGACGCGCACGGCATTTGAGAGCTGGGGTAACCGCACTGGGATCGAGGATGCCATGAGTAGAACTTCAGACGGTGGGCAGAGCAAGGTTAGCATACGAGACGGCAACAACCGCGCCGTCACAACTGCCCACGGAGGCCTTAGTATTATTACTCACGGGCCGACATGTATCTGCCTCTCCAAGCGGCGACGGTTCTTGTTCTGACTGCGGCGCTCGCTGCGGGCCAGACTCCAACCTCGCAACCATCTTCGCCGTCGCCGACCAACTCGCAACCGGCGGCGCTGGTTTCCAAACCTGACCTGCCAGCCAACTACGTGGGTGACTCCGCCTGCCAATCCTGTCATCAGGAAAAAGTTGAAAGCTTTCATCACACCTCTCATTACCTGACCTCTAGATTGCCCGAGCCAACTTCCATTCTTGGCATGTTCACGCCCAACGCCAATGTCATGAAGACCTCCAACCCTGAGCTGTTTTTTCGCATGGAACAGAAAATGGAGGAGAAGGAGGATGTTTTTTTCCAAACCGCGGTAGAGGGCACGGCCCCTCTGCTTTCATCGCGCACGGAGCGTTTTGCTTTTGTAGTTGGTTCCGGTGGAAAAGGCCAAACGTATCTTTACTGGAAAGGCGACGAGCTGTTTCAGCTTCCGGTTTCTTATTGGACGGAGCTGGGCTGGGTAAACAGTCCCGGATATCGCGACGGCGTCGCGAACTTCAGCCGCCCGATCATTCCCCGTTGCCTGGAATGTCACGCAACTTATTTCGACCAAACTCCCCCGCCGTCCTATCGCTACAGCAAAACCGGCTTCATTGTTGGCATCACCTGTGAGAAGTGTCACGGCCCGGGGCGGGAGCACGTTCAACATTTCGCACCGAAGCCACAGCCTGGCGCGAGCTCCACCATCCTCAACCCGGCGCGATTCCCGCGTGAACGGCAGATGGATCTTTGCGCCTGGTGCCATGCCGGAGCCGGGTCGCCGCTGCAACCGTCGTTTTCCTATGTTCCGGGCGAGGCGCTCGATAAATATCTGAGGTTGCCGCAACCCGATCCATCGGCACCAGTGGATGTCCATGGCAGCCAGGTGGAGATGTTGGAGCGCAGCCGCTGTTTCCAGCAATCTGCCATGACCTGTCTCACTTGTCACGACGTTCACGCCGCGCAACACGATCTTGCCGATTTTTCACAGCGGTGCTTGAGCTGCCACAAGCCTGAATCCACCATGTTTCCCAAGCAGGGCCATCAGGCGGCAAGCAACTGCATTAATTGCCACATGCCGCTTCAGGAAACAAATCTCATTGTGTTTGATCAAAACGGAAGAAAGTCAAAACCCAAGGTGCGGAATCATTGGATCAATATCTACTCTGAGAGCGCCCCTCTGCCCGCTGTGAATCAGTAAATCCGCGTCTCTCAGTCCCCATCTCTCAATCCAACGACAACACCACCCAATACACACCCGTGGGATAAGTCTCCGTTCGCGCGTAGCAGACGCCCACCGAGAAGGTAGTCAGGTTACGGCCGGTGAACATGTGACCGGCGTTCGCGGGCAGCGCCTCGGGATGCAGACTCGTATAGCTGAGAACAGTGTAGCGCTGCGCAAGTTGATGGACGGAGGAGGTGCTGAGCTTGTCCTCATGCGCCATGGAGCAGGCCAGATCGTCGGCATTGCTAAGATCGCGGCGCGCGAGGTCGGGCTGGTTGGCCTGATGCCGCGCCTGCGCGACAGTCGCTGCAATTCGATCTTTCACTTCGGCTGCGGAATAGCTGGGGAGGGCATGGCCGAAGTCCTGCACAACGTACAACCGGTCTCCATCGCGCACCACGCCCAACCCGATTACGTTGTAAGCCGGGTTGAGCAGATTCGCGCGATGCGGAGGTGAAAGCATTAAGTGTTTATGCGCTTGCACGGCATCGAAATCGAACGCAACGTTCTCGCCTTCCTGATCGATTTGCGTGCGGGTTGCGGCAGCGAGGCGTTGGGGGAGGGAGGGCTCATCGCTAAATTGATGGGAAAGCTGCCGTGCTGCAAACATGGCTTCCGCGTGGGCACGGGCCGCTCGGCTTAGGCCAGCATCGAGCGTCAACTGGGGCGCACCGGCTTGAATTCGCACTTGATTGGCCAGTTCCAGAAGCAGTTGTTCGGCTTGGGGGTCGTAGTCGGTGAAAGGAATGTCAGGAGAGCTTGCCGAGGCCGATTTTAGAGTCGCACTTGGCCGGGGTTCCGCGGCTTGCGCGTTTCCATCGGAAAACGCCATCACTCGGGCCGAGGGCCGAACCGCCGCACTCATGATCAGCAGAAGTGCCACGGCGAATCTTCTGCCAATTGCTTTAAGGGCCCTTTGCATTCGCTTGTACCTAACTCAACTCAGTCCTTGGGGAAGGGCGTGAAATCAGGCTCAAACCTAGCGACTGGTGCTACGCTAGAGCCTGAAATCCAGCAGTGGAAGTTACCTTCGCTATGGAACTAGGT
>JBAUVJ010000354.1:0-2948 GCA_049583165.1 Candidatus Sulfotelmatobacter sp. | reverse complement strand
GCTCGAGCCGGGTCCATATATGCCCCCTGCTTTGGTTCACGTAAGAATACGACAACTTTCAGCCGTTCCATCTCCGGTCTTAGCCGGGATGGGGGAGCGCGAGGGGCAAGGGACGGCGTTTGAGTCCCTTGGCCCTCGCTCGGCTGTGTAGAGGACCACTGCCTGCGCCGCAAACTCTTTCGGTGTTTTATAACCCAGGCTGCTGTGCGGGCGTTCCTCGTTGTACTCTGTCCGCCACGCTGTGATCTTGCGCCGCGCGTCGAACAGATTTTTAAACCAGCTTACATTCAAGCATTCTTCCCGCAGCCGTCCGTTGAAGCTTTCGATGCGCGCGCTCTGTGTCGGCTTGCCGGGTTGAATGTGCACTAACTCGATCTGCCGCTCCACGCACCAGGCCAGAAAATGCCGGCTGCTGTAGACACCCAACAGCAATATTTTTCTTGTTCGGATTTCGTAAAATGCTGCCTTCCGTGGACACTCTCGATGCCCGCCACGGAATATACTTCGGAGGCCCGGAGATGGTCCTGAAATGGAGCTCTTGGCGTATGTGCCGATTGCTCGAACCCGACCGCTTGTTGGTTAGCCGGAGTGCCGTGCTCAGGGAGGGCGAAACAGGGATGCGCGTTACAAAATTCGAACAGGCGTCATATATCAACAGGATTGGAGGGCGACTTTGGCTCTTTGCCTCAGTGATCACTTCAAAAGCGGCCAACAGTTATCACTTCAAAACCGGCCAACGAGATTGGCCGTCCAGGACTGAGAATGTTCTACCCTGCCGCCTCCTGTGGTGGCAAGTCGGGTTTTGGTGCGCCAGCTCCGGCGGTGCCGTATTTCTTGGCCAGAGATAGAACGCCCAGAATGCGGCGCACTCCGACCTCGCCTTGCTGGCGGTGGATGGCATCGCAGAGCGCACCGATGTGCGCTCCGGCGCGACCGGCTAAGTCGTCCCCTTTGTAGAAAATCAGCTACATGCGCCACGGACTGTTAGGTCCTAAGCACTTCAATGTCACTCTAACCGCCAAGCGGTCCCACTGTAAGCGATCCGGGATGGCAAGCAGAGACTCGCACCCAGGGTTTCAAAAACGGGGACAGAATCCGTGTAACTGGCTCCCGCAAACTCAGCAGTTTAGCGCTGCCCTCTTTTTGGTTCAAAAACGGACGTTTTTGCGACTCTGGCTCGTAGTCAATTCGCATGGATGTCGCGATCTATGCCCGCATTTCCACTGACAAGCAGGACAACCAAAACCAACTAGACCAACTCCGCGGATTCGCGGCGAGCCAAGGCTGGCTCATCAAGCGCGAATATGTTGACGTTGCAACGGGCAAGAACAGCGACCGCGAGCAATTCAAAGCGCTCTTCAAAGCCGCTTCGCGAAGGGAGTTTGAGCTGGTGCTGTTTTGGAGCCTCGACCGTTTTTCGCGTGAGGGAGTGCTCGAAACGCTCACTTACCTCCAAAATCTCACCCACTACGGCGTCGGTTATCGCAGCTTCACCGAGCAATATTTGGATTCGTGTGGCATGTTCCGGGATGCCGTCATTTCGATCCTCGCCGTGATTGCAAAGCAGGAGCGCGTCCGCTTGAGTGAGCGCACTATCGCTGGGCTGCAACGTGCGCGGGCACATGGCCGGATCGGTGGTCGACCTCGCGCGGCGTGCGATCCGAGCGAAATTGCGCGACTCAAAACTGACGGCAAACCTCTTGCAGAAATCGCGTGCATGTTAAGAGTGAGCAAATCCACGGTCTACCGGATTCTCCAGCAGGGCGGGAAGAAATAGGCGCGACCTCGGCTCAGGTCGGGCGCTCGCCAACTCGACCATTCCAGATCCTCGGCAGTCCCTTGCACAAACAAATGATTGGAGGATTGATGATTCCACCTAAAATAGCGCGCACGCCACAATACGCAGTCAGGATCTGTGGGGTTGAAGTCTCAAACGTCACGGTAAGGGTTGTGATCGGGTCGGGCCAATGCCCGGTAAAGCACGAGTTGGTCTTCGAAGACGGGCTTCTTGGAACGATGCCGCTGGACGACACCCTTAGCCGACAGGTTTGACGGAGATTTCGTCAATGTATTTTGGCTTGCGTTTCTCGCTCGGCTTGGCGATGTCTGCCCAGAGCAACGCCTCTCCGTTCAGCAATTGCTTCTTACCCCTGTAATGGAGATTCATCACTGCCAGATTCTCATTCTTAATGAGGCGTTTCCAGAACATCGTCGACGAAAGCGACAATGAGTGCGGAACTAGGCGGGACATGGGATTCATTCTGTCACTACACGGGCACGACCACTATGGTACGAACGTAACCGCCTTACAACTTGTACCCCCATTTATCTGCCAACCTGTCATCGTGCTTTTGCCCACGTGCTTTATTGTCCGAAGCGTGGACTGCGTATCACCAGAACCGTTCGTAGACGCACAGCGGGCCGCCGAGTTCCTCGGCGTTAGACCGCGCTACTTGCTTGATCTAGCGCGCAGAGGACTCGTCCCCGCCTATCCGCTCGGCTCTGGCCCAAGAAAAGTGTGGCGTTTTCGACTTTCGGAACTTTCACGTGCCCTGACAACGCGTAGCGAGCATAATCTTGCCAGCAGCCTTCCACGGCCAAAAGGAGATAACGAATGGCGCGTGGATGGTTAAAAGTTGAAACTCGCAAGAGTGGTAAAACGTGGGTGCTGCGTTTCATGACGACCAGAAAGACCGACGGCAGGCGAGTCGAGCACAAAGTCCCAGTTGGCTTGGTGCGGGATTTTCCGAGCCAGTCGGCGGTATGGATGGAAGTGGAACGTCAGCGCCTGAACGTAAACACACCCGACTTCAGGGGTGCCGTAAAGTTCAGCGATCTTGCCGAGCACTACATTGCGCACGAACTTGGAGATCAGAGCGACGCGGTAGACCCGAAGTCTCCTAGCACAATCGGCGCGTACAGGCGCATCCTGCATAACCGCCTAATTC
>JBAUVJ010000353.1:0-11822 GCA_049583165.1 Candidatus Sulfotelmatobacter sp. | reverse complement strand
CAACACCTCGACGCCCAGCACCGCTCTTTCTACGCCGAAGACGACGGCAAAATTCACGCCGAAGAAGACAAACCCGCGGACGCCGATTCACCGATCGTGAAGTAATTTTCTTGTGTTTGTCATCCTGAGCGAAGTATCAGCTTCGCGAAGCGAAGGTGATGCGCAGTCGAAGGACCCCTTGCTCGCATGCGAGCCCTTCGGCTTCGCAAGGAGTTTCCGACCAACGTCTGCCTTTAATCGCAAGTCGGTTTATGATGGACAAAGCAATTTTAAGATTGACGAAAGACACGGAGGAACCATGGCACCAACCGTTGGCGCACCCGCCCCAGAATTTACCTTGAAAGATCAGGATCAGAAGGAAGTAAAGCTCAGCGATTTTCGCGGCAAGAAACGCGTAGTCCTGGTCTTTTATCCTTTGGACTGGAGTCCCGTCTGCACCAAAGAGCACGCATGCATGGTCAATGATAAGAAGCAGTTCGAGGATCTCGATGCGCAAGTCCTCGGCCTCAGTGTCGACAGCGTCTGGTCTCACAAAGCCTATGCGGACAAGATGGGCATTCACTACCCGTTGCTCGCCGATTTCCATCCCCGCGGTGCAGTGGCCGCCAAGTACGGCGTCTATCTCGAGGATAAAGGCATCACCGGCCGCGCCATCTCCATCATCGACCGCGATGGCAAACTGGCGTGGCACAAGAACTACGACATCCCAGTCGTCCCGGATATCCAGGAAGTCTCAAAGGCACTCGCCGGAGTGAAGTAGCTCTGCGTTGGAGGGCTTCTTAACTCAGCAGAAAATTGGACTCACAAATAGGAGCACTTCGATGAAGGCTTCGGTGTTTATCGGCACCAGTCTCGACGGGTTCATCGCGCGGCCGAACGGCGCTCTCGATTTCCTTCCGCCGGATGGCGGTGAGTCTCACGGCTACAACGAATTTATAGCCAGCGTCGATGCGATTGTGATCGGTCGCAACACGTTCGAGACTGTTCTAACTCTTGGCCCATGGCCTTATGGCAACAAGCGCGTAGTGATTCTGAGCAGTCGCCCGATCGACTTATCTGCGGCTCGTGGCGGCTTGGTTGAACAGATGGCCGGAACTGCGGAGGAGATAGTTTCGCGGCTGGCTGCCAGCGGCGCGAACCATGCTTACATCGACGGCGGAATCACAATTCAACAGTTCTTGCGCGCGGGTCTGATCCAGCGTCTCATTATTACGCGCGTGCCGGTGCTCATTGGCGAAGGAATTCCTCTTTTTGGTTCCCTGCCGCACGATATACGGCTGCGTCATATTGCGACCAAGCACTATCCCAGCGGCTTGGTTTCCAGCGAATATGAGGTTGAAGCCTAGAAAACTAAGGCAAGAAATGCGGTCACGACCCTGGCGTCGCCGGCTTAATCTCAGTAGCCTTGCCGCTGTTATAGCTCACCACCAAGGCCTTCCCTCCATTTGGATACCGCACCGTTTTTTCGTCCGACGATGCGCCCGCGTCCGGAACCCCCATCCCCACCGCAAAATCCGCCTGTAATTCATCCATCCCGGGCTTCACTTCATGCTGCGCCACAGCCTGCCAAACATCCGCCGGCCAGTGCTTGTACAAATCGTGGGGATCCTGCACATAAAACATCTCGTCGGAATAAATTTTGAATTGCCCGTCGTTCTCAAATCCGATCGGCACCGCGAAACTCTTGCCATCTTTCTGGAAGACCGCGATCAGTTGCCGCCGGTTCCCTGCTCCGTCCGGAATATCGCTCACCACGTCTTTAATCTCCAACCGCTCAATCGGCAGCAGCAGCCCAGCCTCGTGCGCAAAGTCTGTCCGCTTGCGCGCCGCGTCATACGGATAATACGTATAGCGGTATCCCTCCTTCACCCATACCGGCTGCTGCGTCAACTGCTTCGCCGACTTCAAATCGAAGGGATACAGTTTTTTCGGCGTTACATAGTAGTCCGCGTTCGAGTAACCAGCCTGCTTGGCCTGCGCCTGCTTCTGCGCCGCGAGATAATCCTCATGCCGCTGGTAGAGTATGTATCCTGCGCGTACACCCGCCACCACGATGGCCAGCGCCAAAGCAATCTGGCTCCTCTTCTTCGCCTCTTCACTCATCATTCAGTTGAGCTCCAATCAGTGAAACCTCAGTGCCCCTCTCTGTTAAAGATGTTATGACACGGTCACGAAAAAGCTGTACTACGGTACACTGTAAAGAGAGAATTCTATGTCCACAGTTACCGAACAAGACGTCCTGAGCGCCCTAAAAAGTTGCTACGATCCCGAAATCCCCGTCAACATCGTTGACATGGGCCTGATCTACAAAGTAAATTTGGCGCCTGCCGCCGCTGATACGCCTGAACCTAAGCAAGACGTCACCGTCGACATGACCCTCACTTCGCAAGGCTGCCCCGAGCACGTCAACATCAGCGCCCAGGTAAAGTCACGCCTTGAGCAATTGCCCGGTATCCGCAATGCCGCCGTCAATGTGGTCTGGACTCCACCCTGGACCCCGGAGCGCCTTAGCCCCGACGCCAAGAAGCAACTCGGAATCGACTGATCGGGCTTAACTACCGAGAAGCGAGTCGCAAGAACTAGGAACTCGAAACTCGGAACTACAACTCCTCCCAGGCATCCACCGCACTCTGCCCAGCAGCCTCGGTAATCCGCTTCCCGGCGCGAGCCGCCATTTCCATTAAGTGCATCCCCCGGTCAAAATAATCCGGCAGCTGCCTCCGTACGCTCTCAAATTTTTCTGGATACTCCGCCGCCAGCACCGCCAGCGCCACCCCACCCGCCAGCACTCCCGCCGCGTGTCTCTTCTTCAAAAATAAGACCGTCGCCGCCCCAACTGACGCGGCCACCACCGCCTTCTTCCAGCTGTCCATGGTTCCCCCACGAAATCTTTTCTTCACGCGATTGTACCCCGCTCCCTCACGATTTCCTCACATCTCTCCGATGCCCTTTCTCCCTCTCGCGTTGTCGTCTCACCGCCGCGTGTCCGCACCACACCTGACAGCCTGAGCTCTACCTTCATCCTTTATACTTCTCCGTTCTGTCTGGAGGCCCCATGTCGCGCCCGTCAAAAATATCCGTCATCCTGAGCCTCTTCATCCTCACCCTCACCGCCTTCGCCCAATCCAAGCCCCGCGCCCGCGATCTCGGTGTGCCCTTCGACGGCACTCCCGGCTCCAACAACGCCATCACTGACGTGAAAGGCGTTGAGGTCGGCCACACCACACTCATCTCCGGCAGCGGCAAACTTGTAGTCGGCAAGGGCCCGGTCCGCACCGGCGTCACTGCCATCCATCCCCGCGGCAAAACTTCCAACGACGCCGTTTTCGCCGCCTGGTTCACCCTGAATGGCAACGGTGAAATGACCGGCACCACTTGGGTCGACGACTCCGGCTTCCTCAACGGCCCCGTGATGATCACCAACACGCACAGCGTTGGCGTGGTCCGCGACGCCGTCATCGCCTGGAAGGTCAAGCACGGCGGCCCTGACATGGAGGGTTATTTTTGGTCACTGCCGGTCGTCGCCGAAACTTGGGACGGCTGGCTCAACGACATCAACGGATTCCACGTCCATCCCGAAGACGCCTGGCACGCCCTCGATGTGGCTCACACGGGCCCTGTCGAAGAAGGCAACGTCGGTGGCGGCACAGGAATGGTCTGCAATGAATTCAAAGGCGGCATCGGCACTAGCTCTCGCGTGCTCGACGCCAAAGCCGGCGGCTACACCGTCGGCGTTCTCGTCCAGTGCAACTATGGACGCCGCGATCAGCTCCGCATCGCCGGCGTTCCCGTCGGCAAAGAGATTCCCGAAAAACCCGCGTATGGAGACGACGAAACCGCAAGCTCGCGCATTACAGGCAAGGACGTCGGCTCCATCATCGTCGTCGTCGCCACGGACGCCCCGCTCATCCCCACCCAACTCAAGCGCATCGCCAAAAAAGTTTCCCTCGGCCTCGGCCGCGACGGCAGCTACTCCGGCGACGGCTCCGGCGACATCTTCCTCGCCTTCTCCACCGCCAATCCCGGCGCCGTTGCGTCCAAAGGTGACACCAAAGGCCTGCACCAGCTAAACATGCTGCCTAACGACTCCCTCGATCCCATTTTTCTGGCCACCGTGCAGGCCACCGAAGAAGCCGTCATCAACGCCATGGTCGCCGCCGAAACCATGAAAGGCATCGACGACCACGAAGTCATCGCCCTCCCTCACGGCCGCCTCCGCGAAGTATTAAAAAAATACAACCGCCTGGAGAAATAACCCCTCGAGGCTACGATGCACGTGTGGGGACGGGCGCCCTCGCCCGTCCATGCCGAGCAACGCTCGGCTGGCTTTCTGCTGCTGTAGCGACCAATAATGCCTGCCATCTGCCCCGCCCAATTCCCACTTCGGAACTCCCCTACACAACTCACCTCATTACCTTCGCTGCCCCACCCTCGTGCCTTCCCATCCGCCGCCAAAAGACTACACTCGATATTGTGAAGCGCCTCTACACCATCGGACGCATCAAGGGCGGCATGAAGTTCACCTGCGCCCATTGCGCTCACCACGTCAGCACCCTCGACTTCGATCCCCGCGACGGCAACCTCCGCACCCAGGCCGCCACCGCCATCAACCAGCACGCCACCAAAGTCCACCACGAGCCCGTAATGTTCTCCTCCCTCGACACCCAACAACACATCTGGCGCGGCTGACTTCCCTGACCACCGGCGCACTAACTTCGGCCCTCTGAAAACTGAATCGATCCGATACGCTAAATCGATTGGACTTGCATCTAGCCTCCTTTTACAGTCCTTTCGTGCCGACTAGTCGCACCCGAACCCGCGGCCTTCTCCGGCGCATCAACCTGCCGGACCCTTCCCCTGCCTTATTCCGTCCTCCCTTTCGAAGTTACCAGTTTGATGGCGCCTACGATGAGATGTTCGAAGCCCCTGGTTTGCCGCGCCCCCACTATCGCGCTCTCTTCCAGACCCTTCTCGATCTGCCCTCCGAGGATCTGCGCAAGAGCCAGCAGGCGGCAGAATTGTCGTTTCTCCACCAAGGAATTACCTTCACTGTTTACGGCAATTCGGAAGGCACCGAACGCGTCTTCCCCAATGATCTCCTCCCCCGCATCATTCCCCAGGCAGAATGGCGCAAGATCGCGAGCGGACTTACTCAACGCATCACGGCGCTGAATTTGTTTCTGGAGGACATTTACCACGCCGGAAGAATTCTGGCGGATCGGGTAGTCCCTAAGGAGCTGGTCTACACCTGCCGCCACTTCAGGCGCGAGATGCGCGGCCTCACTGTGCCCCGCGGAATTTATGTCAGCATCTGCGGCACTGATCTCATACGCCTCCCCGATGGCAGCTTCGCCGTGCTCGAAGACAATCTCCGCGTGCCCAGCGGCGTCTCCTACATGCTCGCCAATCGGAAAGTCTTAAAAAAAGTTTTTCCTACGCTGTTCCGTGACTATGGTGTCTGCCCCGTCGATCATTACGCGCAGGCCCTGCTGGGCACATTACGCGCTTTGACCCCGCCTAATTTCTACGGTCGCCACGAACCCACCGTCGCCCTGCTTACGCCCGGAGTTTTCAACTCGGCATATTTCGAACACACTTTTCTTGCCCAACAAATGGGCATCGAGTTGGTCGAAGGACGGGATCTGCTTGTCCACGATAACGTCGTCTATATGCGTACCACCGCCGGACTTCGCCGCGTCGACGTTATCTACCGCCGGGTCGATGACGATTTCCTCGATCCTCTATGCTTCCAGCGCGATTCCGGTCTCGGTGTTCCCGGCTTGTTCAACGCTTATCGCGCCGGTAACGTTAGCCTGGCTAACGCCATCGGAACCGGCGTGGCCGATGATAAAGCCATCTACGCCTACGTCCCCGCGATCATCCGTTATTACCTGGGCGAAGATCCCATCCTGGCCAACGTTCCAACGTACCTTCTCTCCGATCGCACACAACAAAATTACGTGCTCGAACATCTGGACGAACTGGTCGTAAAAGCCGTGGGTGAATCCGGCGGCTATGGCATGTTGATCGGTCCTCAAAGCACATCGGAACAACGTGAGAATTTCCGCCGCCGCATCCAAGCCGAACCGCGCAACTATATTGCGCAGCCCACTTTGAACCTGTCGCGCTCTCCTTGCTTCCTTGAAGGCGAAGCCCAAGCCCGCCACGTCGATCTCCGGCCCTACATTCTCTACGGCGAAAACGTAACCTTGGTCCCGGGAGGCCTCACCCGCGTGGCTCTGCGCCGCGGATCGCTGGTAGTAAATTCTTCGCAAGGCGGCGGCAGTAAAGACACATGGGTGCTACGCGCATGAGGATTCAGCCTATGAGGGTCAGCCTATGAACGAGCACCGCGAAACCACCATGCTCTCCCGCGTTGCCGACAACCTCTACTGGATGAGCCGCTATCTGGAGCGCGCCGAACATACTGCGCGCCTCATCGATGTCGATCTTCAACTCCGGCTCGACCAGTCCCCCGAAGCAGGCACCGGTCGCTGGCTCGGTTTGCTGGAGGCGTTACAAGTACCCGCGCCGGAAAATGTCCCACTCGACTCCGAAACTCTTATACATCTCCTCACCCTCGAGCGCACCAATCCCTCGTCAATCATTTCGTGTGTTGCGGCCGCCCGAGAGAATCTCCGTCAGGTACGCGAGCAGTGCAGCTCCGACATGTGGGAGCAGCTCAATCGTCTCTACCTACAAGTGAATAGCACGGCATCCAGCGACGCTGGCCTGCCCGATTCTCACGGCTTTTTTCGTGCCGTGCAGGACGGCGCACACTTGTTCCAGGGCGTCACCGATTCCACCATGTCGCATGGCGAGGGCTGGCATTACATTCAGCTTGGCCGCTTCGTCGAGCGTACCGAAACCGTCGCCCGCCTGATCGGTGCCCACTTCAGCCGGCTGACCCATCCTCTCGACCAAGCAGTCGAAAGCGAGGAGTACCTCGAATGGGTGGGATTGCTGAAGTCCTGTGCTGCTTTCCAAGCCTACTGCAAGGCTCATACCGCTGAACTCCGGCCCCTGCGCGTTGCGGAATTTCTACTGTTGAATCCCGGCTTTCCTCATTCCGTGGCTTTCTCCGTAGACCGCGTCCACGGCGCGCTCAGCGCCATCGCCGAGTTGACTGAGCGCAAAGCCGACCAGCCTGTCCGCATTGCCGGACGCCTGCGGGCCACCCTAAGTTTCAGTCAGATTGATGAAATCATGGCCTCCGGCGCGATCGCTTACGTCGACAGCATCCGCTGGCAGTGCGCCCAGGCCCACACAGCCATCCAACAAGTTTATTTCGACTATTCGGTGGAATCGGCTCTGGTCGCCTAAAAAGAATTTAGTAATTATGTAATTTAGTAATCGGGGTAACTTGAAAACTTCGAAAAGTAGTTGAAATTAAAGTACCAATTACCTAGTTACAAAATTACCCAATTGAGGTTCTTCATTTGATCTACTCTGTCCTCCACACCACCACCTTTACTTACCAGCCCGCGGTTCGCGAGAGCGTTATGGAAGTCCGTCTTCAGCCCCGCAGCGACGGTCCGCAACACTGCCTCACCTTCCAGCTCGAAGTCAGCCCCGCCGCCAACATCATGCAGTACCGGGATTTCATGGGCAACACCGTCCACCATTTCGATATCGCTGGCAACCATTCGCAAGTCAAAGTCACCGCCTGCTCCACCGTCGATGTGCAAAATATACCGCCCCTTGATTCCACCGACGCCGGCACTTGGACCGATCTCGACCGCATCACCGCATCCGCCTCTTCATCCTCATCGCCAAACGGCTCACCAAACGAGTCGACAAAAGAAGACTACTGGGAGATGCTTCTGCCCAGCCAGTTCGCCAAACCCAGCGACCGCCTCCTGGCCCTCGTCAAAGACCTTCGCTGCGAGCGCCGCGACACGCCGCTCGAGTTGCTCACCGAACTCAACCAGGCTATCTATGAGGCCTTTGCTTATGTCCCCAACAGCACCAACGTCGACTCCCCCATCGACGATGCCCTCCGATCCCGCCAGGGAGTGTGCCAGGATTTCGCTCATATCATGATCGCTCTCGTCCGGCCCTTGCGCATTCCCTGCCGCTACATCAGCGGTTATATGTTTCACCGCGACGAAACTGACGGGAAAAAAGACCGCTCCCTCGAAGGCGCATCCCACGCGTGGGTTGAAGCCATGGTCCCAAATCTGGGATGGATCGCCTTCGACCCCACCAATAATCTGATTGGCGCCGACCGCCACATTCGCGTCGCCCTCGGACGCGACTATGCTGACGTCCCTCCCACCCGCGGCGTCCACAAAGGCGAAGCTCAAAGCGCCCTCAGCGTGGCCGTAACCGTCGGCCCCTCCGACGCTCCCCCACCCGTTCAACTTCCTCCCACCCTGGTCATCCAATCTCGCCCCGCCCCTCGCACCAACCGCATCGACCACGAACAACAGCAGCAACAACAGTAGCCGCGGGCTGACGTCCATATACCGCTTTTGTCATCCTGGGCGAAGCCAGGACATTGGGCAAAACCAATGGCAGCCCCGCCAAAATCACGGCGGAGGCAGATCAGGCACCAGGTTTCAAGAGAACCCAGATGGGCGATCGGCTGTCGTACATGTGGAAAGACGCGGACAGTGCCGGCACGGAGCAAAGCCGAAAGGAGTGTCCGTGCGACACAAATTCGCTCGTGACTCGAAGCTCGCTACTAGCCGACCACAGCCTTGTCAGTAATCTCAAGCCCGCGATCGATAATGGCGAAGGCCTCACGCAGCTGCTGCTCGTTAATGCACAGCGGAGGGTTGGTGAAGAAAGTGTTCCAGCGCACCAGGGTGTAAAGCCCTTGCTCGCGGAAGAAGCGTCCCAGCGCAACCATCTCCTCGGACGCGCCATTGAAGGGCGCCATCGGTTGCCGCGTCTTGCGATTGCGAATGAGTTCGAAGATGCCAAACAATCCGATCGATCGCACCGCTCCCACCGACGGATGTTTCGCCTGCATCTCCGCTCCCAACTGCTTCATCACCGCGCCCATTTTTTTCGCGTTGTCGATCAGCCCGTCTTCTTCATATACGCGAATCGTCGCCAGCGCCGCCGCGCACCCCATCGGATGACTGTTATACGTCAGCCCTCCGTAAAAAACTTTCTCCTGGAAATGCTGCGCAATGTAATGCCGCATTCCAACCGCTCCCAGAGGTAAATAGCTGGAGGTCAATCCCTTCGCCATGCAAATCAGATCGGGAACAACCTTCCAGTGATCGATCGCGAACCACTCGCCGGTGCGCCCGAAGCCAGCCATTACTTCATCGGCGATCATCAATATTCCGTACTTGTCGCACAGCTTGCGCACGCCTTCCAGATATCCATCCGGGGGAATAAGAATCCCGTTCGTGCCCACAACCGTTTCCAGAATGAACGCGGCGATCGTCTGCGAACCCTCGAGTTGAATCGTCTCCTCGATCATGGCGAGCGATGTTTCCGCCGATTCCCATCCGCGCTCGATCCCATGATATGGATCGAGCACATGCACCACGCCCGGAATGCCCGGCTCCGCAGCCCATCTGCGCGGATCGCCGGTGAGCGTGATCGAGCCGCCAGTCGCTCCGTGATAGGAACGATATCGCGCCATGATCTTGTGGCGTCCGGTAAAGAAGCGTGCAATCTTGATGGCATTTTCCGTGGCTTCTGCGCCGCCATTAGTGAAGAAGAAGGTATCGATGTCGCCCGGAGTGATCTCGGCAAGCTTGGCGCCGAGGCGGGCACGGGGCTCGGTGGCCATGAAAGGATTCGCATAAGCAAGCGTCGCCGCCTGTTCCGCAATCGCCCGCACAACGCGCTCGTCGCCGTGCCCGATGTTGACGGACATGAGCTGGCTGTTGAAGTCGATGAAGCGCTTGCCTTCCGGCGTGTAGAAATAAATTCCTTTGGCACTGGCGACAGGAATGGGATCGACCTTCGACTGCGCCGACCATTCATACAGTGTGTGCTTCTTGGCGAGATCGACGATCTCCTTGCCGGTCATTGTGGGAGTGGTCAGGGTTGTGGTCATGGAATCCTCATTCTGAAATCGAGAACATCGCTGCCTTGGGTAATTGTGTAATTGAGTAATCGGGTAATTGAAAATCGCTTCCCCGGACTAAATGCTCGGTTTTTAGATTACACAATTATTAAATTACTCAATTACTAAATGCTCTTAGAATTTTCGGCTGTGCTCCTTGGCCCAGCGCTCGACGACTACTTTCTTATCGGTGTAGAACTCAATCGCATCGCGGCCCTGCCCGTGGAGATCGCCAAAAAAACTATTCTTCCATCCGCTGAACGGGAAGTAAGCCATGGGCGCAGCAACTCCGATGTTGATCCCGATATTCCCCGCCGGCGCTTCATAGCGGAAGCGGCGCGCCGCCGATCCGCTGGAAGTGAATAAAGAAGCCTGATTCCCATAGGCGCTGCGCTCAAGAAACGCGAGAGCGTCGTCCATATTATCGGCGTGAACGAGGCTGAGCACGGGTCCGAATATCTCGGTGTCAGCAAGATCGCTGGTCGCCGGAACGTCATCGAGGACGGTTGGCTTCACGAAATGTCCAGATTCGTATTTCGAAATCCTCGAGTTGCGGCCGTCGACCAGAACTCTCGCACCCTGCTTTTCGCCGAGCCCGATCAGCGATTCGACGCGCTCCTTGCTCTGCTTCGTAATCACGGGGCCCATCTGCACACCTTCTTCAAGTCCATTGCCGACTTTGAGCTTGGAAGCGGCGTCGGCGATGGAATCGCGGAAGGTCTTTTGCGCTTCGCCGATAGTGACGGCCACCGAGACTGCAAGGCAACGCTGGCCGGCGCATCCGAAAGCGCTGTCGCTGATGATCTGCGTGGCCATCGGCATATCGGCATCGGGAAGGACGACGACGTGATTTTTCGCTCCGCCCTGGCACTGGCAGCGCTTCCCTTTTTCGCCGGAGCGGGCATAGATATAGCGCGCCACCGGAGTTGAGCCCACGAAGCTGATGGCGCGGACTTTGGGATGATCGATGAGCGCGTCGACGACCGCTTTGCCACCGTTAACCAGACTCACTACACCTTCGGGCAATCCGGTTTTCTCCAGGAGTTCATAAACGTAGCGCATGGTGAGCGGAACCCGCTCGGACGGCTTGAGGATGAACGTATTACCGGTCGCGATCGCGTAAGGCAAATACCAAAATGCGATCATGCCAGGAAAATTGAAAGGGACGATGGCTGCGGTGACGCCGATAGGCTGCCGAATCATCATCTCGTCGATGCCGCGGGCAACATCTTCGAGGTTGTAGCCCTGCATCATCATGGGGATGCCGCAAGCGACTTCAACGTTCTCAATGGCGCGGCGCATCTCGGCCTTGGCCTCGCTGAAAGTCTTGCCGTTTTCCTGGGTGATGATGCGGGCGATGTCGCCGATGTGATCTTCGAGAAGCATCTTCAGCTTGAAGAGCGGCTGGATGCGGTCTTCGGGTGGAGTTCGCCGCCATTCGGGAAAAGCAGCGGCAGCAGCTTCGATCGCCTGGTTCACTTCAGCGGCCTCGGCAAGAGGCACTTGCGCCAAAGTCTCGCCAGTCGCAGGATTTACCACGTCGTGCCATTCGGAGGCGTGCGAGTCCATCCATTGGCCGTTGATGTAATTAGTAAGGCGGATAACGGGAGGTGCCGCTACTGTCATGAGAATCCCCTGTATCTGTCGCAAAGAGCAACTAAAGATTATTACACCAACTGGGCAACTGCGCCTCTCTTGTCGCACACGTTCGAGAGCGCCGATTCCAGCACCTCGAGCCCTTCATCCAGTTGCTCGTTGGTTGCGACCAGTGGGACCAGGACCCGGATGA
>JBAUVJ010000352.1:0-6077 GCA_049583165.1 Candidatus Sulfotelmatobacter sp. | reverse complement strand
GCTTCGATCTTTACCAGATTGGGAAGAGGCAGTCGCTGGAGCACGCCGCCGATCCGGCGATCTCTTTTTTCCAGCCTCTCCGCTCTATCGGAGGCAAGCAACCGGACGTTGCCCGGAGTCCACAACTTACCCCAGCGTTTAAAACGAATCTTCAAAAGATAGAAGTTTGCCGCCGACGGGGAGTCGATTCTCACCATTCCGTCGACGAACCGGCGGCATCGCCCATCCTGCCGGGGACTGTACAGATCGCAGGTCGTATAGCAGGTCGGCCACACACACTCGGTGCAATGCTCTCCCCAGGGAAGAACGGTGCGCAACCGTACCTGTCCTCTAAGGTCACCGAACGAGCGCATCACCTCAGCCGGAACTGTGGCCGCACTCTCAATCTGCTGATTTACTTCTGTCTCGTACATTTCGATTTGGTTTTTGTTCTTAGGATATCCGTGTGGATGACCAGGTTGATTCATGCCACTTTCTTGCTGGTCTCCAGACCCTTTAGCCGGGCCGCACTCACCCATTGCAGGCAGGCGAGACTTCTTTTCAGTCTTGCAGCCGTGCTGGGCCGCTGCGACGGAGACCATAGATAGACGAAAGCGGAGCCCATCATGCGGATAAAGTGATGGGTGGAAAACGCCACCAGGAAGCCGAATTGGCTAAGCCCGCTGCGATGCTTCCGCCAGTACTGCCAGGTGGCACGATATAGTTCCAAATAGAAGCGAAGCGGGGCATTGGACGAACTGGCCCCTCCGTAGTGAATCGCGCCGGCTTCGGCGAAAAAGACGACTTGCTCTCCCGCCTGGTGGAAGCGGTAGCACCAATCCACGTCTTCTCCATACATAAAAAATTGCGGGTCCAACAGCCCGACGCGCTCGACCGCGCTTCGCCGGACTACGAGAAACCAGCCGTTCAGCACCTCCACCGGAGCGGTCGTTTGATGGTCGAAGTCCGACATCAGCAACCCCCCGAAGGCGCGGGAACGCTTAAACAGAGAATCGAGCAGGAGCGCTCTGCAAAAATTATTCCAGACCGTCGGGAAGCGCATGGTCGAGCGCCTCACCTCGCCGTTCTCCGCCAGCATCTTCGGCCCCACCATGCCAACGCATGGATGCCCCGCGAGATAGCGGACCAGGGGCGAAATGCAATCGTCGAGAAATTTTACGTCGGAGTTCACCAGGCAGATGTAGTCGCCCGAACTCTCGGCGATGCCAATGTTATTGGCCTTGGCGAAGCCAAAGTTTTCCGCATTGCGAATCAGCTTGATTTCCGGAAAGCGCTCGGCCACCAGCTCCGGAGTTCCGTCGCTCGAGGCGTTATCGACGACGATGACCTCGGAATACGAGTTCTCGCAACACTCGCGCAAGGACTCCAGGCACTCGATCACGTACTGTTTGGCGTTCCAAACCACGATGACGATGGAAACTCGAGCAGTTCCCGCTTGCAACGGCTGGAAGGGCAGAGGCGACATAGTATTAGGGGACAAATTCATAGCGTTATCCGACATGCCGGTATAGGGCTCGGCCGAGCAAGGTGAATCCGGGCATACGAGTTAGCAATCGTCTCGCCACTGCGGATTTGCGGTTGAGAAAATATGATTCGAAGATGTGGCCGGTGTCGCACGTAAGGCCGTATCTTGAATACGTCAAGATGGACTGCTCACTTCCCCAGCGCTTCTTGAAGGTGACCAGTCCCTGCTGATCTTCGTCGGTGCGACCAAAATCGACGAAACCCAAACCTACTGCCTTCGCTTCCTGAATCGCTCGCCAAAGCAGCAGGTGCATCCCGCCCAGTTTGTTGTAGCGGGAGTCGCTGCCGCCGTATTTGTAAACCATCGTGTCCTTGTAGCGGATGGTAAGCACGGCGGCTACGGGACGGTCGTTTTTGCATGCCACGCGAATCTTGAGATTTTCCCCGAAGCAATCCATGAGATTGACGAACCACTTACGGGGCTGCGGCGGCCGGTTGTGCCGTTTTCGGGTGAGGGTATGCAGACGGTAGAAGCAGTTCAATAACTCTGCCGTTGATCCTTCTCGATATTGAAGGCCTTCACGTTCCGCCCGCAGAATTTTCCTTTGCGTGGAATTCTTGTGGCAATTGCGGAAAAGCGTCTCCAGATCGGGCCGGAGGTCAAGTTGATGGAAGGTGTAAGGTACGGTCACCTGTTGCAGTGACGTCAGCACTGCGACCGGCTTCAGCGGCCGCAGCTCGATGTAACGCCATTGTCCCCGCCGGGATGCTTCTTCCAATGCAAGCGAAATGGCAGCGAGATCACTAGGCGTGTCCACGAGGGGCTCGCAGTGATCCGAAAAGGGAAGCGAGACCAAACGCCGCCCAGTCAGCCAACTGTCCACCTGACAAAACACCACGCCGTTTTCGAGCTCCCGGTTGGCAGGAGACGTAGTGTAAGCAACCGGCTTGTAGCCGTAGCTCCGGGAAAGAGCAGTGAGCCATGCCCGGGAATGGAAGATCGACGCGCGCGGATGCTTCTGCACAAATGCGTCCCAGCGGCAATCTTGCAGGGGCTCGATGCAATGGACCGAACTTGGTCTGGAATCCGGCTTTCTCGCTTCAGTCGCTTCGACGGTTGCTACACAAGACATGGACGGTCGGTTTTTTCTCTCTGGGTTACGTGGATGTGGAAAACGTCTGCCTGGATACGATCAGCGTCGTGATGACTTGTTTCGGGGCGATCAGTGCCGAAAATGACTAGAACGCATCATCGCTGAACAGGGCCCTGGGCGTTTGCAGCAGAATTTGTATATCGAGCCATAGCGACCAATTGCGCGAGTATTGCAGGTCCAACCGCACCATCTCGTCGAAGCGAACGCGGCTGCGCCCTTTGACCTGCCACAGGCCGGTGATTCCAGGCTTGACTTCGAGCACGCGGCGGCGATGCCAAATATCGTAAACCTCGCACTCGTAGGCAATCGGTGGCCGCGGGCCCACCAGGGACATCTCGCCGCGGAGCACGTTGATGAACTGAGGCAGCTCGTCGAGACTGGTGCGCCGGATAAAGCGGCCAATGCGCGTGATCCGGGGATCGTTAGTCATCTTGTAGACCGCTTTGTCCTCACCTTCCGATTTGCCATCGTGCTCGCCTTTGATCACGCGCTTGATGAAAGTCTGATGCACCTTGTGATCGTTGTTCACATACATGGAGCGGAATTTCAGGAAGGTAAATGACTTGCCCAGCAGTCCCAGGCGCTGCTGCTTGAACAAAATCGGCCCTTTGGAGCTCAGCTTCACCAGCAACGCGACCAGAAAAAATATCGGGGCGAGGAACAACAACGCAGCCGCGCTTCCGAAAATATCCATCAGCCTTTTGATCACACGCGCGGCGCTCTGCGACTGATGACGATGCAGAAGATCGGGATATAAAGTCGGGTTGCCCTGCGAGGTGTCCTGATTCCAATCCTCGGGAAAAACGTGCAGGGAAATACTGATCTGGCTGAAGGTCTGCGGGGTAAGGCTGTTGCGCAGCGTCTCACTCACCCGGCTCATCACCGTGCTCACGATGGAACTGCGCTCCTCCGTGCTGATCTCGGTAAACATAACCCCGACCACGGAAGAGGTTTTGTACCAGCCGGTGACATCAGTCTCCCGCGTGGCCAGCGCCAGAGCCGCGAGAACCTGGCTCAAGACTCGGCCATTGGCGCCCGAAGGCGAGCAGCTTCCCGCATCCAAAAGCATGAGCAGGAACGGCTGGCGGGAGCGCTCTGTCCGCTTGCGCTCCACGGCAATCATGCGGCGGAAGGATTTTTCGTCCAGGAGGCTGAGCTCGCGGCCGGTTCGGGACTGAACTGGCGTAGCAGGAATGGCAGGATTGATACGGCGTAATGGCACGACTTTCTCCCCTGGTTCTATTTCATCGATTCTTAAAGAAGAAAACGGATCGGTTACGAGTGACATGAGACCTCTTGAGTTTGTTGGGGGGAGGAGTTTCTGTGCGAGTCAAAGCCGGGAGTACATCCCCAGCCCGCGATTGTTTACTGGTCAGCGAGATCGGCGTGCTGCGACAGCACGCAGGGCATAAGATAATTTTCTTGCTGGGCAATGATTTTGTTCGACGGGTTTCCCAGTTGAAATTCCTGATGCAGACAGGCCAGCGCTGCTTTCACATCTTTTTTAGCCACGACGAGCGAGATCGTGCTCTCGGTCGAGCCTTGCGCAATAGCGACGATGTTTACATTCTCGCTGTCGAGCGCCCGGAAGGTTCGTCCCACAAACCGAGCGCGGCCGCGAATATTCTGGCCAACCACAGCTACCATGGCGACTCCCGCATCGACGTTAATGTGCTCTGCTTTCTCGTGCGCCAGGTCATGAGCAAATTCGTGGCGCAACGCTTCCACGGTTGCCTTGGCGTGTGTGGAAGCAATCACCAGGCACAAGTCGTTCTGCGACGAAGACTGCGAGATCAGGAGCACGTCGGCGCGCAGGGCCGCGGTGGTTCGGACCGTGCGTCCCAATACGTCCTGCACGCCAACCATTCCGGGACCGCCGACGGTAATCATGACGACATCCTGGATCGCGGTTAGAGCCGTCACCCGATCGCCGGCAGACGGACCCGCCGGCGTAATTCTGGTTCCGCGCAGCTCGGGAGTGAAGGTGTTGCGAATCCACAGCGGGATACCGCATTGCGCCACCGCCCGCAGCGTCTTGGGATGCAATACCTTGGCTCCGAAGTAGGCCAGTTCCTCCGCCTCGCGGTAGGAGATTTCCGGGATCGTGCATCCTCCCGGCACCAGGCGGGGATCGACCGTCTGCATGCCGTCCACATCGGTCCAGATGACGACTTCATCGGCATCGAGAGCCGCACCCAGAATGGTCGCGGAATAATCCGATCCGCCGCGTCCCAGTGTGGTGAGAACGCCTTCGGGGGTTGCGCCAATGAACCCGGTCACGACCGGGACAATGCCTTGATGCAGAAGCGGACGCAAGCGCGAGTCGCAGAGCTCGCGCGTCAAATCGATAAACGGATCGGCTGCTCCATGACAGGAGTCGGTGACCACAAGTTCGGTGGCTTCGATGGCGGCGCTGGCAATTCCCTGCTCCGCCAGAGCGCCTGCCACGAGCGGAGCGGAAAGTCGCTCGCCCAGACTCGAAATTGCATCCCGTGAGCGCAGGGTCAACTCCCGCAACAGCACTGCGCCTCGGCACAGGCGGTCGCCTTCTTGAAAAAGATCGTTCATCTTGCGATCGATGCGGCTGCGTTGTTCCGCCGATGGAATCAAAGCTTCGATCGCGGTCTGGTGCTGCTGGCGAATAGCCTCGAAGATGGCCGCCGCCGGAGCATGCTCTCCCGCTTCGGAGCGCACCGCCGCCTCGATCAACTTGTTGGTCACGCCGCTCATGGCGGAGACCACCACGACGACATGACTCTCTCGCGATGCCGCCCGAACAATTTCCACCACCCGGGCGATGCACGCCGCGTCGCCCACCGAGGTTCCGCCAAACTTCATCACCCGGATGGGCTTCTGAAGGTCGCGACGGACATTTCTCGGCAGATCTCTTGGCACATCCCGGGTCGCATCCCGTGGCCCATCTCCCGGAACAAGGTGATGCTGCAAGTGGTGCCGGCTTTGAAAGCTGGCGCGAACGGAGCGATTGTTGATCGAAGTTTTCATAGGCGCGGTAAGCGAACCGTGGAGAGGGCCTGAACCGGAAGTTCTTTGCTGGATTTACGATTCCGCTTCCAGCGTTTGCCAACGCAGGCACGAAGCAGCTCGGGCTCTTCCCAAGGCACGTCGTGATAACCCGAAGTCAGATACGGGCTGGCCGGATCTCTCACCCACTCCTGCGGAAACAGCGCGATCGTGTCGTTTTCAGTTACCTTGGGCGCAGCGTGCAGCGGATCCCCGGACAAGGCCGAGTACAACGCCGCGGGAAGATCGCGTCCCGGGCCAAGCGCCAGATGTCCCACTTGTGTCGCCCGGGGATTGATCTCGATGAGATAGGCGTTTCCGGTGTGCGAGTCCAGCATGAAATCAAAGCCATGCATTCCGGAAAGCTCGAGCCGCCGAACCATTTTTTCGACTGCGTTCGACATGTCGGCGTTTTCGACGAAGCGCACCACACTGGAT
>JBAUVJ010000351.1:0-9236 GCA_049583165.1 Candidatus Sulfotelmatobacter sp. | reverse complement strand
GCCTCCACCAGCAGGAGAACCCTGGCCGATGAGCTGCGGCGCTTGCCAGACCGTCTTAATGCCGCCCACGGTTTCCGCGGCAAAGTCGTGGGAGCGAACCAGAAGAGGATTGTTATGCAGAGCCTGAGCGCCGGGCGGCTCATAGTAGGCATAGTTCAGACCGACAAGAGTGTCCCTCAAGAAAGAAGCCAGCTGCCCGCGCGCTTCTTCGAGCTGCGCAGGCGAAGGCGCGGGAGACTTGAGCACTTTGGCCACGTCGGTTCGCATCTGCACTTCGGTGTGATGGTTGTTGTAAATTCCCGCCGCCCATTCCGTTCTCTCACCATTGGTGAAAATCGGCCGGGGCATCTCGAACTCGCGCATCTCGCCGGCCTGATGGATCGCGTAATCGTTCAATGGCTTGCCATGCGCCTTTTCGTTCAGGGCGTCGCCCATTGCCAGGAGCGTGTCAAGAGAAACCAGCCGCTGGCCGTCCAATACAGAACGAATTCTGAGGGCAATCTCGTGGTGCATCCGCGTGCCTTCCGGGGTAGTTTGCCGAGGACCAGCCAGTAAATCGATGATTTCGTCCTGAGAAACGTTCGGCTCGCCAGTGGCAAATCGGAACAGCACACCGAGAGAAGCCCGCCCCGCGTCATAGACCTGAGCCGCCGATCGAATCTTGACGAACGGCTTGATCATCTGCTGCCACGAATCATTCAGTTGCTCGTTTGAGATCTGTCCCTGCCGGGCCAGAATCTGCCACATTCCAACATTCGCCTGAAATGTGCCGAGCGCGTTGCCGCGCACGGGATTGGAAATGTTGGTGAGCGCCTCAGCAGTGTCCATAAACAGTACGATGGAGGCATCATTCAATTCCTGAAACTCGGAAAAAATTCGATACTGGTCGCTAAAATCCTCATACTTCTGCGCCAAGAGGCGAACCGTCGCCGGAGCCAGGCGATGTTCGGGAGATCGCCTGCTTTCGATTGCGCTGATCGCCATGTAGATTTGAGGCGGACCGTCATCGGTGGTGGAGCGGGACAGCTCGAACATGGTTTGCACCAACTGGTCCGGGGTGGTCGGGCTCGTGTTGTGCCTGCGCCAGTCATGCACTACGCGCGAGTCGGTCTTTTGGCGAAGAATCTCTTTCCATACCGCAAGATTTCCCGGAACAAGCGGTTCGCCGTCAGGCTCCCACTGAAGCCGGGTGACTAAAAGGAGCAGTGCAGGCGCTGGTCTGAACGCACCGGTCGTGGCACCCGATGGATTTGGAGAGCGTAAAGCGCTATAGAAAAGTCGCAGCCGCTTCGATTCGGTGAAATATGTCTGATGGCTTTTACTTACACGGGAAAGGACATCGAAATAAGCGGTCATCCAGCCTTTGTCGCCGGCCAGCAATCTTTGAATGAAGGCGGCGGGTGATGTGGGAGAAACACCCACTAAATCCTTCCACGCGGCGTCCGCAGCCGGTCCGCCGGGAACCGCAACCCGTCCATCACGGATGCATAGGTGGCTCCCGTAAAAATCCAGCACGGGAGCGTAAGGCAGCAGTTTCCTGAGCCCAATCGATCGCTGGAGAAACGCGTCGGTGTCAGGATCGAGTTTGGAAAGCGCCCAGTAAAGGCGGGCTACGGCCGGGTCGGTCAGAATTGTGTCGATAAGGTCTTTGCTGGCTTCCTTATAATTCTTCCCGCTGACCATGGTCCACTCGCCTGCGGCGAACAGCACGGGCACGGCTGAAGATGTATAGGGGTACTCAAACGGCTTGCCTCCTTGCAGTGCCTGTTCGAGTTCGGGTAGAGGAAACCCGGAATCGATGGTCAGGAAAGCCCTTTCGCGATCGGCGGTTTGCAACGACGTGCCAGGCTCTCCGCAATTTGGACGTGGCCGATATCCAAGGATGCGCAGAAGGGGTCGCGCGTCATCACAATTCGAAGCGCGAAGCACCGCGCCCTGGGACGCGGCCAGCTCTGCCAACTCTCTTGCTTGCACCATGTAACGGCTCAGCAGGATGAGAAATTCAGTCTCCCTGGAACCCTCATAGCCCCGCATGAACACGTTCCGGCTCAGCAGCGGCAGCACTTCTTCCGGCGCAACTTTTTGACTGATGCCCGCCATACGGAGAAATGAGCGCAGTGGTCCCGGGATGGGAAACTCCGCCGCGGATGCGACAGGTCCATCTGCTTGGGACTGAATCGCGGGCGCGTCAGTTGGGTTTGTTACAGCTGAATTAACAGCGTCCCCGGCGTTGGCAAGCACGCAGCAACAAAAGAAAACCGGAGCTACAAGAATGGAGAGGCAAAGAGGGAATTTCACGGCTGGATTCCTCTTGGAGTCGGCAACACCTAACGCAATCAGGAGTACGCCGCGGGGAGCGGCGATTTCCGTTCACCCGCAAAACCGAGTCGTGCCCCATCCTCGAATTTGTGCTTCCCGGACTCTGATTCCAAATTCCAACGTCGGCCAAAGTAACCTATTTTCCTCGATTCTCCAAGCTATTTCGTGAGCTTCCAAGAAGGTTTTTTTAAACGGCGCGCGTATCGGGAAAATCGAGTCATTTGTTAAGGTTGGAGTGTGCCACTGTTTCCGATGGCCGAAACGTGACATTGTAAAAATGTGGTCACGACCGTGCGAGCTTTCTAATTTATGCCGGAATTACCGGATATCGCCGCCTATATCACCGCGCTCGAGCCCCGCATCGTCGGGGAGCCGTTAGAGCACGTGCGGCTGGCGAGCGCGTTTCTTCTGCGAACCGCGCAGCCGCCCTTGGCAAGCGCCGAGGGCCGCCTTGTCCGCGAGTTGCGGCGAGTCGGCAAGCGCATTGCACTAGGACTGGAGAATGATCTTTGGCTGGCGCTTCACCTGATGATTGCCGGCCGACTGCACTGGAGGCCGCCGGAAGCCAAGCTGGTCGGCCGTCAGAGCCTTACCGCTTTCGATTTTCCAAAGGGTTCTCTGGTTCTTACCGAGGCCGGTACGAAACACCGCGCATCGCTGCACGTACTTTCCGGCGAAGAGAGCTTGCGGTCCCTCGATCCCGGGGGGATCGACATCTTCTCCAGCGACTTAAATTTGTTTCGCGCGACGCTTACCGCCGAAAACCACACGCTCAAGCGGGCGCTCACTGATCCACGGCTCCTGAGTGGCATCGGAAACGCATACTCGGATGAGATCCTGCACGCGGCGCAACTCTCTCCTCTCACGCTCACGCAGAAAATGCCAGCCAACGTGTGGGAGAAACTTTTTGCCGCGACACAGCAAACACTGCGGCTATGGGTGGACCGGCTGCGAGCGGAGGCCGAGAACGGCTTCCCCGAAAAAGTTACGGCATTTCGCAAGGGAATGGCAGTTCATGGCCGCTATGGCGAGCCGTGTCCGAGATGCGGCGACAGCGTTCTGCAGATTCGCTACGCCGACAAAGAAACCAATTACTGCGCACGCTGCCAGACCGGCGGCAAGGTTCTGGCGGATCGAGGCTTGTCCCGGCTATTGGGATCGGATTGGCCACGGACTTTGGAAGAGCTGGAAGCCCTAAAGCGCCGCTAATCGACGCTTTTCTTTCTCTTCCGTGACGGGCGTCAGTTCGCTGTGTGTTGCAGTCCTACCCACTGAAAGATGGTTTTGATATCCAGGGCGCGGGTTACTTCTGTTGCCAGGCGGTTCAATGCCTGTTCCCGATGTTGCTTCCAGTCACAAAAGGATGGAGCGGGCGCGAGTTTGTGAAAACTGCGTGCCGCGCGGATGAACTCGTGGCGAAAGGTATCCTCGTCAAAGAGCCCGTGCAGGTAGGTTCCAAATGTGCGCCGGTCTTCGCTCGTACATCCATCTTCGAATGTTTGGTCCGACGCGGAATTTCGTTGGAGGATCGCGAACGGGCGGGCGCCAGGAAGATAGATCGTTTCCCCGATATGAATCTCATATCCACGGAGCTGCTCCACATGAACACTTTCACCGAAGAGCGACGATTCAATAAGTGACCCTCCTGCCTCTTCTGTAACCTTGTTTTGCTGCATGATAGTGCGGATGGGCAAAATACCTAGGCCAGGCGTTGACCCTCGGCCTTCCATCCAGTGAGGATCATGAATCTCACGACCCAGCATCTGCATGCCGCCGCACAGGCCAACCGTAAGTCCGCGATTAGCGTGTTCCTGTAAAGAGTGGTCAAGGCCTCGTGTACGCATCCATTCGAGATCATCCACCGTCTGTTTGCTGCCGGGAATTATGACGACATCGGCCACTGCAAGCTCATCTAGCTTGCGGAAGAATCGCAGCGAAACCGAAGGCTCTGCCAGCAGAGGATCGAAGTCCGTGAAGTTTGAGAGGGAAGGCAGGCAGATCACGGCGATTCGAAGTTCGCGCGAGGCGGGAGAATTTGTGCTCCAGTCAACTACTCGTTGTGAAGGCAAACCTACACTGTCTTCCTCGTCCAGCATGAGTTCGTGCAGAAAGGGAATGACGCCGAGGCATGGTTTCCCTAAACGTTGCTCGATCGAATGAATCCCTGGCGTCAGCAGATGGAGGTTGCCGCGAAACTTGTTGATTACGAATCCGCAAATCCGGGCGCGCTCCGCGGGATCGAGCAGTTCGAGAGTTCCCAGCAGCGCGGCAAAGACGCCGCCGCGATCGATATCGCCAACCAGCAGGCAGCGCGCATCGGCCAATTCAGCCATGCGCATATTGACGATGTCATGCGCCTTCAGATTAATTTCCGCCGGCGAGCCTGCCCCTTCCAGAACGATAACGTCGTTCTGGGCAGCCAGAAATTCGTAGCTCTCACGAACTACCGGCGCCAACTCTTCAACCCGGCTCTGGTGGTAATCGCCGGCGCTAAGATGACCCCAGATTTTGCCGCGCACAATGATTTGCGAGTGCCCGTCACCCGCGGGTTTGATGAGGATCGGATTCATATGAACCGTGGCGGGAATGCCCGCGGCTTCGGCCTGCAAACCCTGGGCTCGGCCAATCTCCAGCCCATCGGGAGTGGCGGCCGAATTGAGCGACATGTTCTGGGCTTTGAACGGGGCTACGCGGTAACCTTGCTGCGCAAATATGCGGCACAGAGCCGCTGTGAGAAGCGACTTGCCAACGTGGGATGCGGTTCCCAGAACCATAATGGCGCGCGCGGTTATGGCTTCACCAGGCTCTCGACCAACGGGCGCCGGCGTGTTGGTCGTCACGCAGCCTGGAATCGACGCCGGCGTGAAGTTCCAGCAGCCGTCCGAAGAGCCACAAAAGATCCGACAACCGATTCAGATATGCGAGCACCTGGGGGTCGACTGAAGCGCCGCTCTCCGCCAACCGGACCACACAGCGTTCGGCGCGGCGACAGACGGTGCGCGCGATTTCAAATGCCGCGGCCTCCGTGTGCCCGCCCGGCAAGGACCAGTCCGATAAGATTCCTTCGGTGGCTTCGATGGTGTAGACCAATTTTGTGATTTGTTCGACGTCTTCGGTGTTTACCGTGGGCGGATTTTTAGCAGTACCTGGCCCGGTGGCTAATCGTCCCCCAAGGCGAAACAGTGTCTTCTGGATCGATTCTGTCCATGAACGGATGTCGTCGTTTTTGCAAATACTGCGCGCGAAACCTAAGGTCGAGTTCAATTCGTCGACGGAACCGTAGGCCTCTACTCGCAGGTCAGCCTTGGAAACACGAGCACCTCCGACAAGGCCGGTTTGCCCGCCATCTCCGTGTTTGGTTGCGATGCTCATTTTTGTGCTCCTTGTAATTCGTGTAATGTTCCGTCAGCTCCTGCCGATCTGCTATCGGAATTTTCAATCCAGGCTCTGTCAATATGATTTGCATCGAGTGCCACGAAAGTTCCGTAGTTCTTTGTGCGGCTCCGGGCTTCTTCTTCCGATACTTTCCAACCGTTGGCTAATGCCACGCGAATGAAACCGGCGTGCGCAACCGCCGCAATCGGAAAGTTAGTCGCTTCCTGCACCAAAAAGGTAAGTTCTCCACGAACTCGCGCCTCAAATTCTTGAAATGACTCCCCGCCGGGCGCAGTCGAATTGGGATATTCCTCTGCCCACCTCTTTGCCTGAGCCGGGTCGCGGGCTTCAATTTCATTCCAGGTAAGGCCCTCCCACTGGCCAAAGTAAATTTCGCGCAGCGCGGGGCGAACATGAAGCTCCGCTCCGAAATGTTCGGCAATGGTTTCGCCAGTTTGTTGAGCGCGCACAAGATCGCTGGTGTAGATTCGGCGGATTGCATGTTCCGACAACATATTCAGAAGTCCCGCGAGTTGTTGGCGCCCGCGCTCATTGAGTCCCGGATCAGAGTGGCCGCAGAATCGGCCTGCCATACCGGTCTCCGCATGACGAACTAGAAGAAGATGAGTCACGCGTTCCATACCCCGCAAAAATAAACTGCAATCTCGGTGAGTTGATTGGTGGCTCCGAAGCAGTCACCCGTGATCCCGCCGATGCGCCGGAAATAGTAGAGGCCGCTCAGAGCGCTGATAACGATTGCCACGAGGACCGGTATCCAGAACGCTCCACGCATTAGATAGAAAACGATGGCAAAGCTCAAGAGAGTGCCAGTGATAAGAGATAGAAAAGAAGTCTTCAGTGCAATCCTTGCCCCTTGCCCGTCATCCTGCCGCGCCGGCGGCAGAAAATAACTCAAGGGCAAAGCGGTCCAACGGCATAGGACGTGGGCAGAGACTACAAATGCTGTGAAACGATTTATTGGAAGAATCGAAAGAAGGAGAAATCTGGCCAGCACGGAAAGCACCAGAGCGAGTCCTCCGTAGCTTCCGATTCGGCTATCCCGAAGGATCGTGAGAACCTGCTCCCGACTCCAGCCTCCGCCAAAAGCATCCGCGGTGTCCGCGAGTCCGTCTTCGTGAAACCCGCCTGTGACCAGCACAAAAAAAGTCAGGATCAAGAGGGCCACGAGAGCGCGGTTGAGGTGAGGCGCGAGAATGCGCCGCAAAAGCGAAGCCCCGGCGCCGATAACCAGGCCAACAATCGGGAAAAACTTTGCCGAGCGCGATAACGAATCAGGCTGGTAAGAAACACGTGAGACCGGAAGCCGGGTAAGAAACTGAAAAGCAATCAGCAGCTCTTCCAGCAAACGTCTCATGCTTGCGCCTCGCTTACGCTCGCGGAGGCGAAGGTTGCCATGCCAGTGTAGAGCCGCACAGCGGACTCAATGATCGGCATTGCCAGCACCGCGCCGGTGCCCTCGCCCAGCCGCATGTCGAGCGCAAGAATCGGGTCGAGCCCCAAATATTCCAATAAGAAGCGATGGCCGGGTTCTTGCGAACAATGGCCGGCGAACAGATAGTTTTTTGCTTGAGGCTCAATCATGCACGCCAATGCGGCGGCTGCCGTCGAGATAAAACCATCGATGATCACTGGGATTTGATATCGTGCGGCACCCAGGATGAATCCAACCATGGCAGCGATTTCCAATCCCCCGGCGCACTGAAGAATCTCAAGCGGTCGCGGCTCAGAGACTCGAGGCTCTTTGCCGAAGTGCTTCTTTATAATTGCATCGACGACGCCGATCTTGTGCTCGTGAGCGCGCTTCTCCAGGCCTGTTCCCAGGCCCGTAACAGCAGCGGGAGGTTGACCGGTGAGGATAGCTGTTATCACACTCGCCGAAGTTGTGTTGCCGATTCCCATCTCGCCGACTGCGATCAGTGACTGTCGCTTCTCCTGAGCGCCGGTCGCCAGTTCGAGTCCTACCTGCAAAGCTCGCAGCATTTCATCCGCGGTCATGGCAGGTTCGTGAAGCATATTCCGCGTGCCAGGCCGGATTTTTCGATGCAGAAGTCCGGGCAGATCGCCGAAATCCGCATCCACACCGACATCGACAATGGTAAGCGCTGCATGGTGCAGGCTTGCCAGTACGTTGATCGCCGCCCCTTCCTGGAGGAAATTAAGCACCATTTGCCGAGTGACTTCTTTGGGATAGGCGCTTACTCCTTCGACCACAACGCCGTGATCGGCGGCAAACACATAGGCCGCCTTGTTCAGCGGATTGCTCACTTCGCCTTTGCGGATGGCGACAAATCGCGCTGCAATGTCCTCCAGCCGGCCGAGACTGCCCAGTGGCTTAGTCAGACGATCGAGACGAGTGCGCGCGAGCTTCAGCCATTTAGGGTCGGGCGCAACAATCTCGCCGACGAATGCGGCAAGCAGGTCTGGAGTGACGGTGGTCATAGCATTTTCTCCAGCAAAGCGCGACTCTCACCACCTAATTTCGGATGGCGTTGCGGCGGGCAATCGAAGGCTCTCTCCAGAATGTCGGCCCGCAAAATATCCTGCGGAGGGCCCTTTCGCAATTCATGGTTTGGTTCCAGCAATAGAACAGATGAGAACGTGCCTTCAATGAGCTGCAAATCGTGCATTGCGGCCAGGATGGTAACTCCCTGATCATTGAGAGTCTGGATCAGGCCGAGCAGTTCGAGTTGACGGCCGAGGTCGAGGCTTTGGGTGGGCTCGTCGAGCAAGAGCAAGCGAGGTTCCTGGGCCAATCCCAGAGCAATTTTGACCCGCTGGCGTTCTCCTCCGCTCAGTTCGTTGAAAATTCGATTCCGGAGCGAAGCGACATCCGCCAGATCCAAGGCTCGCTCTACCGCTTCGCGGTCGCGGCGTTTGAAACCTGCGAACAGGCCAAGGTAGGGAGTGCGCCCCTGTTCCACGATCTGCTCCACCGTGAAATCGAAGGGCACCTCGAATCGTTGCGGAACGAGCGCGACCAGCTTCGCCACCTCGCTTCGCGGAAGAGTATCCAGTCTCCGTCCTGCCAGCGAAATTGTGCCGTGCGATCTCTTGAGCGTGCCCCCTGCCAAGCGCAGGAGTGTAGTTTTCCCAACTCCATTTGGACCGATCAGTGCTGCGCATTCGCCCTGTTCGATGGTGAAGTTGAGATGTCCAACTACAGGACGGTGCTCGTAGTTGAACGACACATCTAAAAACTCAAGCAGCGGAGTCACAGGGCGTACTCCCGTCTGGTCCGCCGCAGAAGGTATAGGAAAAACGGACCGCCGATAAATGCAGTGATCAGGCCTACGGGAATTTCAGAAGGAGCAAGCACGGTGCGGGCTAGCGTATCTGCCAGGACTAGGAAAATCGCGCCTGCAATCGCCGTAACCGGCAGGAGTCGAACGTGGTTTGGACCCAGCACCAGCCTTGCCATGTGAGGAATGATCAGTCCCACGAAGCTGATCACTCCACCTAATGAAACCGCGGCGGCAGTTATGAGCGATCCGGTAAGAATAATAGCTAAATGCGTTTTTTCC
>JBAUVJ010000350.1:0-15324 GCA_049583165.1 Candidatus Sulfotelmatobacter sp. | reverse complement strand
CTTCTCTTCTCTACCACAGTTCGGCCTTTTTTCCAGTTTGACGCTTGTATTTAGCGTTTTCTTCATCGGATTGATCCTCACTCAACAATTTCCTCCCTTCGACAGGAATTAAAGTCCATCTTGTGGGTCGCACTTAGTTCCCCTTTGATCCAACCGATCATCGTTCGAATAGGATTTGCCGGGCCGGCATTACGTCCCAACCTCCGTTTAAATTCGCAACTCATCCCTTGGGAGATCCTTAGCAGCGCATTACTCAATGAACTCAAGATCCGCTTTGATCGCGTTGTTTATATCGAAGCCGACCGCGACGTCGATTGGCAGTACGTTGCCGACGTGGTTGATATCTGCCGTAGTGTCCAGGCGAACGTTGTTCTCCTAACGAAGCCGAGTTGCGGCAAAACATAATACGAACCTGTTTCCCGGGTGACTGGTTTCGCTCCACCTCCATTCGCGCTATCTTATTAGCATGCAACTTCGTGGATGTGGTACTGCGCTGGTTACGCCCTTCCATCAGGATGGCTCCATCGACGATGCTGCGCTGCGCAATCTGGTGGCGTGGCAGGTTGAGTCCGGCATAAATTTCCTTGTGCCCTGCGGAACCACCGGCGAAACGCCAACGCTGAACCACGACGAGTGGCTGCATGTGATCGATACCACCATCGAGGTGGCCGCTGGACGCGTGCCGATTGTCGCTGGAGCAACGTCGAATTCCACGCTCGATGCCGTCGAGAAGGCCAAAGAAGTAGCCGCGCGGTCGGGCGTTGACGCTATTCTCACCGCTTCTCCTTATTACAACAAGCCGACTCAGGAGGGCCAGTACCGCCACTTCAAGGCGATTGCCGAGGCCGTGGGAGAAAAGCCAGTCATTCTTTACAACGTTCCCGGACGGACCGGGGCAAACATCGAACCGGCAACGCTGGCGCGGTTGGCGGAGATTCCAAACATAATTGGAGTGAAGGAAGCCAGCGGCAACATGACGCAGGTCGCCGAGGCGATCAATTCCGTGCCTGAAACGTTTCTGGTTTTCTCCGGCGATGATGGCGTGACGCTGCCCGTGATTGCGCTGGGCGGTGTGGGAGTTGTGTCCGTGGCGGCAAATGAAATTCCTCACGAGATGGCGAGCCTGACCAGCGCCGCGCTCAACAATGACTGGGCTACGGCGCGGAGCATTCACCGCAAGTATCTGCCTTTGATGCAAGCTAACTTTATCGAATCCAGTCCGCTTCCGGTAAAGGCCGTGCTGGCGATGATGGGGAGAATCGAAGAGAACTACCGTCTGCCGCTCCTGCCCATGCGCCGCGATACGAGATCGAAGTTGCAGAGAGTCGCGATGGATGTGGGGTTGGTCGCGAAGGCTGCGGCTGCATCTCCGGAGTCTGCGGAATTTTACATCTATGAAAATTGGGCAGCGGGTCCACATAAGATCGTGTTGCATCGCGGCTCTTGTGGACAATGTAATCAGGGACGGGGCCGGCCCGCCGGCCACGACGCCAACCACGCGCGCTGGCACGGACCTTATACTACGCTCACGCACGGACGTGAAATTGCCCATGGCATGACCGGCGTGCTGATCCGCAGCGAGTGCAAGTGCGTGTGACCAGTCAATAATTCCCATGCAATCCTTGAAAACTTCCATCGAGCGTCTGGCTGCGCTGGGCGAGGTCGAGCACAATCCCGAGGCGCGCCCAGCTTTTCTCGAATTCCGCGATGCCCTCACCCAGGGGAAAATTCGCGCGGCGGAAAAGATCGACGGCCGCTGGGTGGTCAACACATGGGTGAAACATGGCATCCTCTTGGGCTTTCGCCTTGGTGAGCTAACAGAGATGGGTGGCGCCGCCTTGAGTTTTGTGGATAAAGATACTTTTCCCGCGCGCCACTTTTCCGTAACTGACCGCGTGCGCATCGTTCCTGGAGGTTCGTCGGTGCGCGTGGGAGCGTATGTTGCGCCGTCAGTGATTTGCATGCCGCCAATGTTCATCAACGTGGGCGCTTACGTTGACGAAGGCACGATGGTCGACTCGCACGCACTGGTAGGATCGTGCGCGCAAATCGGCAAGCGCGTGCATCTGAGTGCAGCGGCGCAGATCGGCGGAGTGCTCGAACCGGTGAATGCCGCGCCGGTTGTGATTGAAGACGATGTGCTGGTTGGCGGCAATTGTGGAGTATATGAAGGTACGCTGGTGCGGGCGCGAGCAGTGCTGGGTGCGGGAACAATTTTGACGCGATCGACGCCACTCTATGATCTCGTCCGAGACGAAGTTTATCGCGCTACGCCAGAATCTCCACTAGAAGTTCCGGAGGGCGCTGTGGTTGTGCCGGGGTCGCGTGCAGCGAAAAAAGGTGCCGCCGCGGAGCTGGGAATTTCTTTGTACACGCCGGTGATCGTGAAATATCGCGACGAGAAAACAGATCGCGGAGTTGAGCTAGAAGATTGGCTGCGGTAAAGAGAGTGCGCGGCTTAAAGCTCTTTCTGCAGCTGATCGACCTTTACCTCGAGCTTTCGGTTCCCATTCGCTCGAACGTTGATCTGCGTCAGTTTGGCGACAACCGTATCGGCTTCCCTGATTGCTGATTCTTTATAGGTACTGGCGAGAGCAATCACCTTCATCCCACCGGCGTGCGCGGAACGAATTCCCGCAGGCGCGTCTTCGATCACCAAACATTCTTTGGGATCAACGCCGAGCAACTCCGCGCCCTTGAGATACGGCTCTGGATGCGGCTTTCCATTCACGACGTCATCCGCCGTCACCATAACTTCAGGAACTGGTATCCCCGCAAGCTGAAGCCGCGCTTTCGCCAGATGGCGAGAACCTGATGTGACCACGCACCAGCGTCCTTGAGGAATTGTGCGAACCAGTGCTACTGCGCCGGGCATCACGGCAACGCCATCGCGATCATCCGCTTCCCGCGCTTCCAGGCTACGCACTTCCTCTTCAGCGTCGAGATGAGGAGCAACGGTGCGAATGACTTCCACGGCACGAACGCCGTGGGCGATCGCCATCACTTTTTCCTCATCAATGCCGCGCTCACGCGCCCATATACGCCACTGGCGGCCGACTGAGCCGGTGGAATCGACGAGAACTCCATCAAGATCGAAGAGAATAGCGCTGCACTGAAAAGTGGTCATCCTTTTTTCTAACACAAATTCACAACAAACAACGCTTGTTCAGGATGACAGCAATTAACGGGCGGGCGGCAGAATCAGCAGCGCGGGCGCTACCAGAGCTTGCTGGTCGGCCTGCTGGCGAAGTTGTAGATGCCGGTCACGGAAGTGAGCCTTGGCGCGCTCGCCCCACGCGCGCACGAACCAGTAGTTCAGACCAGCTCCAAGAGCTGAGCTAATCAGCGGAATCATTCGCCCCGCCCACTTCTCCACCACCTCAGCGCTGGCGCGCGCGGCAATACGCTGGATCACTCGCGGAACGAATTTATTGACCACTTCTTTCTCCAGCAGCTCGCGGCTGATGTCAACCCCCGCCGCGCTTGCGGCCGCGATCCAGAGCTCAGCGATTTCATCGTCGGTGTTGAACTGGAAGCCGTAGACGAGACTCAGCTTCTGGATGGTTCGCATGGTAATCGCAGAGAGAATGCCGAGGTCGGGAATGATGGTCATCAATCCGCCCAGGCCGAATCCTGCACCCTCAGCCGCAGCCAGCTTCATCCCTCCGCGAATCACGTCGCTGGCGACCGCGTCCACTTCGCCAATCTCCAGCGAGTAGACCCCGTGATAACCGCTGATCGGCATCCGGTAAGCAGTGCGGAGTTGCAAGAGAAACCTTTCCGGATCGACTTGCACCGTGGAGTAGGCGCGGGTAAGGCCCTTGACCAGCGCCTTTTCGGCGCGAGAGCGCAGCCACGATTTGGATTCCGCTTCTGCCACGAGTCAACCTTACCTCAAAAAGCGAAGGTTATGCCATCGGCTGCACCGTAGAGCCAACGGGATCGCTCTGTACGGTATGCGACACACTCTGCTAGCATCAACAGTACTCCATGCCAACTGGAAAATTGCAGGTTGTCCCCTTGGGGGGCCTCGGCGAGTTCGGTATGAACTGCATGGCGGTCCGCTGGGGCGACGACATTATTGTGATCGATGCGGGCTTGATGTTCCCCGAGGCTGAATTGCTCGGTGTGGACATTGTGGTCCCCGACATTTCCTACCTTATTGAGAACCGCGAGCGGGTTCGCGGGATTATTCTCACCCACGGACATGAGGACCACATCGGCGCTCTGCCGTGGATTCTTTCCGAACTCAACGTGCCGGTATGGGGAACGGAATTTACTCTCGCTTACGTAGAAGACAAGCTTGACGAGCACGGACTGCTGGAAGACGCCGACTTGCGCGAGATGCAGGCGGGTGAGCGTTTCAAGGCGGGCGCGTTCACCGTGCATCCGATTCGAGTGACGCATAGCTTAGTGGATTGCGTGGCGCTCGCCATTCACACTCCGCTGGGTGTGATCATTCATACCGGCGACTTCAAAGTCGATCCGACGCCCACCGACGACCACCTATTCGATCTGCACGCCTTCGCCGAGTATGGCCAACAGGGCGTGTTGGCGCTGTTTCAGGATTCCACGAATGTCGAACGCAAAGGTTATACCCCAAGCGAACGCGCAGTGCGGCGAAAGTTTGACGAAGTTTTCGCGCACACGCAACGGCGCTTATTCATCTCCTGTTTCTCCTCTTCGATTCATCGCATCCGCTTGGCCGTGGAACTGGCTCACCAGCACGGGCGCAAGGTTGCATTCATCGGGCGATCGATGAACAACTCCGCCGAAATCGCCGAAGACCTGGGATACCTGGAAATTCCCGAAGGACTGGTGATCAATCCCGGCGACATGAAGAATTTCGCGCCGGAAAAAGTTTGCGTGATGATCAGCGGAACCCAGGGCGAGCCCATGTCGGCGCTATCGCGGGCAGCCGTGGATAATCACAAGCACGCAAAAATCGAAAAGGGCGACACGGTTGTGCTCTCGTCGCGCATCATTCCGGGCAATGAAAAAACTATTTACCGGATGATCGATCACCTGTTTCGCCGGGAGGCGCACGTGATCTACGAAGACGGCACATCGCCCCCAATTCACGTCAGCGGACACGCCAGCCAGGAAGAACTCAAATTGATCATCAACCTGGTCAAGCCGAAATATTTTATTCCCGTCCACGGTGAATACCGGCAGCTCAAGTTACATGCCGAAATGGCCGGGGCGATGCACAGTTCGGTGGGAAAAGTAATGTTGATCGAGAGCGGAGACGTTCTCGAATTCGACGAACACAATGCGCGCAAGGCTGGACGGGTCAACGTGGGCCGCGTCTGCATCGATTCCGGATCGCGCACCGACGTAGTCGAAGATTTGATTATTAAAGACCGGCGGCACTTGAGCGAAGACGGCATCGTGTTGCCGATCATCGCCATAAACAAGCTCACGGGGCGTGTGGAAACCGCGCCCGAAATTGTGACCCGCGGCTTCAATCCGGGCGAGAACGGTTTGCTCGAAGGGGCAAAGCGAATTGTCGAAGACACGCTGGCGCATTCCAGCGAAGAAGAGAAAGCCGATTACGGAGTGATCAAGGAAAAAATTCGCGCCGATTTGAAGCGTTACATCTCCCGCCAGACGCAGAAGCGTCCGCTGATTATGCCAGTGATTCTTGAGATCTGACCACGCCGCAAAAATTGAAATTTAGCCCCGCCCAGTGCTATATTTTCTGCGTCCAACGGTGAGGTGACTCGTGAAACTCTATCCCTTGCTGGCTCTCTTTCTGCTTCTTGCCTCCACCCTTGCAGCTCAAGATTCCGAAGCGCCGTCGCGTGGACCCGACGGACGTACGCGCTACTTCGTCGAAGGCATTACAGTTCTTCCGCTTGCCGGAAAGCCTTTCTCCGGCCGGAGCACTACGGAGTGGACGCGCAAACTCGACGATGGAGGCGTTGTCACAACCCATCTTTTTGCGATGGTTGCCCGAGACAGCCAGGGTCGCATCTACCGCGAGCGCCGCAAGTTCGTCCCAGCGAATTCAGATCAGGAATCCAGAAAAGAGGACATCCGCATTTTTGATCCCGTCACGCACACCCGAACAGTCTGTATAGTCGCGGCTCGCCGTTGCACGGTCACCGGCTACCACGCCCGTACCTCATTTAAGCCAACCCCTGCCGGTTCGCTCGACGATGGGAAACGTTACCTCACTCGAGAGAGCCTGGGATCTGACGTGATCGAGGATCCCAACGTCGTGGGCACGCGCGAGACGACTACCATCAACGCCGGCGTGATTGGGAACAGCCAACCATTGGTCACCACGCGCGAGTTTTGGTATTCCCCCGACCTTCAAATAAACCTATCCGTCACACGCAACGATCCAAGAGAAGGCACGCTGGCGATTCGCCTGGTTGATCTGTCCCGGTCTGAACCGGATCCGGCAATGTTCCAGGTTCCGGCAGAATTTGTAGTTGAAGATGGCCGCCAATCTGCAAAAGCTGACAATTAATATTTCCCGATGGATGCGATCGACCACCGGGCGAGAAGTGTAACAATCCGGTTCCCTGACAAATCTCTTTGCCGGAATTGACAAACGGACAACGACTGGGGCTACATGATCTACATGCCCCTGAATGCAATCAACTTAGTTACCCTCGATAATATTCGCTCCGCCCAGGCCCGTCTCCAAGACGTCACCGCCCGTACTCATTTGATCGAATTCGATCATGAAGATTCCGCATCCCGCCGCCTCTTCCTCAAGCCGGAAAACCAGCAGCCTATTGGCGCCTTCAAATTGCGCGGAGCCTACAACAAGATCGCTTCACTCTCGCACGAAGATCGCAAGCGCGGAGTGATTTCATACTCCAGCGGCAACCATGCGCAGGGTGTGGCTTATGCGGCGCGGGCGTTGGGTGTAAAGGCGGTTATCGTCATGCCGGATAATGCTCCGGCGATCAAGCGTGAAGCCACAGCGGCGCTGGGCGCGGAGATTGTCATCGTGGGTCCGGGGAGCGCGGAGCGCCAGCTCAAGGCTGAAGAACTGGCAGCGCGGCACGGTTACGTGATTGTGCCCCCGTACAACGACGAGCACATCATCGCCGGCCAGGGCACGATGGGGTTAGAAATTCTCGAGGACTTGCCGGATGTGGAAACGGTGCTCGCGCCAGTCGGTGGCGGCGGCATGATCAGCGGCGTGGCGGCCGCGATCAAGTTGAGTAAGCCCTCGATCAATGTGATTGGAGTAGAACCGGAACTGGCAGCCGATGCGCAGGCCAGCCTGCGCGCGGGAGAGATCGTTCAGTTCCCTGCCACCGAAGTTTTGCGCACCATCGCCGATGGCCTGCGCACGCAAAGCGTAGGCGCAATCAACTTCGAGCACATCCGCCGCTACGTCGATGATATCGTAACTGTGAGCGAAGACGAAATGCGCGAAGCAGTTCGCTTGCTCGCGGCGAATCCAAACACAGTCGCCGAACCAAGCGGGGCGGTCGCTACTGCCGGCTTTCTGTTCCATCCCGACCAGCTTCCCAAGACAAAACTGAATGTGGCAATTATCAGTGGGGGCAACATCGAGCCGGAGATGCTCAAAGAATTGCGACGACCATAGCAATCGGTCCGACGGCGGGCAGATTATTTTGGCTTCGACGCCAGCGCCCAACGCCGCACCGCGACCCCAGACCAAATCGCCTCGACCAAACCAAACGGCCACGCTCCCTGCAAAAAACCGTACACCGAGCCGAGTACACACGCGCCGGCAAAGGCGAGGATGAACCATCGGCTCCGCGCCTCCAAGGCGTAACAAACCAACATGGCCGTTACCGCGAACAGTCCAAAAATGGTTAATGGCGCCATTTGATCCAGAAAATCAGAAGCTGTGATTGTACGCAAATCTCCGCAATTCGACTTTGCTCATGGATATGGTTGCAGAGTGAGCGGCTCGCTCGGCATTGCTAAAGAGTGGGCTCAATGTCGCCAGAAAATGGAGCGGGAGACGGGGATCGAACCCGCAACCACCGGCTTGGGAAGCCGATGCTCTACCATTGAGCTACTCCCGCCCGAGAACAAAGGCTAGAAAATAATACCCTGACACTGGCTATGAAGGCCACTTGGGAGCCGACATTGTCATGGAATCAGTCACACTCAAAAACTCCCGGCTCTGGCGTGCCCCACGTGACCAACCAAAGGTTGACCGCCCCTATAACGATGCTTGGACAGGTTGCGTAGCTGGATTCGTCCCCTCAGCCGAATCACCAAGAGTTGACAAATCATCCGCGACGGCTGCCCCGAGGCTCTCGGTTCCAGTCTGCCGGCAACGGAAATGGAAACCAACCCGTGTTACAACTCCGTCGAAATTCTCCCCTCCCTGACCGCCAATTGTTGGTGCAGCAAGAACGGCTGATCCCATTTACGGAGTGTCGCATGTCAGCCCGCAAGACCTCTGCGTCCTGCCCCTGGATATTTGATTCTCCAGGCTTCACGCTCGTTTAGCGGATGCCACCCAAAGCGGTTCGCCTTGCCGGGGCCGCATCTCTTTTCGTGGGAATTGCCGCCAGCGGCACGGCTTCTGCGCAGACGCAAGCAGCGACGGTACATCGCTCTCCGTCATTGCAAACGGCAGCGGGGCAAGTTCCGTGGCCGCGGGTACGGTGGTGATGCTCACTGCCCAGGTAACAGCAGGCGGCGCCAATGTCAGTCCGGGGCAAGTGAATTTTTGCGATGCCACAGCAGCACACTGCACGGACATTCACATTCTTGCCACGGCGCAACTGACGAGTTCTGGCAACGCGACTTACAAATTCCGACCGGGGATTTGGCGCGACCCGTTCCGAGATCGCTGGACAAGAAATCTGGGTGCGATCGCAATTCTCCCCGCCAGATTCACCAAGAATCAAGGAGGAAGTCTCTAGACTAGAACGTGTATTTCATGGCGATTTGCAGCAGTCGGGGAGCGGCCGCGGTTACAACTTGTCCGAAATTAGGATCATTTACTTCTCCATTTACCGATGCGGCCCCGTAGAACTGAGCATGATTGAATACGTTGAATGCCTCGAGCCGGAATTCAAGCGATTTCCGGTCAGTCACCCGGAGCAGTTTTGACAAGGTCATGTCAAAGTTATTGACTCCGGGACCATAGAAAAATCGCCGAGGTACGTTGCCCAATTGCCCTGGAGTCTCCGTCGTGAACGCCGCCTTCGAATTATTGAATTCCGCGCGTCCATTTCTCGGATTGGTATTGATGTCGAGCGGCGCACCATGATATTCCGGTGTATCCAACAGGTAGTTGTTTATGCCGTTTCCCAAAGTTCCCAGTAGGGAATTGTCCGAGTCATCGTAAAGAGTCACGGGAAGGCCGGAACTGAAACGGGTGGTCCCCGCGAGGTTCCATCCATCGGTCAAGCGATCCGAGCGTTTGAAAAGCAAGTCGAAAGGCAGCGCCACCTTATAACTCGCCACAAAGTTTTGCCTCATGTCCCAAGCCGACATCGCACGCGTGGCTCTGGCATTCAAGGGATTGAGTTGCTCGCCCAGGTTCGATGCTTGGTCAATCGATTTGCTATAGGTGTATCCCACCAAAAAGTTCGACCTTTTCCCCACATAGCGCAGATTCGCCTCCAGCGCGTTGTAATTTGAATTTCCAACTGTTCGTTGAGCAGTATCCTCTCCGTAGTTGGGACCCAACCCAATGCGCGTTCCGTGATAGACCAAGCCTTTACTGCTGGTGATCTCGGCATCCTCAGCAAAGGGTCCGCACGTGGGACTGCCCACGGCGACCTCGCTTGGCTGGCTCAGGCTGAAGCAAAGAGCCTGGTCGCTCGGGTTCGCCGACACAACCGCGAGAATGTGGTGACCTTGATTACCCACATAACTCATGGTCAGCAGCGCCTTCGCTGTGATCTGCCGTTCGAACGAAAGCATGTAATTCTCGGTGTATGGAACTACATTGCGATAGTAAAAATAGGGATCGGCAGCGATGGGAATCACGCTCGACCAATCGAACGTAGTATCCGGATTTTTCGCGGAAACATTATGCGGAGGAAATGTTAAAGGAAATGGATTCGTATTCTGTCCGCCGTTAGCGGCGCTGATGAAGGGCGTGGCAAACAGTGGCGGCTCGGGAGTGAGATAGTTATAGCCAAACGGAGGCACGGCATACATGACGCCCGCCGAAAGCCCCGGAAACGCCGTATAGAAGATCCCGTAGCTCGCCCGGATGCTGCTTCTTCCGCTATCTCCGAAGATTGCCTTGAGGATTCCGCGGTGGAATGTCGGCGCGTATGCGATCCCGATTCGTGGAGCGAAGTTGTCTCCCTTCGACGGCGAGATCGTACTTGGAATTCCCGGATCGCCAGGAACCAACAGACCTTCCGGTGCACCCGGATAAAGGATGGACTGTCTGCCGGGAATGACGGTTTGAATTTGGTTGTACTTCTCCCAGAACGGCATGATGTAGTCCCAGCGCAATCCAAAGTTGATCGTCAAGTCGCTGCGCGCACGCCAACTGTCTTGAGCAAACAATCCTTCGTAGCGGTTTTGCAAATAAAAGGGCTGGCCCGAGGATTGCGTGAAATTGCTGGGCACGCCGATCAGGAAGTCGGCGTAGGCGGAGCCGGTCTCCGTCCCATCGATGTTGTAAGTTCCGTTGAAGGTAGCGTTGGGATGCTCGTTCACTTGATCCGCGTGAAATTGGCCGCCAATTTTCAGTGTGTGCGAACCGATCACTTTTGAAACCGTATCGCTTAGATACAGCGTGTTGTTGACCTGCGTTTCATTCGTGATCGGAAGGCCCATTACAAACGAGGGAAAAACAATGTTTTCCACTCCTTCAAATTGCGGCGCCTGAATCGTGAACCCGGGAGCGGCGGTGGAAGTCACAAAGCCCTGCGACGCCAGGCTTACTCCCAGTCCGCCCTTCGGCTGGCCGATCACGTTGGCATAACGCAGAAATCCAATGTGGAATTCATTGACAGTGCCGTTAGCCAACGCCTTCGCATCTTCGAGGCTGATGATTTGAGCGGTTCCGAAACTCAGAGCGTCAAAGCCAGGTACGCTAGCTCCGCCTTGCTGACCCGGATACGGATTATCGAGCCGATAATTGTCGAAGAAATAATAAGAGGAGAGCTGGCCCAATCGAGTGTTGGCATCGACTCGTCCGGAAAACTTATCGTCGCGCACGGTTTGCGCATAGGCCGAGGTGGAGAATTGATCCGCACCATTGTTGGGCGACGGAATATATTGCAGCAGGTCGAGAGCGGGTGACGACCATGCATTCCGCGGAATTACCGCGCCTGGGAAGACGCAGGAAGAAGTTATAGAACATCCTGCCGTGTAGTATGGCTCTCCCGCGGAAACCCCATACCCGACCCTTTGTGAGAGCAAGCCTGCGAGATAGCTTCCACTCACCGCTCCGGTCAAGGTACTCGCCATGTCAGACAGATTGCCTGCCCGATCCGCCACGGAAGGAACCGAGATCAGCCCTGTTTCTACCCCTTCGTTTGTCCGCGTGCCTTGGTAATCGCCAAAGAAATAGACTTTCTGATGCTTGATCGGGCCGCCGAAAGTCCCGCCAAACTGATTCTGCCGAAATGATGCCCGGCTGGGATCGAAGTAGCCTCGGGCATCCAAGGCCGTGTTGCGCAGGAATTCGAAGACAGTACCGTGGAAGGAATCACTTCCCGACTTGGTGATCACAGTCACCATCCCGCCGTTGTAGTTGCCGTATTCCGGGTCGAAGTTATTAGTCAGAACGCGAAACTCATCAATCGAGTCCAGGTTCGCCACAATCGACGTTCCGCCATTCATGTGCTCCTGCACGTCGATTCCGTTCACCAAAAAGCCGTTCGATGATTCCCGTTGTCCGTCGATCGACAAGTTTCCCGGATTCAAATCGCCCGACGGGGAAAGACCTCCAGTCACTCCAGCCATAATCACGGAATTCGGGAGTAGCGTGGAAACCGGCGCCACTCCTGGCTGAATCGCGAGTAAGTCGGTATAACTCCGTCCGTTTAATGGTAGAGCTGTCATTTGTGAAGCGGTCACAAGCTCCCCGAGGTGGGTCGCGACCGTATCCACCTGAACCTGGAGAGCCTCATCGTCGGCCTCCACAGTTGTCGTTTCAGTGTGCGTGCCCAGCACTAACACGATGTCGAGCTTGAGCGCAGCATCCGTGTCAACGATCAGGTCGTTTTTCTTCTGAGTCTTGAATCCGTTGGCCTCAATCATCAGGTCGTAATGTCCAACTGGCAGAGCAGGAAAGGAATAGAACCCTTGTCCGTTCGAAACCGCATCATATTCCGACCTTAGCGCCGTGTTAACCAACGTGATGTTTGCGGCAGGGACAACAGCGCCGCTAGAATCCTTCAGTGTTCCGGAGAGGCTTCCGCTGGCCGCTGCCCATACCCGGACTGGCGAACACAGCAGAGTCACGACGCCGCAAACGCTGAGAAGCAGGGATAAAGCGATAGTCTTGATCCTCTGCATATCAAAGTTTCCTATCGGCTCGGCGCTTGTGGGAGGCCGCCTAATGCGACTCTCGCCTGTTCCGAGTCTGCCGTGTTCAACTCCGCCGACTGCCTCAGATAACGCTGTGCCGCTGCAACATCGCCCAATTTTAGAGCGATTTCTCCGGCGTGGCGAAACAGTTTGGCGTCGCGAATGCCCACTTCCAGAGCGATTTCAATCTGCTTGCGCGCCTCCACGTCCTGACCGTTGACGTGCAACGCCCAGGCGTAAGCATCGAGGGTGTAGATGTCCTTCCGCCATGCGTATTCCTGCTCGGCCATCTTCAGCGCTTTTGCGGGCCGGCTTGCGTAGTCGGCATAGTAGAAGATGAGATCCCGGTTGGAATTGTCCTTGCTGCTCGATTCCATGCGCGCTTTCGTTTCGAACTCGGCGAAAGCCTTCTCTGCCTCAGCATTGCGCCCCGCAAGCCGCAGTGCCTGGGCCAAGTTGTATAAATTCGCGGCTCGCGCTGTGGGCTTGTTGCATCGCCGGAACAGAACAATCGCCTCCTCGTAACGTTTCTGCACAATTCGAACCTCGGCCAGCGTGCCCATGGCGAAAGCATAGCTCGGAAAGACGGTCAGCGCCTGCTGCAAGACTTTGTCGGCCGTATCTGGATTGCCGGAAGCCAACCGTAGATGGCCCATTTGCGTCAGCAGCCAGGCGCGTTCCTCGTCCTCGGTTGGCGCCGTCGACTCATAAGCCAGTTGGAGCAGATCGTAAGCGCCATCCATGTCACCAAACAACTCGCGCAGGTGCGCTGCGTTGATCAACGCCGGCAGATTGCCAGGGCGAAGATTGAGCATCCACTGCGCCGCCGTCTCCGCGTCCTTGTAGCTACCCAGCTCGGCGTTCGCCTCGGTCAGCAGGCCGTAGACCGTGACGTCGTCGGGGATTTGCTTGTTCAGCGCTTTCGCGGCATCCAGCGCGGCGGGAAACTCATGTTCCCCCAGCAAAATCGAAACCTCAATCTTCCTGGTGTCGAAGTTATTGGGGGCCAGCTGCAACGATTTCTTCACGGCGTCGTCGGCCTGAGCGTAGTAGCTCGCGTCGGAAGTTTCGCGCGCGCGGCGAACCAGCGCTGTCGCCAGAAGATTGTAGCCGGTGTTCTGGGCAGGTTTCTCGCGAATCGTCTTCTGGGCCGCCGCAATGCCTCGCTCCGCGGAGGAACGCTCAGCGTTGCTCGTTGTTGGATTGACTTGCGCGACACAAAGAGCCGCAGCAGTCATCAACATCAGCACAAGAATTTTCTTCATAACTCCCTCGTTCCTGGCGAAACAATCGTAGCCGCTGCATCTTTCGCAGCGGCCACGCGGGTTGGTTTAGTTAACGGGGCAGATACCGCCGAGTTGGCCGGTGCAGCCCGCCTGGCCGGGGCCCGTGTGGGCGCTGTTGCGTCCACTGTTAGCCGGCATTACGTAGGGGAAGGAGTTGTTGAATCCTTCGGTTTTGGTGTTCACGCCATCTCCCAGAGCTAGCCCGAATTTCGTCGGACTCACCAGGATGCCTTCAATCGCGCGGAGGGAGATGTCAAACACATCGTCGATCGGCCTGCGTCCATTGGGATAGCCCGCCACGTCGCCGGCGATGAATCCGAGACGTAACTGCTTGTCCACTGGAGTTGCAGGAATGCCGGTGTTGAGCCGCAACAAATCGGCCACCGGGCCTGCATCGCTGGGACCACAACCCGGACAGATTGGAGCCTCATATTGCGCCAGGATCAGCAAGTCGGTGCGCGGATTCGGAGGAACTGGTACACCGAGCGAACTGAGAACGCCCGCCGCAACGGGATTGAGAACGAAGTTCGCGAACTGCGAGTCATGAGCTGGAACGTCCATGCTGAAGCGGTCCTTGAATCCGGTCCCGATGATCGCTTCGTTGATCAGCGAGTTGCCCTCCCGGTTTACCTGTTGGAAGGCACCGAAGTTCTGGTCCGGATTCGGCGAGCGACGTACTGTGATCTCAGGCCGCGCCGTGGCACCGTAGGTTCCGATGACGGCTTGTTTCTCGCCGGCAGGGTGGAGTCTGCCGTCGACGGTTAGCATCGTGATGGGAACTTCCAGCACGATGGAATTGACGTTGTAGCCGCCCACTGCGTCGGGGGCATAGTTGTGGGTGTTGTCCGCGTCGATGGTCGGAGACAGGATCGGACCGACTCCCGAGCGGAAGTTCACCGAATCAAAAAACGCCCCCAGATCGATAAAAAATGGATCGTCGACTGTGCCGGCGAATACCTTGACACCGTTGTCCAGATCGTAAATTCCCTGGTTGAACAGCGCCTGGTAGTCCGGCATGGTCTTCTGTCCCACGTTGGAGGGAACGGCAAACAGAGTCTTTCCATCGTTCAGGCAGGTCGCTTTACGCCCCTTGATCATGGTCACCGAGTAGGTCTGGCGCAGGCTCAAACCCTCGGAACCTGCATCGGAGAGTGAAGTGATCGCCGGAATTCCGTCCAGGTTGCCAACGAATCCGGTGAACAAATTCGGCTGGCGTATTTCGGTTTTGAAACGGAATTGAAAGGTAACGTCGGGTATGCCATCCTGATTGTTGTCAACGAACATCTCGTAGAGCACGCCTGGATCGAACGGGAAGTAGTTGGGCCCGTTGGCGGGCTCAAGCAGGGGGTCAACATTCAAAATGAACGTAACCTTAGTGGGATCATCGTAGCTGACGAAGGCGTACCAGTCGGTAACGTCCGCGCTGCGGTCTAGTGCCGTGATCGGCGCCTCGCGATGACTCGACGCGAACAGACTGGAAGGTGCCAGCATGAACAGCGCCATCGCGAGGGCCACCATTGATTGCAACTTCTTCATTGGGTTGCCTCGTAAAGAGCGAGATAGCGGACGTTGTATGCCA